>CAIXHD010000251.1 GCA_903919065.1 uncultured Bacteroidota bacterium
GTTTATTCAATAGGAATCAATTTAAACTTTTAACCGACATGAGAACGCCAATTAAAATATATCTTTCAGTCCTTGTTTTAACAACAATGGTGTTAACGGCTGGTTGCAAGAAATTTCTTGAAAAAGATCTCCAGGGAACACTCACCCAGCAATCCTTTCCCGAATCGCCATCCGATGCTTTGCTGGCCACCAATGCCACCTATGAATCGCTCCGTGAATGGTATTACAATGCCGGCGGATACCCGATATTCGACATTATGTCTGATGATGCGAGAAAAGGAAGCAACCCCAATGATCAGACATCCACGATCGGGCCATACGATGTATTCACCCATACCCCCACTTCGGATGGACTCGACCGTTACTGGAATGCCTTGTATGTGGGCGTGAAAAGGGCCAACGTGGTGATTGAGAAAATACCCGACATCACGATGGATGGCAATTTGAAGACCAGATACATTGCTGAAGCGAAATTTATCCGCGGATCGATTTATTTCGATTTTGTAAGGGCCTGGGGCGGAGTTCCCCTGGTTACCACCACCGAACCACCGCTCAAATTGGGCCGGGCCTCCGAAACGGAGGTGTATAACCTGATTATTTCGGACCTTAATTATGCTGTTGAGCATCTGCCGCTGAAATCCGAATATCAGGGCGCAGATCTGGGAAGAGCCACCAAAGGTGCGGCACAGGCAATGCTGGCGCGGGTTTATTTGTTTCGTCATGATTTTCCCAATGCGGAAAAATTTGCGTTGGATGTAATCAAATCCAACCAGTATGGACTGGAAGCCCAATTTGTTGATGCCAATGGCGTGAACGGAAACAACGGCGAAGAATCAGTTTTTGAAGTGGGCGCCATTCAATCGGAAGGAACCGAAAGCGGAGGCAACCAATATGCAAACACCCAGGGCGTGAGAGGAACTCCGAACCGTGGCTGGGGCTTCAGCCGTCCGACCATCAGTTTGAGGAATTTTTATACGCCCGGCGACCCCAGATACCGGGGAACGGTCATCAACCTGAAAGATACCATCGATGGCATTGTGATCCTTGGTGATGGCAGCACGCCTGACATTACGTATGATGATCAAGGAAATATCATTGAAATCGAATGTTATTCACGAAAAGTATGGGTTCCGGGCGACAATACGGTAACCCAGTGGGGCCATCACCGCAGGATTATCCGGTATGCCGATGTACTGTTAATGGCCGCGGAAGCGCTGAATGAAAACAACAAGCCTTCCGAAGCATTGGTATATCTGAATATGGTAAGGGAACGCGCCCGCCAAGGCAATCCGAACATCCTGCCTGATATTGCCACCACCGACAAACAGGAACTGAGCAACTTCATCTTCAACGAACGTCGTCAGGAACTGGCCATGGAAGGTTGGCGGTTCTGGGACCTGGTAAGAACAGGCAGGGCAGCCCAGGTGCTGGGATCCTTAGGGTTCGTTGCCGGAAAGCACGAACTCCTTCCAATCCCGCAGAGTGAAATCGACATCTCCCAAGGCTCCCTGACCCAAAACCCCAATTGGTAATTATCCAGCATCCAGTATCCAGCATCCAGTATCCAGTATCCAGTATCCAGCATCCAGCATCCAGCATCCAAATAACCCTATATCTAACCCTTAAACACCTAACCTATGAAAAAAACCATTGTTTTGATTAATGCCTTTCTGATTGTCGCCGGACTGATGATCGGTGGCATCAGTTGTAAGAAAAAGGAAGATACCGTTACTTTCGGCGTAACGGCCATGGTCGCGCAACTTTCGGGTGGCACAATCGACATGAACGGGTCGACCTCACCCACGAACATTCCGATAAACCCGATCATCTTTGTAACCTTTTCGCTCGATGTGGCTCCATCAAGCCTTACAGCCAACACCGTTACCCTGGTCAGCACGTTGGATAATACTCCGGTTGCCCTGACTTTAACGCCCTCGGGAAATGGATTACTCATTGTACCAGCCGTTGCCCTGGGCACCGGCACTCCATTCCAACTGAAAATCAATGGAGTACAATCAAGCGATGGTCAATCGATCGTGAACCTGACCCGGAATTTCACCACCGAGGGACCCTATGCTCCCAGCGGCGCCGTGGCCTATTGGAGCTTTGAAGGCAATGCCAACGATCAGATAGGCACTTTTAACCCAAAAACAGACGGAGTGGTCAACATCACCTATACGCCTTCGTTCAATACCCTTGCCGGACAAGCTGCATGGTTTAACGGCACCTCTAGCATCATTGAGATTCCAAATGGCGATCTGTTGTCCAATACTGCCGACTTCAGTTTGTGTTTCTGGGTAAAAGCCAATTCAAACGGACATGTGGACGCCGGTGGAAACCCCAAAGGCCACTTTGTGATCGGCCTGGGCGCTTATTACGGGTTCCAGTTTGAAATAGCCGCCAGTTACGAAAATTGCAAAATGGCTGCCCAGTACGACAATGGCGCAGGAGGTTCTTTCAGTGACGACCTCGCGTTTAACGGCGATGGCAAAACCGGGGCCAACGGAGGCTGGCAGGGCTGGACTTTCTGCAAGGACCTCACTGGTGCAGGCGGGGTGGCTGCCATGCTGAAAGATAAATGGGCCTTTGTTGTTTATTCTTTTGATCATGCTACCAAAGTTGCCACCATTTATATCAATGGCGAACGGATGAAAGCCATGGATTTCAACCTTTGGCCGGCCGGAGACCCCAAGTTAGGCGCTGCCGGTTTCAAATATGCAGGCGTTGAGCCAGATGTTGTCAATGAACTGGCCTTTGGGTTTATCCAATCACGTGCCGGCACCA
>CAIXHD010000252.1 GCA_903919065.1 uncultured Bacteroidota bacterium
CAGCACATTGGTGATCTGCAGAACCTTGAAACTGCATTATTCTACGAAAGCACCATTGCCCGTTTACTCAAACTTTTCAGGATAAGGCCGTCCCTGCTTGCAGTGGATATGCATCCTTCATATGTTTCCACCAGAACCGGCAGTGAATTCGGTGATTTCCCGCTGGTCAGGGTGCAGCATCATCATGCCCACATTGCCTCTTGCATGGCCGAAAACAAACTCGACGAGAAGGTCCTCGGAATTGCCCTCGACGGAACAGGATACGGTCCCGACGGAAATATCTGGGGTTCGGAATTTTTGATTTGCGACCTTAACGATTATACGCGGGAGCTTCATTTTGAATATGTTCCGCTGCCCGGAGGCGATATGGCCGTGGAGGAACCCTGGAGAATGGCCATTTCGTATCTGTATAAAGTATTCGGAAGAGAATTTACAGAGATTGATATCCCGGCCATTAAAATGATGGATACCGAAAAGACCGGACTGATCATTCAGATGATTGAGAAAAAGATAAACTGCCCGCTGACCTCCGGTGCAGGTCGGTTATTTGATTGCGTGGCATCGCTGCTGAACCTCGTTCAGGTGGCATCCTTTCAGGCTGAGGGGCCCATGCGGCTCGAATCGCTGGTTAATAAAAATTGCCAGGAAAGCTATGCGTTTACTATGGCAACGACAATAAATTTCGACCTGATGATCCGCGGCATTATTGAGGATTTGAAACAAAATTTGGAAAACACCTTAATCGCCACTAAATTTCACAATACGATTATTAAAGCTGCCTGGCAAGGTGCAGAAATCTTACGCAAGAAACACAGCATAAACAAGGTGGTCCTGTCCGGAGGAGTATTCCAGAACAAATATATTTTGGAAGGACTCACCGGTTTATTGGAGAAAAATAAGTTCGAAGTTTTTTCACATGTGGCAATCCCGGCTAACGATGGGGGCATAGCATTGGGACAGTTGGCGATTGCATCAAAAAGGAGGGAATTAAAATGTGTTTAGCCATTCCGGCAAAAGTAATTTCAGTAGATGGGTTCAGCGCCCTGGTAACCATTGAGGATGTTGAATACAAAGCAAGCCTTATGTTACTGGATAATGTAAGTCCGGGCGATTTTATCATGCTTCATGCCGGCTTTGCCATCGAAAAAGTAGATCCTGAGGAGGCCGAGGAAACCTTGCGCCTGCTGAATGAAATGGACCGAAACAAGCCCGAATAAAATCATGAAATACGTTGAAGAATATCGAAAAAGGGATCTGATCCTTTCCGTTGCTGAAAAACTGAAGGCGGTTTCTCACAAGGAGATAGTCCTGATGGAAGTCTGCGGCGGCCATACGATGGCCATACACCGGTTTGGCCTGGCCTCGCTGCTTCCTCCGAATATACGGCTGATATCCGGACCAGGCTGCCCGGTTTGCGTATCCAGTCAGTATTATATTGATCAGGCGATGGCATTCAGCCGGGTGGAAGGCATGATAATTACCACCTATGGCGATTTAATCCGCGTTCCGGGATCGACAACCTCTCTGGAGAAAGAACGGGCAAATGGCAGTGATGTCCGCATCATCTATTCCGTGCTTGATGCTCTGGAAATAGCAAAAAATAATCCGGCTAAAAATGTCATCTTTCTGGGGATAGGATTCGAAACAACCGCTCCGGCTACGGCTGCCGCCATTTTACAGGCAGAGAAAGAAAGTATTGGCAACTTTTATGTTCTCAGTGCCCACAAGGTCATGCCACCTGTAATGAAGGCGCTGGTTTCTGAAGG
>CAIXHD010000253.1 GCA_903919065.1 uncultured Bacteroidota bacterium
AAAAAGGTTGCATTACAAAATAAGGTCTGAAGTTCTTTTGCTTTGATTGGGGTAGTCATCATTACTGAGAGAAGTGCCCAAAGTAATATCAGGGTTTTCATGGCCAGAAATCTTAATCCAATCATGGATATGTTATGTAAAGGTAAGGAATAATACAGTTTGGTTAATCACCGTAATTCTTGTTTCAATTTACTACAACTTTCGCAAATTGAAACAAATCCATCTGCCCTGGAATTTCTTAACCCCTGATTATTAATGCTTTTGATTTTTGGCACACTTCTGGCTTATCTCCAGTATTAATGACAAAAAATAAAAATAACTAATGAAAAACGCTTTTAAATACTCAATGATTTTGCTTGTAGCTGTTTCAGGTTTATTCTTGTCCGGCTGTTCCAAAGAGACTTTGGATAATGTTTCTGCTCCGGTGGTAAATATTACTACTCCGGTTACAACCTCAACTGCTGCTCCTTCCTTAAAAACAGCAAACGGTGATGTTCAGATCGCCTCTGTTATTCTTTATGCCGGTCAGACTATCAACGCAGGAAATGTTTCGGTTAGCCAGACTGACACTGATGGTGACTTAGCTTATGATTCGTTTAAAGTAATTTACACCTTAACTGGTGGCTGGTTATTTAACGGAACTGAAGCTGTTAAATTTTATTTGGGAACAACAGTACCTGATAATAACGCTCCGGGACAATTCCTTAATAAATATACTCCTGAAGCTGGTGTAACCACCTATTCTGTAACTTTTCCTTTTGGCGCTGTTAATTTTAATGGTTGTGACTTAGTTCAAGTGTATATTGCTGCACATGCCGATTTAATAAATGGAAGTCAAACAGAAACCGGATGGGGTTTTGGACCAAAATTCGGCGGCAGGGGCTGGTCAACCTACTTCTCTGCTGACTTAACTGATAAAACTGCTCCAAAAGCATCTGATGTTACCTCAACAGTTGAATGTATCGGAAGTGTTCCTGCACCTGATGCAAGCGTAATTACTGATGAAAGTGACAATTGCACATTGGCTGCTGTTCCTGTAACTTATGTTGATGGAAGTGAAACTTCAGTGGGTACCTGCCCAACCATCGTAACCCGTCAATATCTGGTTTCTGATGCTGCAGGCAATACCATTACCGTTACTCAGACAATCACAGTACATGACGTAACCAAACCTGTTTTAGCAGGTCAGGGTGAAGATATAGCTTTATCATGCGACCTTACTTTTACGGCACCAACCGCATCAGACAATTGCGATAGCAATCCTGTAATTACCTTTACCGATGCAGTTGCCGGAACAACCACCACCCGTACCTGGGTAGCAACAGATGCTTGCGGTAACGTATCGGAAGCTGTTAAGCAATCCATTACACTTGATAAAACTGCTCCGGTATTAACACTCGTGGGTAGTAGTATCGCAACAATTGCATGCAGTGCAACACCAAACTTTACCACACCAACTGCAACCGACAATAATCCTTCAGTAGCTCCGACTGTTACCGTATCCGGCGCTGACCTCGTTGAAACCGTAACCGGTGCAACCTGGACAACACGTACCTGGACTGCAACTGATGCTTGTGGCAACACCTCAAGTATTTCACAGAAAATCATAAATGACTGTACCTTTAATATCAACAACCTCAATTCATGGTTGCCAGGAGCAGGTACAGGCTGGGCTTTTGATAAAGATGGTACCTCAAAAGCATTTAATACCTTAACACCAAAAACCGGTAATAACTGGGGTTGGACAAACTTCATGGCTGCTGCAACAACTAACAAAACATATGAATTATATGTAGGTGCAGGTCAGAATGTGATTACGAAAGGTATTCCGGTAGGGGAAGTTGTTGTTACCAAAGGCGGTGCAAATATCATTGTAACCTATACCGTTGTTTCTTCATGCAAAATAACTGAAGCACACTTATGGGTTGGAACAACTCCACTGCCGTTGAACAAACAGAAAAGTTATGTATCAGCACCCGGACAGCTTGGTTACAATGCAACCAGTCTGACTGTAAACACATACACATTTACTGTTCCTAATACTTTCGGAACAAAAGATATTTATGTTGCCGCGCATGCAGTAATCGAGGTGAGATAACTTCAAAAGAGAATATTAAGAAGAGGCTGTCCCAGAAGGGCAGCCTCTTCTTTTATAGGTTGTGAGCCTTAATATACCGGTAAATGGTTGATTTTGCTACCCCAAGTTTTTCGGCAACCACAATAGGATTTCTTTGAAATTTATTCAGATAATGAATGATGATCTTAACTGTATAGGAATCAAGCGTTCCATTTTCCTCATAAAATCCGGGTGAATCGTACAGTGGATCGAAAGTGATATCGGTATCATGAATTTTTCCATTCTCACACATGATAACCGCCTTTTCAATAATTGCCTTAAGTTCCCTGATATTACCCGGGAAACTATAGCTAAGCAGCTTGCAGGATGCATCATCCAGAATAAAGACCGGGGGAATTTTATTTTCCAGACAGTAGGTATTGGCGAAGTGCTGTGCCAACTTAATTATATCTTTCCCTCTTTCACGGAGCGGAGGCAGATGTATCGGCAATCCCATCAGGCGGTAATAAAGATCGGCCCTGAAGGTTCCTTTGTTAACCTCCTCAGTCAGATTCGCATGGGTAGCGGTAATGACCCTTACATCTACCTTTATGAGATCATTGCCACCCAACCTTTTAACCTCCCTCTCCTGAAGAACTCTCAGGAAACGCTTTTGAGTATTCAAATCCATTTCAGATATTTCATCGAGAAAGAGGGTCCCCTTATTGGCTTCTTCAAAAACTCCTGCTTTCCTTGCCATCGCGCCGGTAAAGGCACCTTTCTCATATCCGAAAATTTCACTTTCAACAAGTTCTTTTGGTATTGCTCCTACATTGACCGCTATGAACGGTTTGCTTTTCAGGACGGAATTAAAATGGATTGATTTTGCCACCAGCTCCTTCCCAGTCCCGGTTTCACCGGTTATGGCAACATTTATCTGCGAAGCCGATGCCTTTTCTATGAGCTTGAAAACTTCTCTGAGCCCATCACTGCTGCCAACCATCAGATTCGATTGATCATATTTATGGGTTACCTCATCAAGAAGTCTTTCGTTCTCACTCCTCAGAGATTGATTCTCCCGGAACAGGCGGATAGAGTTCCATAGCCGGCTAGTAGTTTCTTCGCCTTTTACGATGTAATCAAAAGCGCCTTCTTGCATGAGCTTAATGGCGATTTCAACATCTTCCTGCCCTGAAATTATGATCACACCAATGGAGGAATTCTCTTTCTTAATTTTCTTAAGCAGCTGATCTCCTAACATATCCGGAAGAGCAAAGTCAACCGTTATCAGCTCAGGTTTTTTATGAAGATTGTCAAGACACTCCTTTCCAGTCAAAAATTTCTCTACCCTAAAATCCGGATTTTTACAAAGATGATATTCCAGCAATCGCGCATAAACCGGATCATCCTCAACCACAAATATCTTGAATCGTTCCATTTTCCAGCAATTGATAAACTAATATAAAGAGAAAAAGAAGAATATTCCGGACTATCCTGATGGAAATGCTGATCCGATAGCACATAAATAATCCCGGTTTAATTTGGGTTATTCAATTTGCGTAATCGTTTGCGCTGTCCAGTCGATTTGCCAATGTGAATAAGCAGGGGTGTTGAAATAATCGTAGGTGATCCAATAGGTATGGAGCGGCATATCATTCCGTGTACGCGACTTAATCACAAAATTATTGGATACCGCGTACAAGGAGCCGAATATTCCAAAATGCAGATTCATTGTAAGTTTGTCGGCCGTTAAAGTCAAAAGGTTATCAATTCTTTGGCGTCTTATGGTTGGAATAATATTAAAGAGAAAGACCGGTCGGTAAATGGAGACTGATCCACCATAAGGACGGTTAATAATATCAATGTTTATATGAAAACCATTATCATTGGCAACCGGCACGTCAGTTTTGAAATCAACCGAGGCGACAAATGACACATCATTGATGGTAAATTTTACTGAATCCTCCGCGTTTTTGAGCTCGAAACGATACATGATTGAATCCGGAATCGGTACCACTGCCCAATTTCCATTGGGAATTCCGGCAATCAGATATTTGCCGTCGGCACCGGTCACGGCTGAGTCGGCAATGGCACCTGTGTTATTCGCATAATCAACCGAATCGAGCTTAAAATCGGTATTAACCAGGAAAAGCTTAACTCCTTCCTTCGGTTTTATCACTGCAGGTGACGATGGATCGTAAATGGTTATCATACCACTCACCGATCCAATGGGTTCCTTTTTGCATGATGTTAATATCGATATACCCAAGAACATTAAAACAATGAATGGGTACATTTTTTTTGTATTCATAGAACAAAGTTATCCATATTTTAAATGAAAAATCTTTTTCGTATCTTCGTAACGTATGAAGCTGAAACTGATACATATAATCCTTTTAGCAGCATTCCTGTTCATAAATCCCTGCATTTCCGTTACCCAAACTAATCCGGTTTATGTAGTCCTCTTTACCCATATTGAGGATAATTCCCCTGTAGGAACTATGGGGAGCGAAGAATCGCGGATCCACTTTTTGCAGGTCAGGAGAAACATGATCGAGATGGCTAATCTCGCCAGAAAATATAATATCTCGTGGTCGTTCCAACCGGATTGGAAAATACTTTTAGCCGCATTGATGTATGAAGATTCCGTCTCCATGCGGACTACTAACGGGAAGAATTTTTTAAGATATATTAAGGAGGATTTAGGGGCAATCATCGATCCGCATTCGCACGAAAAGCAAGGGTACAATTATACTGATGTGGCATATTTGCTCGACTCCCTGGGGGTTGGCGGATCAAAGATCATCGGGGGCCATATCTGGGACCCCAGCATACCGAATTTTCAGCATTGGGACCGGTTTCGGGTTCCGGTGAGGGGAACAACCTATCCCTGGGCAATCTGGCGTGGTGAAATCCTGATGGGCAGCGGGTCGCCGAACCATAGTAATGACCCCATAGTCAGTGGAGTCTGGAGACCGAAAGACCGTGATAATTTCTTTGTTGATGATCCGGCCGGAAATATATCCTGCGTGGGTCAGTATAAAGGAGATATTTCGAGCACTGCTGAGTTGATCGATCTATATAAAGAAAACAAAGTGCCGGGAAGTTGTATGCTTACCTCATCCTATCATATCACACCCACCCAGCTAAATACGGATATGGGCGCCGTTGAAGATACCGTTATAAAACCTTTGCTGATCTGGATTGAAAAAGGGGAGGTCATTGTAACTGATTTCACCACACTGATATCCGAATGGAAAACAAAATTTCATTCCCTGGGATACATTTATGACCCGGGTAAAGCAACCGGCATAGATGACAAATTGATATCCTCTCCATCTCCTGTCAGGATAATACCCAATCCATTCAGCACCCGGATTATTTTGCAAAATTGCACCGGCGAGGAAGATTTCGCACTGGTTAATGCAATGGGGCAAACAATCTGGGCAGGACATCAGATTCAGCACCAGGATTTCACGGGTCTGGCCTCAGGAGTATATTTTCTAAAGATAAATGACCGTCATTCGCAGCAAGTCATCAGGCTGGTGAAAAACTAGTTGGATGTTTTGAGTTCCTTAATCCGTTTGGCGGTTTTATTCAGATAAATGGCTGTGTAGTTAGTACCCAATGATCTGTTCGCCTTTGTATAAAACTCAATAGCCTTTTTGGTGTTGCCAGATTTATCGTAGGCCATACCAGTATAGTACTGATTGACTTCGTTTTCAAGCAAAGCTCCCGGCTCCATCCATTCAATAGCCTTCTGGTAGTTTTTACGATTGAGTTCCAGAAGACCCTGGTAAAGATTCATGAAGTTTGTGGATGCCTGACCTCTGGGTTTCTTGTCAAATATCTGCTTGGCTACGGCCAGTTCCTTCTGGGCTTCATCAGATTTTCCGTTGAATCCAAGCGCCATGCTCAGGAAGCCCTGACTATATATCCTGGCAAAATCGACTTGGTCCGAATTAAATGCCAGGGTCGGAACCAGGTCTCTGGCGGTGGTAAAGGCCTGAACAGCCCCGGCCGGATTTCCTGTCTCCATCAGCATGAATCCTTTATAAAGGCTTTCATATAGGATATACCACGGACTCTTTAATTCGACAGCCATTTTCTTCATGACCTCCAGGTCAGTAAAGGCACGTTTAATATTCCCTTCAACATAACTCACAAATGCCTGAGAGGTGAGTGCATCGAGCCGCTCATAATCGCTTAAGGCTTTTTGTTGGTATACGGTAAAACTTTCCCGTGCAAGGTTGAATTCCCCGTTTCGCATGTAGGACCAACCTATTTTTAAGAGGGACGCTGACAATGTTGGTTCAAACTGGTAAGCCTTCCGATACGCATCAATTGCTTCGGGATACTTCCCCGTCATCTGGAGGAAATCGCCATAGGAGTCAAGTCCATTTCCGCTCTTTGGCCTCAAATCCAGATATTTGCGAAAGATTTTTCCAGCCATCTCCTCATTGCCATCGTACATATAGTAATAAGCCCTGATATTATAGGCAGCTGCAAAATCCGGATTCACTGCAATAGCCTTATCTAGGTATTTAAGACCTTTCACCTTATCTATTACCACGACATTCGTGCCGGCAAAGAAAAGTACCGTCGGATCATCGGGGTACAGGCCGACCAGGCTATCGGCATATATCACTGTATGTTTCTGATCGGCCTTAAAAGCGGCATCTGCACAACGGATCAGGAACGCTTCCCCGGGAGTGACGTATCGGAGCAGGTCCATAGCCTTTTTCACTTCATCAGCGGTATTAAGATAAAGATGGGCCAATGCAAAATCAGGGTCGAGTTCGATGGCCTGTCTGAGCAACTTATCGCCCGGCACATATTCTATGTTCTCTTTCAGATCTCTGGCTTGCAGGAAAATCTCACGGGCCTTATCGGAAGAGGTGCTGATCAGCATTCTTTTCCCGGAAGTCTGACAAATCCCGCTCAGGCAAAATAGCCCCAACAGGAGCATGGTAATAGTTAGTTTTTGCATGATATTTAGTTTTATTGTGGGTTAGCAATCAACCTAAATTAGCTCATAGCAAGCTCAATAAATTGTAATTTTGCGACATTAAAGATTGAATTATCACGGAATTACACCATCCTGACTCGAAAACTTCCAGGGGTAGTACCCGTAGTTTTTCTGAAATCCCGGATAAAATGAGACTGGTCGTAATAACCGCTTAAATAGCTGATTTGGGTAAGGTGAATGTCGGGCTTTTCATTAATCAGCCGGATAGCATGCCTGACCCTTAAAATACGAAGCATCTTCCTTGGCGAAATACCCATTGTTTCATTAAAATGCCGCTCGAGCGTTCTTGGGGCGATATTAAATAAACGGCAAATTTTCGAAACGGTGGTCATTCCATTGATTCTATCCATATAATCAACGATAGAATTGATTAAAACCGGCTTTTTATCAGCATAGATATTGCTATTCCTTTTCTCCATAATCCAGCTCCTGAATAACCAGATAATTAGCCATGAAGGGTTCAATCACTGAAATTTACGAAATCCGGAATCAAAAAACAAAAAGCAGAAGTCATTTCTCAATAATGATCTTTTCTGTCCTGATGCTTTTCCCGGCAATAACCTGACAATAATATAAGCCACGTGGTAAACCGGATGCATCCCAGAGGATTTCGTGCATTCCCGGTCTGAGCACTTCGTGAGCCATTGTGGCCACTGGCTGACCGATGCAATTAATAATTATAAGAGATACCGATACCGGATTTTTAAGGTAAAGTCGGGTGGTCAGCCTTCCGGATGATGGATTCGGAAAAATGCAAAATTCATCAGGAAGCTCAAGATTCTCCTTATTAAGAATTCCACAATAGGTTTTCATCTTATCGTAACTGTCGCAGCCGGGAGCATTTGCCTGTATGGTTACACTTCCATTTGGGCTGGCCAGGTAATTGCATATTCCTCTTAAATCGCACGAGGATAAAACAGTGTTACCGGTAATGGTCAAATTGCTTATGGTACCCGGCATCAGGTTTTCCAAGCCATCCAGGCTTCTCAGAAATGGGTTATTCATTATGGTAAGATCACCCCAAATTGCAGTAAGAAAACTCAGTCCTTTCAGGTTAACAATATCATCGCCTGAAATAAGGATTCCTCCAACAAGTTCACCGCAGTGAGAATATCGGTAAGGAAAGCTGTCAATTTCTGACTGATTGCAGATCATTACCCCAAAAGAAGGACAGGACTTGATTTTTGGAATGCTGTCTGTTTGGCTGTATGAACTGATTGCAATGAACCAGAACATTAGAAAAAGGTTAAGTTTGAATTTCATGGCTATAGATTTTTACCATGTAAAGTTCTGGCTGAAAGAGGATTTATTCTTACAATTTCTTGCCGAAAACTTGTAGAATTCAGACAAATACTTGTAACTTTTACATCAGCTTACGTTTTTTAGATTGGTTCAACTTCTAATTGAATGATATTTAGCTAAACTTTGATCCGTTATGCCTCAGGATTTCCTCAAGAAAGCGCGTGAAATAATTCTTGACAATCTGATTAACCCGCAATTCGGTGTTCCCGAACTGGCAAGGGAAATAGGTACAAGCCGGTCCGTCCTGCTCCGAAGACTTAAAACCCTGACTGGAAAATCCGCAAGCAGTTTCATCCGGGAAATCCGGCTACAGCGGGCAATGGAACTCATTGAGCAGGAAGGTCTGTCAGCCTCAGAGGCTTCCTACCAAACCGGTTTTAGCTCACCAGCCTATTTCAGCCACTGTTTTCATGAACATTTTGGATATCCTCCCGGGGAGATAAAGAAAAAGGGGAACAACCAGGCAGTCAGAAACCAACAATCCACGACTGATGAAACCTTTGCCGCAGAAATGGATCGGGCTAAACCAAAGGCCATTTTAACCAATCATAGGAAGCACAAAGAAAAAATAGTTCTTACGGTCTCTTCATGCATCCTCCTCATCCTGGCGGGTTTGCTGCTTGTACCGGTTTTATTCCATTCAAACAAGGATATACGCATAGCTGTTATGCCATTCCGAAACATGAGCAACGATACCACTCAACAGTGGTTTTGCGAGGGCTTTAAGGAGGATCTGCTGAACAATCTCTCGAGAATCAGCAGTTTTTCAGTCGTCTCCAGGATTTCTTCCGATCAGTACCGCAATACAAAAAAGTCTTTAAAAACTATCGGGAAAGAATTAAACGTGGATTATTTAATTGAAGGAAGCGTCGGACGTGAAGACGGAAATTTAAAGATCTGGGTCCAGCTGATTGATTCGAAAAAGGATAAGCATATCTGGGTTAGTGACACCATCAGGAAGACGGAGGAGAAGCTCCTTGAAGTTCAGAGCGACCTCGCACAAAGAATTGCTGGTGAGCTCAAAGCCGTCCTAACCACTGAGGAAAGTAAAAAAATTGAAAAGGCACCAACCAAAAGCATCGAGGCGTATAATTCATATCAACAGGGAAACTACTTCATTACTGATTTTAAAGATACAAAACTTGCCATTCGATATTATGAAAAGGCCATTGAACTGGATCCCCGGTTCGCATTGGCCTACGCACAGCTGGCCTATTGTTGGGCTGCTGAGTACTTTTTTTTCTGGGACCACCGTGATAAAGTTTTACCGAGATGCAAACAATTAATTGACAAGGCTTTTGAAATTGATCCGGTCCTGACGGAGGCACGCCTTGCTCTGGGATATTACCATTACTGGGGATTTGGCAATTACGCTGATGCATTGAAACAAACTCAGCTGGTTTTGAAAGAGCAGCCCAAAAACGTAGGGGCCTTGTCCCTGTCAGGTTATGTTAACCGACGTTCTGGTCACTATGAATTGGCCAAAACCTATCTTGTTAAAGCCCTTGAGCTTAACCCAAGATCCTATCAGCTTGCCTGGAATATTGGAGGAACATATGATGTTCTCCGGGACTATGCCAAAGCATATTATTACTACGAAATGGCCCGTTTGATGGAGCCTGATGCGGCGCCAGCCTACCTTTCCCTGGTAACATTAATGCTCAATTGGGAAGGCAACACGGTAAAGTCAAGAAAAATAATTGAAAATGCCAGAATCAATGTCAAAGATATTAGCACTGATCAGGGTTTTCTGATTTTATTGTATAACCTTAATCTTATGGATGGCAATTATGAAGAAGCTTTAAGAAATCTATCATCTATTAAAACCAATGTAATTGATGGCCAATACTCCTACAGACCAATCTATACGTATTACGCAAAAAATTATGGGCTGATGAAAAGATCCGCACTGGAAACTGCTTATTACGATTCGTCCAGGGTATTTCTCGAAAAAAGGATACTTGATTACCCAGAGGATCCCAGGTTATACAGTGCTCTTGGTCTTGCTTATGCTGGATTGCACCTTGAAAAAAAGGCCATTGCGTCATGCAAAATGGCAATTCAATTATTACCTGCAACTAAGGAGGCACTAACATGGACTTATTATTCCTGGGAATTAGCAATAATATATACCATGCTGGGAAAATATGATGAAGCCATTGAGCTAATTAAAAATGCACTTTCAATACCGGGTTTTATTTCAACCAAATTTTTGGAACTGGAACCCCGGTATTCACCGATGTGGGATCTGCCCGCATTTAAAAAAATGATCAAAGAGTTTGAAGTGAAATAAATTTGTTAACTACTTAAACCAATACCACAAATTAGAACATCATAATCCTTGAATCCATGAAAAAGACGGGATTCTTAACAGTGCTGATATTTTGTTTCCTGATTTGCCATGGACAAAACATCAGTGTTACCTTCACCGGAAAAGGGGCAGCCACTCAGGTTGATAGTGTGACAGCCACCAACCTTTCTACAAACCAGCGCGTTACTTTACCGGGAAATGAGACGCTGGTACTCACCGGTAAAACGGGAATTCAATGGATTTCAGATTTAGCCAATACCGGGATCGTTTACCCGAATCCGTTTTCGGGAGGTGCAACAGTATTATTCTCA
>CAIXHD010000254.1 GCA_903919065.1 uncultured Bacteroidota bacterium
GGATAATAGGTTTGCATACGGCCTGCTACAAAACCCCAGTTCCAGCAACCGATATTTCGTTCTTGAAAAATAGGCAGCAGGGTTTCGATGGTATTTCCCTCCCGGCGTATCAGCCATTCGGTGCAAATAACGGGGCGTTTAAAAGCACTGCATATATCAAGTTTCGCCATCACGCCATCGGTGGCATCATATCCGTGAAAAGAAACGATATCAGACATTTCCATCAGGTGCCGTGAAAATGGGCTTTTCAAATCATCCCAGGCACCGATAGTCAATGGCTGCAGTGGCTGCACCTGCCGTCCCCAGATCAGGCAGGCCTCCGCAAGCTCAGCGCTTTCAGGTGTGGGCTCATTATACAGATCCCATATCACGACTCTCGGATCGGAAGCAAAGGTGGAAACCATATCCTTCACGTAAGCTTCGAGCTTCGGCCAATTGGATCTAATATCCATGAAAGGCTTACCCGGACTGGCAACCCACTGGCTGTTGTGAACGCCTGGGACCGGTTCTTCTTGTTTTCCGACTTTCGGGTTCTGCTTAAAACAATCGTCCAGCAAAATAGGCATGGTGTATATCCCGTGCCGGGAGGCTATTTGCAGGAATTGGTCAAAACGCTTGCGGAGTCCGGCAGGATCTGCCTCCCACACCACATAATTGATGAATACCCGCACGCTGTTGTAACCAATTTTCTCCGCCCAGCCCAATTCTTTATCAATAGTGGCTGCATCCCAGGATTCGGCCTGCCACATCTCAACATCGTTTACCGCAGTACTTGGCAGAAAGTTACATCCCACCAGCCAGGGTATATTTTTGTACCATTTGTTTGCCCGTTCAGCGGTCCATTTTCCACCGGGCTCAATATTTTCGATGACGGCACTGCCGAGCTCTCCCACCCGAATTCCCTTTTTGTCTTTAAGTACCAGTTTTACGGTTACAGCTCCCGCAGGCATTGGCATCAGGGTATCCTGAATTAAAGGCCGAAGCGGAGAAACAGAACCTTCAAGGCTTATCGTTTTGATCGATTTTCCGGCAGCATCATTAAATTCTGCGACAATACTTCCCTCGGCAAAAACACCGTATCTGCCTTTCAGTGAAACATTTCCTGCAGACACAAAAGCCCTCAGAGGCTGTGCGGAAACTCCCGCTACCGTACAATTCACCACCGGAAAATCGCCACCAATATTGGCTGCATACCAGTCGTAGTGCCACGTATAGCTTTTCCCGGGAGCCAATTCCGCAAACGGGCTGAGCACTTCGCTTTCCATCACATAAGGGTTTTCCGCCGGATCAGAGACCATCACATTTTCCTTGTGATAAGCATTGAATTTACCGGTCCCGTTGAGCCAGTATTCCACGGAGGAGCCATCCGGATATTCTTTTTCCGGTTCGTAAACAAATTTCTGGACAAATACGGAACCGCTGGCACCATCAACGGTTGCTGACCAGCCGGCATGGGAATCGAGCCCTATCTTACCCACTTTATACTGATATTGAACTCTCATCAGGTTCCGCAACGGATCTGCCTGATACGATGGATTATTCTTATCCCCGAAAATCACAGAATATCCGTCCGGCAGTTTGCTTGAAGGGTTTATCGGGCACCAGGCATTGAGCATATCATTAAAACCGGTACCTGAATCATTCGCTGCATTAAGCTGAGTATGCGCCCAGATGCCCCAGCGGCGCGGCTTAGAATCAATATTTGTCATGGTGGCATCAAAGCTCACCCTGGTTGATCCTTCAAAAATCCGGATTACTCTGGAAAACTGAATGCCGCTCCTTGGGTCCTTCCGGCTTTCCAGTTGTACGGCAGTTTCTCCGCTCACTGACTTCAACTTCTTCAATTTGTATGGCTGGCCATCGAGCACACCATCCGGCGGACCAGGCCATTGCTGATCATTGTCCCAGCCCTGAGGGGCAGGCCAGAGCTTATCGCCCCCGTAATTCAGCCAGCTGCCATCCCCAGCCAAACCTGTTTTGGAAGGTGATTGCCCAGCGAGCTTCGGATTTACCCAGAGAAACTCCTTATTCCCCAGGGTGAACTGCATGATTCTCCCACCGATTTCGGGAACAACCTGAACTTCAACAATCCCGTTACTGAGCTTTTCGGAATTCCATCCCTGGTATTTTGAATCAGAAAGCGTTACCGGATTCTGAGCATGTGCCGTTAAGCAGGCCGCGGCCAGCAAAATGACAAGGTGGGCAAATTTTAACATCATGGAATAAAGTTGTTACTTGATAATCAGATCTTCAGGATTCTGTCTGCAATCCCAAATTGAGTGAACAACAATTCTTTCATCGTTATATTCATAGAACAGAATATAATCATCAATTATAAGTCCGCGAACAGATTCAATTTCTGAATTTAGACCTATATCAGGCTGATTATGAAGAATTTTGAGCTCTTTGGTAAGCCTTTGGTATAGTTTTGCGGAGTAGACCCTGCTTTTATTTCTTTCTGTGTAAAACTCTAAAATTTCGAAGAGTTTTATTCTTGCTCGGTTGGACCATACTATCTTGCGTTTAACCATCTTGCAACTTCCTTATCAAGTTGTTCGTGCTCAATATATAGTCCTTGCTCAATCTCTTTTTGCGAAGCAAGGATTTCGTTTCTCTGCTCCGTTGTCAAAGAGATTACCTCTGTCGCGGCTTTAGATTCAAGAATTGTCTTTATTGCCTTAAGAAAGGAAATATCGTTTATCTCTGTAATCCTATGAATCAGCACTTTCTTCAATTCGATTGTGGTCATGGTTAATCTCTTTTTTTCAAAGATACTGCAATTTTAGTGAACCAATTTAAGTGAATATTTCCTATCATTTCTCAAATACCGCAAACTCTGCCAGACCAGTATTTGAAGTTGTTTCTGATACCGAATTTACGAAAAAGGCCACCCAGGTGACGGTTTTTTCAGCGAAGGAAATCTCCTTGCAGGCTTTCTCATCATTAGGCAGTTCACCCACCTTAATCGTGGAGCCATCACTAAAAATCAGCATGCCGGAAGTGATCTGGTCCTTTAGATTTTGGCGGTCGAACAACCATACCTTCGAAACCTTTTCAGGCTGGTTCCAGTTCAGCCGGATCATGGCTGATCCCTTTTCCCCTTCGGTCACCCATTCATTTTCCACTTTTCCATCAACTGCACCTTCGCCGAAATAGGTGATCAGTTCTGAGAAAATTCTGTTCTTTTTATTGGCTGATGATACGGTAACATTTGACCGGAGGGCAATATTACTCTTCATTTTTACCGGATCGATCTGATCAGCCGGCAGGGCTTCAATACGCGTCTTCGTATCCTTGTCCAGCAGAAGAAACTCCTGCAGGTTCCATGCATACCGGCTGCCAATGGGATCGGCCAGTGTGCGGTCGCAGAAATAAACGTTATTGAAATTGGCGGAATAGCTCAGCCATGCGGTACGGCCGGTTTCCCCGATGAATCTCGATGGCAGGTTCAGAAAATAGGCCTGTCGACCGAAATTCTTCATATAGGAAATAAGCTTATACGGACCGGTGATCTGATCAGACTCCATGAGATAAGAGTTCATATCCTTCATTCCAGGCCATCCGTCGGTGGTGCACATGATATACTTTTTCAGAACAGGATTATAGGTGACAGTGGTGCAACCCATGTGGTCATCCCATACCAGTAAAGGCTTAATTTTATTGAAATCCGAAGACCATACCGCTTTCTTGTTCTTATCGAACCCCGAGAAAAATTCATATTTCGTTATGTCGTTCATATTTTCCAAGGATGGGGTGACCCTGGCCATGTATACTGCATCACCGGCTATCCAGCTATTGTCGGCAACACGCGGGGTGGGATCATTATCAATCGCACCATGACCAACCAGGTATGCCTTGCCATCTGGGGAGTATTGAAGATTTTTGCCAAAATCCACAAAATGCGGGGTACCAAGTTTCACCTGTTTTCCGTTCTTTCCGGATTCCGGCATCAGCGGAGTATTAAGATCAAGCGGACAGGGAGTCCAGGTTTTGCCGTAATCTTTTGAAATGGCAAATCCCGGCAGTGGGCCACAAATCGCCCAGCTATATTGATTCTGATA
>CAIXHD010000255.1 GCA_903919065.1 uncultured Bacteroidota bacterium
AAAGTCCTGATTACGGGCAGTGGCGGCAATTTGCGAAATGAAACTAACGTAAGTAACGGACAGGTTGTCTTGTCAGGAACCCTGATCGTGTATGGGAATCTTACCAACAATGTTACTTCTGGGGATATCTTCACCAGTCCGGCTGAAGGCAGCGAGGTCATCCTCAGCGGTTCGGCAGCCCAGACTCTTGGAGGCAGCACCTCTGCGGCCTATGTCTTTGACAAGCTTACCATAACCAACAGCACCGGTATTACCCTGGGAAAGGGTGTTATGGTAAATCATGAGCTCTCATTGGGCAGCAGCCTCATTACTACCGGTTCCAATGTTCTCACCATCGGGTTAACGGGGAGCATCACCGGTGCAGGAGCTTCCGCCTATATTGATGGCAAACTCGCACGAATGATCGGGTCGACAGGCGCTGACAATATTTTCCCTATTGGAAAAGGAGGAAATTACCGACCACTTATTTTCAACTATTCCGCCCTCAGCGGAACCAGCACCGTGCTTGCCGAGCAGCTTGAATCCTTATTGCCGGGTCCGGCTCCGACGAATGTTACCTTCTTCTCCGGCCGTTACTGGACAATGAGCCAGACGGGTGGCAGTGATCTTGCGTTCACCCTGTCCCTTAACTCCGAAGGCTTTACAACAGGCGCCATCAAAAAGATGATCAAAGGTGACGGGACCACCAACACCGATTACGATGTCAGCTTTTCAAGTCCGAATTTCACCAATACAACCCCCTTCGGCAGTTTCAGCAATTTTGGCATAGGAGAATATTGTGTCGGTCAGGCAGTTGACTTCGCTGCCTTAGCCACAAAAATCTGGGGTGATGAGCCTTTCACGGTTTCAGCCACCGGCGGTGCATCGGGAAATCCGGTAATATTCACCAGTTCCAATTCTGCCGTTGCCACCTGTACCGGTACCAATGGAACCACAATCACCATTATCAAGGCAGGAAGCTGCACTATCTCGGCCACGCAGGCCGGAAACGAAATCTATTGCCAGGGGCTCACCAACCGCCTGCTCACCATCAATCCAAAACCCATCGCCATTGCGGCCAGAGCAGGCCAGAACAAAGAGTACGGAAGTTTCGACCCCGATCCGTTAACCTATACCAGCTCGCCCTCGCTGTTGGGATCTGATGTTTTTACCGGGTTACTGGCACGTATACCGGGAGAAGATGCCGGCAGCTATGCATTCGCCATCGGTAGTTTGGATGCAGGCTCCAACTATGCTTTAACAGTAGGTGTTGCCCCGGAATTCACCATAACGCCCAAACCACTTACCCCGGAAATTACCGCATCGTCGAGATGTTATGACGGCACCACTGCCGCCACACTCACCGGCCGGTCGCTCTCCGGTATCATTTCCCCCGATGTGGTGACTCTTTCTACCACTTCATCTGTTTTTGAAAACGCAACGGCAGGAGCCGGAAAAACCGTTTTTGTCGGAGGTTTATCGCTCGAAGGTGCCGATGTATTGAATTATTCAATTGCCTCTACCACCACCGCCACCGCCGAGATTTATTCACTTCCCATCCCCATTATCACCGGTTATGCCACTGCATGTTCAGGTTCGACCGGGAATGTTTTTACCACCGAAACGGGCAAGAGCAATTATATATGGACCGTATCGGCCGGAGGCACGATTACCTCAGGTGGCGGCACCACAGATAACACTGTTACGGTGACCTGGAATGCCACAGGTGGGCAAAGCGTCAGTGTAATTTACACGGGAAGCCACGGTTGTACTGCAGCTGCTGCCACGGTAAAGAATGTGACCGTTGTATCGCTGCCGGTCCCTTCATTGACCGGAGCGGCAACAGCCTGTATCAATCATGCAAATAAAGTATATACCACCGATGCAGGAAATACCAATTATATATGGATAGTTTCTGCCGGGGGCACCATTACCTCCGGCGGTACCTCTTCAGATAACAGTGTTACCGTGACATGGATTACTGCCGGAGCACAGAGCGTGAGTGTGAATTACACGGTAGGCTCCTCCTGCACGGCTGAAAATCCGACCGTCAAGGCCGTCACCGTTGTGCCTTCACCTACGCCAACCATTGGCGGACCGGAATCAATATGTGCTTCCACCTCAGGCAACGTTTATACCACAGAATCAGGAATGTCAGCCTACACCTGGATCGTTTCTGCAGGCGGAACCATAACTTCGGGAGGCACAGCCACCGATCACACGGCGACTGTTACCTGGAATACACCCGGGGACCGAAGTGTCAGCGTAAATTATCAGAATTCCGAAGGATGCGAAGGCGCAACACCGGCGATTCAGAATGTTACCGTCAAACCATTGCCCGTTCCAACTATCACCGGAGCAGGTGCAGTTTGCGGAAATATGACTCCGGAAAATTACACGACCGAAACCGGTAAAAGCAATTATGTATGGACACTCTCCTCCGGCGGAACCATCACTTCGGGATCAGGTACAGCAGCCATCACCATTGAATGGTCCACAGCGGGAACACATACTTTAACGGTTAACTACACGGCTACCAACGGCTGCTCTGCAGCCACACCAACGGAAAAAACCGTAGGAGTAGGATCATTGCCTGTAGTTACCCTTTCGGGACCGGCCACTGCCTGCGTAACCCATCCGGCGAAAATATATACTACTGAATCCGGAAAGTTTAATTATTCATGGATTGTCTCAGCAGGTGGAACAGTTACCGCGGGAGGTGGCACATCCGACCACACCGTTACTGTTACCTGGAACACAGCCGGTGCGCAGACAGTCAGTGTAAACTATCAGAATGCGTTTGGCTGCAGTGCATTAAGCCCCACAGTCACCAATGTTACAGCCATTGCAGCACCTGTTCCCACGATTTCCGGACCGGCCTTGATATGTTCCGGAGTTTCTGGAAATATCTATACCACAGAATCAGGAATGTCAGCCTACACCTGGATCGTTTCTGCAGGCGGAACCATAACTTCGGGAGGCACAACCACCGATCACACGGCGACTGTTACCTGGAATACACCCGGGGACCGAAGTGTCAGCGTAAATTATCAGAATTCCGAAGGATGCGAAGGCGCAACACCGGCGATTCAGAATGTTACCGTACAGCAAGGTTCCGTGGGTGGCTCCGTAGCAGGATCGGCTACCGTTTGCTCCGGAACCAACAGCACCACATTAACGCTTTCCGGCCATACCGGCAATGTGGTGAAATGGCAAAAATCGACCAATAACTGGGAGAGCTCAAAGGATGTGGTCAGCGAAACGACCACCCTGATCGCAACCAACCTGACCTCCACCACAAAATACCGCGCTGTGCTTCAGAGCGGGGCGTGCTCAACAGCCAACTCAGCGGATGCCATGATTACTGTTGATCCGGTTTCGGTCGGCGGATCTGTTACCGGTGTCGAAACTATTGTCTACGGCAGCTCAACCGAAACATTAACGCTCGGTGGACATACCGGAACAATAGTTAAATGGCAGAAAAAAGTTGGTACGGGAGAATGGGCCGATATAGCCAATACGTTAACAACCAGCAGCGATACCCCAACATCAGCAGGTACCTGGCAGTACCGTGCCTTGGTGAAGAGTGGCGTCTGTTCTGAATCTTTCTCAGTCGCACTAAGCATTATTGTTACGCCAAAACCACTTCCCGTAATCGGAGCTGTTGCCCAGACTAAGATCTACGACGGCACCATTGTTGCCGGGATTTCCGGGGCAACCCTGGTGGGAATAGTTGGACAGGATGATGTCACACTGGCTAATCACACTGCAGGGACCTTTGCCCAGACCGGCATCGGAACCGATATCGCGGTTTCCACAGCTCCGATGACCATAACCGGGGCAGGGATCAGTAACTACACATTGACCCAGCCCACCGGTCTGAAGGCAAACATTACACCCAAGGAGCTTACGGTGACCGGAGCGGTTGCCCAAAGTAAAATCTACAACGGCACCAATATCGCCCAGATCACTGGCGCTAACCTCATAGGGAAAATTGGAACCGAATATGTTACCCTTGCCACGCATACCACCGGCACCTTTGCCCAGAAAAATGTCGGAACCGATATCGAGGTATCCACAGCTCCAATGACCATCACCGGAGCAGGGATCGGCAACTACACATTGGTTCAGCCCACCGGTCTGAAGACAAATATCACACCCAAGCCGATTACCGTTACTGTAACGTCAACCCAATCGAAAGTTTACGGCACCGCCGATCCGGTATTTGCTTATACTTTTGCTCCGGCGCTGATTGGTAAAGATACCTTCCTGGGCCAGCTCAGCCGTGTTCCGGGCACCAATGTTGGGATATATGCCGTAGACAGGGGCTCGCATTCTGCGGGAACCAACTATGTTGTAACTTATGTTTCGGCCGGGCTTACCATTACACCCAAACCGATCACTGTAACTGCCGTATCCACCACCAAAATCTATGATGCCACCGCCCTGGCAACCGGTACTCCAACCTTCTCCCCGGCCCTGATTAGTGGCGATACACCCTCGTTTACACAGTCGTATGACAATAAAATGGCGGGAACCGGCAAGCTGGTCATCCCCACCGGAAAAGTGAACGACGGCAACGGAGGGAACAACTACACGGTTACGTATGCCTATGTAGTCGGAATCATCCACCCCCTGCCCATAACAGGAACGATCACAGCAAAGGATAAAGTGTACGACGCCACCGTTGCCGCTGGAATCCTTACCCATAGCCTCACTGGCGTGCTCCTCAACGATGAGGTCAGCTACTCGGGCGGCACTGCTACTTTTGATACTCCGAACGTGGGCACCAGGAAAACAGTGATCGCCGACGGGCTTTCGCTCACCGGCGCTGATGCCATGAACTACACCGTAAATACCGCGGCCCAGACAACCGCCGCCATCAGTCCGCTCGCTGTCGCAACGTTGCTAACGGTCAGCTCTGAACAGCTGCAGTACAGCGATGAGATCATCCTCACGACAACCGTTATCGGCGGAGGCCAGCTGGGCGACAGTTACCCTGCAACCCTCTCGGCAACCTTTACGATCGGCGGACAGGTGATGACAGACGGATTAAACAACTCCAGGATTGCACTGGTAAGGTCGGGCAACGATCTTATTGCAACTCTCACAACCACGTTAACGGAAACCTCCCTGGCCGGATCCATGGCTCCGGGAGTTAAAATGGTTGCAGCTTCCTTTAACCAGATCAATGAAAACTTCCTGCTCTTCCCTGGCGAGGCGATCAAGTCAATGACCATCACACCGGAAGATGCCAGAGTCACCTTTAACGGCGACTACCTCGTATCGGTTCCGGCAGGCGGAACGACCACCGTTGCTTTGCGGGCCACGGTGAAAGACAATAGCGCTTTACCCGGGGGCGATGCCTTTGCAGGCGATATTAGCAAAGCAACAGTTTCCTTCTTTAACCGCACAACCGGTGCTCTCCTGGGCACGGCACCTGTTACACTGCTGAGCCCGTCGGACAAGAAAACGGGAACAGCGGTATTCAACTGGACCGGTGTACCGAAGGGTGAATATATCATTGATGTGATCGTGAATAAATACTACACCCGTGATGCAGCGGAATTTGGCGTGGTTGAAGTTTATGAGCCTGACACCAATTATCTGGTCGGCGGCGGATACGGTTTTGTACTGTCCAATCAATCTAACGGACAAACAGATCCGGAAAGCAACAAGCGGTTCCATTTTGGCTATGGCGTGAACTTCAATGACAATGGAGTGATCAGTGAGGGCCGGATTACCGTTTTGCTCACGCGTACCGTGAATGGCGTAAATAAGCTTTATCAGGTTCAAAGCAACGGCGTTACTGCGGTGGCCGTTAACATTGACAAACCGGCACTACTCACCGGAGGTTTTATCGGATCGGCCAAGCTCACAGACATTACCGATCCTTTGATTCCCATTGAACTGATGAATAGCTTAATATTCAACATCAACATGACCGACAGGAGCGCACCTGGCATGAAAGATGGAATATCCATCAAGTTATGGGATGGTACCACACTTTACTACTCTACCGATCAAGATAATGAGATGAGCCTAACCGAAGGCGACCTGATTGTGCACAGCGGTGTGAATATCGACAATGGCATGGTCACCGGAACCGGAACTACGGTTTTTGATCCGGGAGCCACCATCGCCGCTTATCCGAATCCATCGCCGGGCATTGTCAACTTTAAAATCAAGGTTGACGAGAGCTCCATGGCCACACTCGATATCCTGTCGGTGAACGGAACACTGGCCTGCCGGGTTTACGAAGGCTATATTGATAGCTCCATGGGCACGGTGATCAATTACGACAGCAAGTTGCCGCAGGGCATCTATTTTTATCGCCTAAAAACCTCAACAAGGGTACTATATGGGAAGATTGTGATAGCCAGCATATATTAAAGTTGGCAACTTTAATATATTTTGTCAGCAAAAGCACCGGGGGAGACATCTTCCACCTTCTTAAAAGCCCTGAAAAAGGTAGTGCGGCTGGAAAATCCCGACAATACACCAATAGCTTCGAGGGTGAGGTTGGCTGTTTTTCCTTCAGTGATCATAGATTTGGCATGTTCCACGCGATATTCGTTAACGTAATCGTTGAATGCCTTCTTCCTAATCTCCCTGAAAAAATAGGCGAGATGATGCGTCGGTATGTTAATCAGTTCCGAAAACTGTGCGAGATTAATTTTGGGCTGAAGAAACGGCTGATACTTTGACATGCAGGAATCTGAAAGCTGGCCGATGCTGATCAGGTAAGCGGGTTCATAAACGGACGTGTTTATTTTTGGCGATAAAGCAGGCTCTTCTATTGTTTCCTCTTTTTGATCCGGAGCCACTGCTGTTGCCGGGATCCGGGGCAGTCCGTACAAAATTTCCGGATAGAAAAACAGGGAGGCCAGCAATCCTGTCAATCCTGCTCCGGCAAAGACCTGCATAAAGTACGCCGCCTCTGACAATTTTTCAATCTCGATGGTAAGGCTTTTGGTTAAGCCGATAATATTCCCTAACACCAGTAAAAGCTGATAGACCAGGAAGAAGGCCAGCCATCCGGTCATAAAATGCTGTCCCGGAAATAGTAACGAATCAATATGTCGTTTCTTATACCGGAGAAAAAGTATCATCGACCATAAAATATAAACGAGTACCTGCACGGGACGACTTAGGTAAATCACTGTATTGGACAAGATTTCTGACAACAACGTGGCATTGAAAGTTCTAAGAAATCCCGGATTAACGACTATTGAAGTTGCAATCTCCACTTTATGCGCATATGGGGAAAAAAGATACGGGATAGCTGCTATCAGATATACCAGCGCGGGAACCAGATGCAAGAGATCTCTTTTTCGAAACTTCGGATTGTCGTTCAGGACACTCCGGGTATACCAGTACAACAATGGCCCGGCAAGGTAGAGAAGCGCCGTCAGGTTAACTACGGTGATGCTGTTTAGTAATACCGAATGTGAATAGAAGATGACATATTGCGTGAAGCCATAGAGGTACACAATTATAAAATAAATTCCCAGATAAATACTTGATTTATACTTTCCTGCATTGAAGTATAGCAATAACAGCGAGAAGAATATTCCGGAAACGGACAAGTAACCAAGCATATCTGACAACTTTGGTGGTGAAGATAACTATTTTGTCCCATCTGTGTAATCTGTGTCATCTGTGGAGAAAAATTTCCTCGCCAAGACACTAAGGCGCAAAAAGAGTACGAATTAAAGCGGCTTTGCGACTTTGCGTGAAAATAAAAAGCCGTGGCACTCAGTATCAGGTTAACCTCGGAGCGCCCCTTCTCCCGTGAGTGGAGCGCCAGCGCAGCGAGCGCGGGAGAGGGGGAAGGAGGTGAGGTGGGTTGCCAACTTTAATCAGAAGGATTTACCTTAACGTAGATCTTTTTCCCTTTCTGCTCAATATCTATTTTGATGAATCCGTCGCGAAAACGCAGTCGGGCCGAGACTTTCTGATCACCTGCAAACAGTTTTGGCCTGATCAGGATTTCATCGCCTTTGATACTCACTCCCAGCCATTGCTGAACAACGAATGAGGTAACCTCAGCTGAGGCCCACGGAACAATGCCGCTGTAAGGAACCTGCGACCGGTTCAAAGGTATTTCCTCAAACCAGGCACCGGAACTCCCACCCTGAATATCATGCAGCCACTGCAGCGAGCGACGGCTCCGGTCAAACATTCCGGCTTCATGCTGGGCGCGGGCTATGAATGCCGTGCCGAAGGTCCAGGGACCGGGCTGATCGATCTGCGAACTGGAATGGTATCTCTCATAGCCACCTCCCGTCCAGCGGGCATTCCAGATGCTCTCGAGCTTGTCAAGCGACTTTTTAGCCAGACTGGATTTCGGGTCAATAAGATGGAACAGTATTGGCAAGGCATAGGTGGCATCAGGATTCAGCCGGTGGTTAAATTCGGTGGGCACCGGAGCATCATTCTTATAGCTTGGCTGACGACCTGTGGTGATGTCAGCTACATCTCCTGCTACGTTTCTGCGTTTTATCAGAGCACCGTCGACCACCAGTGACCGGGTAGGATGTGCAAGCATCGCTTCCCGAAAAACATCTGCCTCATGCCTCCATTTTTCCGCATTTTCAGGCACACCAAGGATACCCGACAGGTCGGCTGCATCGCGTAATCCCTGTATCATAAAGGTCTGATAGGCCAACTCATAAGCATCGCTGAAAGTGCGCTCCCAGAATTCACGGCGGTTATGCACCATGCCTGTTGCATCGCGGAATACCGGGTTCAAAGGCCGCTCCACCATAGCGATGATTTTCTGACTGTAATCTTTCACCAGGGAATAATCGCCGGTCCATTCGCCATACAGTTTCAGGCACTGCATGAGCACACCCATCTGATCAAACTCCTCACGGTCGGGCTCATCGAATCCACCCGCAATTACCGTAGTTCCCTGATCATTTACCAAATCATTCAGAATATAGTTTAACAAAGAACGAGCGCTTTCGAATGCCCCGCTGTATATCAGTCCCATAGCGACATTTGAGCCATCGCGCACCCATTGGTTGCCGTATTCAAACACCCCGGCATCCATTCTACCACTGCCAGCCGACATGCCAGGCAATGCAAAAGAAGCACTCCGGTACAATGAATTGATCAGAGAGTCGTCGGCCTGAATCGTGGATAATTTTTTATAATGATTTAGCTCGTCATTCCATTTCGGCAGCAGCGATTTATCAGCATCAAAATCAACACTTAAGCACGTTGCAATGCTAATTGTTTTGCCTGCCTCAAGTGGAATCAGTGGACTTTCCAGCACTCCGTTTTCTTCATCGGCTATCCAATTCGACGGTTTAAGCTGATCAGATTTCTCATTAATGGTTATGCCGATATTTCCTTCGGACTTTGAGCTCATCATACCGCTATTGGTTCGTTGAATATACCCCTTCGGAAGCGTTAAACGGATTCTCACCGAATCATTGCCCATAAGGTCCGATGAGGTCAAAGAGATCTTTCGCAGAATCCGGTCAGGCTGTTCATCAACGGAGTAAGTCTCGGTAACTTTCACACCACCGGCCCACCAGCTGCATTCCACCGCCGGAGCGGAATCCCGGGTGGTCCATTTTACCTCAGAATTAAATGGCAGGGAGGTAAAAGCTACATTCCCGATCACCACCTGAAGGGCAGATTCACTAAAATTGGAGCCCGGGGTATAATTCAGGGCCGACCTCTTATTGGCTGATTGCGACGGAACATTTGCATTAAATGCCAGCCAGGTGAATGCTGGCAAGGTGCCTGCCTGATCTGCCTGTAATATGAATTTTATATTTCCGCTCCGGAGGAAGAAATATTCGCGCCCTTTTTGAAAAGAATTCAGGTAATCGGGGGAATCCTGTTCCTCCTGATTAAATACCTGAAATTCAGAAATGGTAACTCCCTCAACGGGTGGCGGTGTTTTCGGATAAGAGATCACGTTACCGGCATTTTCGCCGGTTTTGTAATTCCTGACAATAAGTTTGACATAACGGCTTTCTACTGGAGGAAACTGTCTTTGAAAATAAGTCCCGATCCCTTTCCCTTTAAGTAGAGTTTTCCACTGATCACCAACCTGATACAAAACTTCATAGTCACCAATATGAGCAACATAAGGCTCCATGATTACCATGTAGTTAAATCGTTTAACTGAGCCCAGGTCAACGGTCAGGTTTGGTTCAGGATCGTTCGGAGCAGCGAGCCAACGGGTGTTGGCATCCTGATCCGAAGCATAGGCAGGCAGATATTCCACCCTGCCATCCCATATTGTTGATGCAATCACTGGTTGAAAGGCCGTCAAGGATTTTGCCGGCGTCAGCAATTCAGGATTTTCAATAACCTTTCGCAGATCGCTCAATCGGCCAACGAGGTTTGCTGGTATCCGGCCCGACAGATCAGGCGGAACATCAAGCAGCAGATTGGCCCCTCTTTTAACCGTTTGATCATACCAATAATAAAGAGTCCTGACAGATTTGGTTACGTCTCCTGAAATCCAGAACCAGTTCTGGTTAATGGTCTGACAGACCTCCATCGGAATATAATATTGTTTGCCATTGACCTTTCTAACAGGATTATGGCCGGCTGGTGGCGGAAGTGTTCGCTCGCCATTGGTGATATCCGCAGGGAAATTATGGAGAATTGTACCATCTGTAAATCCGTTATTACAAGTAACCAGGCAATCGGGCTGATGTTTCTTGACCAGATTATAAAGTTCCTGACGCTGGGCAGGAAGCAACTGACCGGGAATATCTATCCAAATCTCTGCAAGTCCTTTATATTGCGAAACGAGTTCAGTGATATGGCCACGGACCAGGCCGAAATACTCTTCTTTCGTTGAACCCTTCTGGTTATGATCGTCCCATAAGCAATAATACAAAGCAGGTTTAACCTGATATTTCGCGCAGGCTTTGAAGAATTCGGCTACAATATCAATTTTGCATAGAGAGGCTGCAATATCATAATCATATTCCCGGCCTTTCCAGGAAACCTTGCTGTCCCACAGACAGAAGCCTCCGGTATGCTTTGCTGTAAGAACAGCGTATTTCATGCCGGCATCGCGCGCGGTGCGGATCCACTGATCAACATCCAGACTATCAGGATTGAATGCCGAAACCGGGGTCTGACCATTATCATACTCTGCACGGGCAAAAGTGTTCATGTTAAAGTGTATGAACATCCCGTATTTCATGGCTTCCCAGGCGGCAACCTGGGATTTGGAAGTGGCGGGTCCGGGTTGTGCAGTAAGGAATAACGGCAATAGCAGCAGAGTCCAGAGAACCTGGATTCTAATCATCAAATTTTTCATAAATCGGCAGGTTAATATCTCTCAGATCAAAGATATTGTAATCCTTACGATTTCCGAATTGGTTCCTATACGCACCGGTGCTGCCCAGAGGCCCAGTCCGGAGGAGACATAGAAATTGGTTTTACCCGATTTCAGATATCCATAGGGTAAAGGATACATACTTCCAACGATATAATTAAGAGGGAATATCTGGCCGTTATGAGTGTGACCTGATAGTTGAAGGTCGATATTGTTTTTAATGGCATCGCCGATTTTAACCGGATTATGTTCGAGCAGGATTTTTGGAAGATTCTCCCTGATGCCGGCAACAATAGAATCGAGTGGTTGCCTGCGGTGCTGGGAGATATCATCGCGACCAATCAGTACAAACCGGTTAGCGACAGTTACAGAAGAATCCCTCAACAGCTTAATACCCGAGTTTGCATAGAAGGCAGTGGCTTTGGCCACGTCACCATAAAATTCATGATTGCCAAAGATGGCAAAAGTTCCATAGGTCGATTTGAGTTTTCGCAGGTCCTCATCCATTTTCTGATGCTCCACCGGTCGCATGCTATGATCAATCAGGTCGCCGGCAAACAGAATGACATCAGCATTCTGCCTGTTCAGCAGCTCCACATATTTTTTCAGCCTGCCTTTCCGGATGATATTACCCAGATGAACATCGCTGGCCATCACCATGGTGAGTGTGCCAGCCGGGCCATCGCCTTTGGGTATTTCCATATTAAGTTCGTGAACATCGGGATTACGGAACCGGTAATTTCCTATCAGGGAAAACACCACAAAAAGACCGAGGACTGACACGAGGGCAATAAGCTTTACCTGCTGATAATTGGCATAAACCCAATCCGGAAAGAACTTAAGAAAGTGATTGGAGAACCGGAGGATATCGACAAACAGGGCAGCCATGATAAAATAGAGCAAGGCAATAACCCAGAAAGCGCCAATATTTTCGAGGACCGCGGTGACTGCGAAAGGCATTTTATTTCCGAGGGCCATCGCGAAGAAAAACGATAACGAAAAGATGATAAACAGGATGATAAAAACTGTGTGCAGCAAAGGATTTGAAGGCAGTGCCTGCCAGGCGCGCCTGAAAAGCCAGTAATTTATTCCGCCGTACAGGGCCAGGGCAATAATGATAGCTATCTTATTCATAAAAGAGATTGAAGGCTATAATACAATTGTGGATGAAATAAGTTGCAGGGGCACCTTTTTACGTTTATACAAATATATATCACAACAAGGCTGCTTCCACCGCGGAGATAGCATGAATAGTGGTGGTATCGAAAACTGGAACGGTACAATCCTCCTGCTTCACCAGGAGTGGAATTTCCGTGCAACCCAGAATAATTCCCTGAGCCCCGCGGGCGATCAGCCTATCAATAACCGCAAGAAAATTCTCGCGTGATTCCTCTTTAATGATTCCGTGAACGAGCTCCTGATAAATAATCCGGTGCACCGTTTCGATACCTGCCAAATCGGGCACAATCACGTCGATTCCATGTTTCTCAGTCAGGCGGCCCTTATAAAAATCCTGTTCCATAGTAAACCGGGTGCCCAGAAGCGCCACTTTTTCAAGTCCGGTTTCTTTGATCTTTGTGGCAACTGTATCCACCAGATGGAGCAAGGGAATCGAAATACTTCGCTCCACTTCGGGCGCCATTTTGTGCATCGTATTTGTGCAGATCACTAATAACTCAGCCCCTCCCCTTTCCAATCGCCGTGCAGCATCCACCATGATGCGCGTCAGCTGATCCCAGTCGCCTTTATGCTGCAGGTCCTCAATCACAGCGAAATCCACAGAGTACATGAGGCAGTCGCAGGAATGGTGTCCGCCCAGTTTTTCCTTGACAGTTTTGTTAATGATATCATAGTAAACGGCTGAGGATTCCCAGCTCATTCCACCGATCAGACCAATAGTTTTCATTGAGTTATTTAAGAAGATTCAGGTATAAATTATTCTTTTGGCAGGCTGATGGGGAGATCCAGCCAGGCCAGGCCGACATCGCGTTTCATGTGACTTTTACTGTCGCCGCCGGGTGCGTCATAAATAATGGCAAGACGGTTACTGACCTTAACGACCGATGGCAGGCCGATACACTTGCGGCTCCAGGTACAGTTCTTGCCATCCATAACGATAGCTTTATCTGCAGCATTCCACTTATTCAGATCCTTAGTCCAGTATACCCAGATGGCATCGGTATATTCGAAGCCTTCCAGCCCGATATGATTAGTAAAAAGAAACCATGTTTTATTGGCCTGTTCGAAATAGAGTGAACTGTTCTCCACCTGCTCTTCCGGTGAAACAATCGGAGCCGGATCAAGTGTCCAGGGTCCGTCGAGGTTACGTGTGCGGGCTATGCTGATAGTCCGTTTCATGGAGGCGCTGAAAAACATCAGGTACTCATCGCCCTGTTTGATAATATGTCCGGGGCTGGCCGTTTCCTGATAATAGGTGCCTGGCTGACAGCGAAAAGGGGTAACATCCTTTTGCTTGATCCATGGACCTTCCGGAGAGGTGCTTTTTGCTTTCATGGTCAGGTAAGGAAAAGCGGGAATGAGATCCGGAGCCGGCGAAGTATGCGGAGTCCCCAGGTAGAACATATGCCAGGTCTTACCATCCAGATAGGTTACCCCATAAGATGCAGATGCGCAGTCATCCTCATTTTTTGCACCAAAATCGAGCACCGGTCCTTTGGGAACCCAGTTAACAAGATCTTTACTGGTAGCCAGACAGCACAACCAGCCTTTAGGGCCGGCGCCATCGTAATGCATGTAATAGGTGCCCTTATTTTCAAAAACCCACACATCCCGCGCACCCAAAGAATCGCATTGCCGTGGTCCGGTTCCGTGACGGAATACCACTCCCTGATCCCTGGCTTCGAGCCGGTAGCTGGCAGCCGGACGATTATCGGGATATTTCAGGATTTCTGTGGTTCTTCCAATTTGCGAACCTTTTTCAGGGGTTGAGGCATAGGAGTTTGTCGATAGAGAAAAGCTAAATATCAACACAAGAACAAACAGTAATTTATTGATTTTCATATCGCTGGACTAATAAGAAATCTCATCTTGGATAATTGACTAAAAGTAGGCAGAATTGGCTAATAAATGAAGCTGAGAAGTACCCACCCCGGCCCTCCCTGAAACCAGGGAGGGAGTCTGCTTTGCAGCTTCCTTTGTACGCAATCAACAAGGAGCTCATTTCCCCTCCCTGGTTTCAGGGAGGGGTCAGGGGTGGGTACAACTTAAGTATTGTGCTATTAGGAAATTAACTCAATCTCACCTACCTTTGAATATCCCCCAAAGAATTGACGAAATTCCATTCGTGCCTTATGAGAAAAATACTCCCATTTCTGCTCCTTATACTGCTTTTCATGGGATGTGCAAAAAACCATATCCCGGTAATCGCCAGTCTGATTTGCAGTCCGGAAAACCGCAGTGCCGGAACGCAGTTTACCTTTAATGTAACTGCTTCTGATGAGGATGGTGATCAGCTGGCCTATCGATGGAGCGCTGACGGAGGTGAATTTATGGATTCAGCGAATCAGATACAGGCAAAGTGGAAATCTCCGGTTGACGGATCGGGAAAAACCTTTACGATAAAAGTTGTGGTCGCGGATGCAGAATCTGAAGCATACCGCGAAATTCAAATCCTTTTAGGAGCACCACAGCTCGGGAACCTTGAGGGCCAGGTTAACTTTACTAATTTCAAGATCCCGGTGAATCAGGCCATTATTACCGTTGGCGATAAAACTGCAACCACAAATACTGATGGATACTTTTTTATGCCGGGAATTGTGGTTGGAGATTATGCTCTGAAGATCACCAAACCCGACTTTTCCGTCTTCAATTCCAATATCAAGATATCATTGAATGATACCCTGCAGGTGAATGTAGAGATTACGTCCGTGAATTATTCAACCAAACTTTCCGGCACAATTTCCGATCAGGATGGTGTTCCCCTGGAAAATGTTCTGATGGTCGTTCTGAATCCGGATGGAACCGAAAGCAAATTAAAAGCAACTACCAATGCTGCAGGATTTTACAGACTCTGGTACATACCGTTTGGCAAAAGGACCATTTCAGTAAAGAAAACGACAACTGAGGATAACTCCTATGTCGCATTCCAGCAGGTAATGGATTTTCAGGAGATAGAAACACAGCTTAATCTTACTATGACCAGGCTAGTCCTCAGGGGTACGTTTACTGATCTGCGTGACAATCACGTTTATGCCTTTAAGACCATCGGGAATTCCACCTGGATGACAGAGAACCTTTCTTATCTGCCCAATGTTAGTCCGGGAACGAAAGGTTCAAAAGAGGACCCGTATTATTATGTTTATGAATATCAGGGCACCTCTGTTTCAGAAGCTGTTGATGCCTGGTATTATAAGCAATATGGGGTATTATACAATCTGCCAGCGGCGATGGCTGCATGCCCGAATGGCTGGCATTTACCAGATTCTGACGTTGAATATAATGGGTTGATCTCCACGGTTAGTTCACCGGCAGGGAAGAAATTGAAATCGACATCCGGATGGACAGATCACGGTAATGGGGATAATTCCAGCGGTTTCGCAGCATTTCCGGGAGGCAAATTAAACGAGAAAGGGGAATTTATTAATACAGGTGATGCTGCCTATTTCTGGACAACCACCAT
>CAIXHD010000256.1 GCA_903919065.1 uncultured Bacteroidota bacterium
CCAGGATCCCGAAAAACAGGATTAATATCCGACTGGCTACCTTCGGTATGTAAATCTGCTTCATAGTCAATTCGTTTGTTTGTTACTGTTTTCCGAACCGGGCAGGTCGTCACGGGTTTTTCGGTATGGGATATCGCTGCCAACCATCTTCTTCCATTCTTCAATGGTCATGTTGCGTGTCAGTCTCTTTTTCAGGTTGTCGGCCATCATGGAATTCTCTGTGGAAACTATCCTGATGGTTTTATCGGCACTGCAGGAAATAAGGTGCTTGTTATCCGGGGTAAAGAGAATGTCGTACACCCACAGCTCATGGTTTTCCATGGCAATCGGATTTGCTTCGGGTATAGGGAATCCTGCGAGTTTCATCGTCCTGTCGTAACTTGCCGATGCCAGCTCACCGCAATCCTGGCTGAATTCCAGCGCTGTGATTCCCGATAGGTGGCGTCCAAGAACTTCCCTGGGTTTTGTGGCAGGCTCATTCCGGTTCCACACCAGGATTATTCCGTTTGATAAACCGGCGGCAATAGAGGATTCGTCCTTGCTGAAGGCAATCGATAGGACTCCGAAGCCGGAGCTGCGTAAGATCGACGGCTTGTATGACTGTTTGCTCATGTCCACTGTTTTTATGGCACCGAATACGGTTCCATAAGCTAAAAGCCTGCCGTCGGCACTGAAGGCTACACATTCCATTTTCCCAGGGATCGAGTCGATTATTGTTTTGGTAAACTGGTCGTTCTCCAGGTTCCAGAGGATGAGTCTCCCATCGGAACCAGCCGAAGCCATAAGCTTGCCTCCGGGGTGCATGGCCAGTTCGCTGATAACGCCTTCATGCCCATGTACAACGCGTGGTGCCGTGTTTATTGCACTCCGTTTCCAAATCAGCAGATCGCCTGCGGTATTACCTGCAATCAACAACCTGTCGTCAGCGGTAATGCCGATGGACCGAAGTACTCCCTGATTCTGCCTGGGCATTACTGCCGGCACGGGCTGCGACTGCGTATCGCCTAATTTCCAGATCAGCAGTTTGTTATCATCGCCGCAGGAAAACAACGTTTTTCCGTCCTTCGTTAATGCGAGACTTCTTACACCATCTTCGTGGCCGCGAAGAATCACCTGGTCAACGGAAATCGCCGCCAGGGCCGAATAAATGGTGGGATCATTCGCAAAGCCGCCATTGTCCTTGTTCAGCTGATACGATTCAAAGGCCAGCAGAGCAGGAAGGTCGTCTTTTACGGTATTATGCAGCTGGCCGGCCTGAATAGACATGGAACGTGATATAGCCAGCAGCCGCAGACGGCGTGTATTTCTTTCAGATTCTTCCGCCTTCAATCGCTCTGTTTCGGCAATGTTTTTCTGAGCTACAGCCTCTTTTCGCTGCGACTGGGCTTCATCCCTGGCAACCAGGGCCTCCTGTTTCGATGCATCGGCCTTTTTTTTCTGACTAACCGCAACGATGGTCTGCTCCTGAGCAATCCCCTGTTGTTTTACAGCGTATTGCCGCTGCTCCTCGGTAATTATTTTTTGCTGCTCGGAGATCTGCTGCTGCTGTTCCGAGATTTTTTTCTGCAGAACGGCTTCCTTGCGCTGTTCCTCCATCCGCTTTCTTTCGAAAACAGCCATTTTCTCTTTCTCGAGAGCTTCCTTCCGGCTGGCTTCGGCCTTAAACCGAAGATTGAGGGATATCAGCAGGAAAAGGATGGAGATAATGGACGCGGCACCCAGAATCATAGCTGAAGTGCGGGCTCGTTTCAGGTTCCTTTTTTGAAGGTTCTCTTTCTTAATCAGTTCCTGCTCATGCTGTTTTTTGCTATATTGAAGGAAAGTCATGGACCGATCGAATGCAGGATCGTAACGGGTGGCCCAGGTGGCATTTGGCTTCGCCTGATCTTTCCATTGCAGGGCCAGCTGCAGCTCCGGGTTGATCCACAATCCCGTTTTTCCTTCCTGATATAATTCGGCTGATTTTGACAGCCTCAGGTAGAGCTGGGCCGACCGGCTCTCATCCTCAACCCAATTGCTGAGTCGCTTCCATACCCGCATGATGCTCTCGTGCGAAATATCGATTATGGTATCCAGTTCCAGTTCCACCAGTGCCGATGGCATCAGGAATGCGCAACCCGGTTTTCTGAAATTGTCGATCACGCGCACCAGTTCCTCTTCGCGCGCTTCGGCCAGGGTCATGATTTCCTTTAGTTTGGTGGGCCGGCGGGTACCCCTGTTTTCCTGTGTAATATCCGTGAGTGCCTTGAAAAGTTTCTCGGCGGTATATTTGCTTTTATCGTCGCGCAGGTCGGCAAATAATTCCTCCAGATGCACCGACAGGGCTTCTTTCATCGTGCCAATGGCCTTATAATGGTCCAGCCCGATGGGCTGGTCTCCGATGCGGTTCAGAATCCAATACTCCCAGGTTCTCATCATGGCATGCTGCATAATCGGCAGCTGGTCGGGATCATCTCCCACATCCGCCAGCAGTTGATCCACGAGATCCTCCTCAATTCTGGCCCCTTTTGTTTCTACCGGTCCGGTGATTGCCAGCCGCCGCTCTTCATTGTTCATCCGCGGAACCAGGTAATATCCCTTATTGATGGCTTCGCTCAGACCCCGGAATTCCGTGCACTCATCAAGGAAGTCGGTCCTCATCGAGAGTACTGTGTAAACCGGAATTTCCGTATGGCTGATAGCAGTAAGCACCAGGTCGACAAATGCAGCCGTTTCGGAGATTGTTCCTGTATCGATACTGCTGTTCCTGAATCTGAAAAGCTCCTCGAACTGGTCAATGATGATCAGCCTCGACTCATCGGCTTGTCCGCTCAGCGACTTCAGAACCTCCACCAGGCCATCTTTGCCTGAACGTAATTTTTTTGCTATGGCCGATGCTTCCTTGTCGCCGCCAGCCAGTGAAATGGCCAGGTTTCCGATGGGGTCATCGGAAGGACGAAAAATGCTCATCTTCCATGTTTTAGCAAAGTTTTCCGGCTTGTTTTTAATCAGTGCCGGAAGAACACCTGCCTTGATGAGTGAGGATTTTCCACAACCGGATGATCCTACTATGGCAAGAAATCTTGTTTGAGATAATTTCTCAATCAGCTCCCGGACTTGAATTTCCCTCCCGAAAAACAGATCATCTTCATGAATGTCGTAGCTCCGGATCCCTGGGAATGGGTTGTCGCTTGATTGGAGTGGTGCCATGTAATGTAAAGGATAGTGACAGTCTAAAAAACATTTCAGCCAATTTACTAATCTTTCGGTCGATCTCAGTTAAACCAATAGGACATTTTGACGAACAACCCTCGGCTTTTTACCCGGTAATCGCCAGGGAAGGAGTTTTCCGTATAAACAATGTACAGATCCGATACCGGAGCAAAGCGCCACTGGAATCGGAAATTAAAGTTGATATTATTGATCTGGTTATTATATTGTATAAGACTGGTAAAGAATAGTTTGTTTGTCAGGGTAATATCAAGTCTGGGCCCGATCAGGATGAATCTGGCACTATTGTAGGGTGAGGGTAAGGCAATATCATTGTAGGTGGCAACTATTGCCAGACTTCCATAGGGCTGAATCCGGTAATATATTTCGCTGTTGAGGGTAAATCTTTTCCCATTGAAATATCCGCCGTACCGGCTGCTTAACAAATAATTCAGGGGCTTGCGAATATCTGAAGCAAAGGAAACACCTGCTTCCTGCCATCGGAACGATTCGAATGCGGGGAGCTGAACTCCGCCGGAATTTGTCGGATCAAACGGGGCCTGTAGGCTGACATACGAATCCTTTATATCGATCTGGAAAATACTCTTGTTCATCCATTCCGCAAGATATAGCAGCTGGACATCCCGATCAGTGGCGGCCAGCTGATGGTTGAAAAACAGGTCGGCCCGGATCGCCGGACCATGATTGGCGATTTTGCTGGAGGCCGGAAAGAATTTGTATTGCACCAGCGGGGTAATTTCATAATACCCTCGTCTGCGGATATATCCCACCTCGGCAAGGTAATCGGATCCCACCCACGACTGGTTAAGCGTGGCCGAAATGTGCTGCGTTGAATAGGTGATATTTGCAGCCATAACGGAGGCATCGCCTGATGCCCCGGGGTAAAACGACTGATGGTAGAAGGTTTTGCCGGTCCACCGGTTATTTGCACTTGCCAGATTGAACTCCAGACCGGCAACACGATTGTAATTCTTGCCGGTAAAGGTGGTATCGCTCCCGATATTCATCAGCTGTTTATTCACCAGAAAGGCTGATATTCCTGAGCGCCTGAATACTTTCCGCTGGATAGCAGCAACGGTAAAATTGCCTGCCGGTGAATTGTCTGAGGCTCCCGTTTGCAGGTCCATCAGGCCAAGCCTCCAGTTACTGCCGATCTTTCCGCTGAGTCGGGCTCCGGCCTGAACGGGAGCGTTAAGCCCGATCCGGCGCGAGAAAAATGGACGTAGATTATCGGTACCGAGGTTGGCGAAAAGGTCGCTGTTTTCCAGATAAAACTGCCTCTTCTCAGGGAAAAAGAGTTCGAACCGGTCGAGGTTGGTTTGCTGCTTATCCACTTCCACCTGCGAGTAATCAGGATTTATGGTGAGATCGAGGTTCATGGAGGTGGAGAGAATGACTTTAGCGTCGATACCTGCAGTTGCCGAAGGTTTCAGTCCTTCGCCGGCTTCCTTGTTTTGGGTGGTTTTAGCCGACACAAAGGGTATAAGCGAGAATCGTGGGCCAGACGAAGGCAATGGATTGTCCCATACCAGTGATCCGGTGAAGGCCAGCGTGGCGGTGGCAAATTGCCGGGGCATAGGCGCCCAGCTCGATTTTTCGCTTGTTTTAAGGTCGTTTCTGCTGAAATTTATTCCCCACTCCTTTGCACCCCCGTTATAACGAATACTGCGGAATGGAATGGCAAATTCCGCCACCCACCGGTCGTCGTAATTTTTAACGGCTGATCGCCACTTTATGTCCCAGTCGAGATTTACCCCTCCCCCGTTGGCCTGCAGGCCGTCCCATTGAGCCCCGGCTGCAGATACGCCGAAAGCAAAGCCATTGGTCTGATCATTATAGGTATCGATGAATACAACGAAATTGTCGTTTTTCTGAAAATTGAAATCCCGGCGGAGCGACTCCACCGGCCGCCTGCCTGGCGTGGGATCGTAACAGACAATTCCCACAAAAAGAGTGGATTCGTTATAGGTAAGCCGAACTTCCGTCCGGGCGATTGCAAAGCCTGTATCTGTGGGTAATACCCGCTGAAAATGGCCTGCTTTTTCCGAATTGAGCCAGGCCGCTTCGTCAAGAATGCCATCAATAAGAATGTCCTCTTTGGTTTGCGTTATGCCGATCCGGTATTTCGATCGGTTGATGCCCTTGGACTGGCTGAATAGCATGGTGGGTTGAAACAGAATCAAAGCAAATATCAGGAGGAAGGCAGGTCGGAGCATCGGCAATTTTAAATACACCGCAAGATAAGCACTTTGTATTCCTACAAATCAATACCCATCTTCTAAAAATCAAACCTGAATCTTACTCTGATACCTATATCAGAAACATTTGGATTGCTCAGATAGGTAAGACGTTTTACCACATCGACCCTGAAGAATTTAAAAATATTCTCTATTCCGGCACTTACTTCTACATAAGGCTTCTGGTCAAGGGTAAACGTAATGGGGCTCCCAAGGTTATCAACCGGGAATTTTAATAAATCCGGATGAGAGGCGGGATTATTATTATCAGATAAACTTCCAAATAATATCTTGCCAGATACTACTTCTCTTAGTTTCAATCGCTTGGTTATGGGAATTTTATTCAATATAAACCCGTTGAAATGATGATCAATATTTAATGAAGCGTACTGATCACTCACAAATTCCAGAAAGTTCATCATGTTATATGCCGCCAGCTGATAAGCATAAGTTTGATTTGCCCTGTGCATATACAAAAGCGGATAGGGTACCGTTCCGAAAATCTTTCCTGCTTCCATTATCACATCGGAATATCCCAATATTCCGGGATAAAACCTTTTGTAAAAATTCAGTTTAAGACTTTGATAGTTATAATCATTACCCAGCAACGTTAATCCGATATTATAATAAAAATTGATAATGGGAAATTTATTGGTCATCGGTGTCCGGGATTGTTTTCCCTGATAAAAATTCTCTTGAGGTGCATATCTAAGGTTCAAATAGGCTTCTGAAACATTAATAACCGGATCGGCAGAATTCAGAAAGTCGGTTCCATCGGTATTAAAATAGAGCGAACCGCCAGGGCTCATTTTTTTATACAGGTAACCCAACCTGTATGAGAAGTGATTCTCAAATTCATTCAGGTGTTCAATTTTAAAGGTTTTGTTATAGAACAGCTTATCGTTTACACCGCGTTTTATGGATAAGAGAATATTATCTTCCTGAATGAACTGAACGTCTTGTCCCGGTATGGAGGTTTCATTCTGTAAGCTGATTTTAACCGATTTTACCGGGAAATGATAAATATTATTATTTGAAAGTGAATAGGTGGATCCGATGAAGTATTTATACCTTTTATCAGTAAATCCATAGGCAATGTATGTATCAAAATTCAGCTTTTCACTGAACTTTGATGTTGTTCTGCCGCCAACTCTAAGCTTGTATCCTTCAATAGGGTTGTAACTGTAAAATGTATTAACCGGACCGATTTCAAACCGGCCGATATCTTTGTACCCTGCTGTAAAAAGAAATAATATATCCGCTGTTTTTTTAAAAGCAGGAACTTTTTTAATGCTGTCAGTCAGCGTATATATTCCCTTTTCCGATTTAGTAAGTTCCTGCGGTCTGTTTGTTTCCCAGAATTCGGAACTCTTCTTGGTTGCATCTTCATATTCAGTAACATCCGGTCCCTTAAAAACGGAGCTGAGTATGGGCTCATTGATCCTGTAATTATCATAAATAATATTTCGTTTACCAAAAACCCCCATACTGTTTTCTGAAACCCCGAAATCAATTGACATCTCGTCGGTTTTTAATAACCAGTTAAGGTTTTGGATTTTACTGAATTCCTGAATAATACTGACATCTTTTACCCAGTTTTGATTAATTCTCTTGTTAACTGACATATCGATTTTTTTAACCGCATAGCTGCTGTCATTGACAATGTACAGATAACCATTGAACAGCATATCTTCTTTATTCCCTGGCGAAAAGAATACCTTTATACATTCCACCCCGCTCACTGACAGCGTATCCTGTAAAAAATAACGGTAAAAAGTTGGAGCTGTGCGGGCTATTGGGCTAAGAAAGATATTGGTGAGAAAAGTAACCGTGTTATCATAAATATTGATATTCTGGATCATGAAATTCATGTATTTCGACATGCCTTGCCTGTTCAGGTAGCTGTCGAAATTCACCATCTTATCGGCCTTGATGATCTCCTTGGTTTCTTTCGGATCCTTCTGATAATAGAATTCACTGATCTTTTCTTTCATAAACACCGGCAGGATCTTTACCCCATGCAATTGTGTGGTATCAATATTGTCAAAAACGAAACTGAATTTTTTTAAGGCTTTACGATTTATGAATTTGTCGGTAAGGTTACTCAAGGCAAACTGAGTCTTATCATATTTATCATAAGCCAGATAATCCAGATTTTCGCTCCGGTTAAGGTCCTTGTGTTTAATCACATTTTCAATGAGTTGAACAGCCGGATTGTTTTTGTTTTTATACCGTGCTTTGCCTCGCTTTACCTGCACTTCAGCAAGTTGTGTAATGGAGGTTTTCATTAAAATTTTTATAGTCTGAGTTTTGCCGATTGCAATTTCAACATCCAAAGGTTCATACCCGACTGAAGTTATATGGATCTTATTTAGCCGGCCTGTGCTGGTCAGCTTAAAGGTGCCATCGCTTTTAGAAGTGGTACCGATAGTTGTTTTTTCAAAAACAATTCGGGCAAAAGGTAAGGGTTCTTTGGTGTTGTCGTCAAGCACCCGGCCGTTGATGATGGTTTGGACTGGAACCTGCCCGGCAATTGAGAGTGGCAGGAATAATAGAAATAAACCTGTTAAGAGGGATATAAGGAGATTTAGATATTTCATTGGATTTCATTACACTGTTTCTTAAAGACCCAGTATTTTTGGAGAGTGAAGTTAAAAGCCAGAGAAACGAACAGATCGACAATAATGCGGCTTATCTTATAATCCAGTTGCAGTTGGTTTGTAATAATATAGGTGCCCAAATCTTTCATCACAATGCTGTTTATTACTACCAGAACAAATCTGAATGACTGAATGTTTGCGGAATGAGTATATGGAATGTCTCTTGACCGGAAAGTCCAGTTTTTGTTAAGGCTGAAATTCACAAAGGCTCCGATTACTCCTCCGATTGCAATGGAGATGGTATAATGGAAATGCAATACTTCGGTTAAGAATAGCATGACCAGGTAGTCCACGATACCTCCTGAAAATGCTGATGCCTGGGCTTTAGAGAAAGTTGCTATAAAGGCTGGAGTTTTCATTTAACTAACGCTTATCATTTTCGTCCAATTTGTCGGCTTGAATTAATAGCTGTTTGAAACTAAGAATGTTGGAAATCAATAAACCTGCATCAGCAACTATTCCAAAATAATTGATGGACCCGGTAATTATGACTTCCATTATAAGGATGGCTGCAATAATTATTCGCACCTCTGTGGGTCCAAATAGTCCGGAATCAATTGAGTATTTGCCGGTTATCTTATAGCGCATAACTGTTGTAAGCAATTCCCATCCGTATAATACTATGAATGTGTACCCGATCCAGGTGAATTTCTGGTCAACGTAAAGAATGAATCCTAAACCGATGAGGATGGTTCCGATCCAATCGGTTGTAAGATCGAGCGCAAATCCATACCATTTGCGGGCTTTATTCCGGTAATAGGCGATCCGGCCGTCAAGTGAATCACCAAACCAGCTGATCAAAAAGCCTGCCGGGCCAAGCAAAAGGAAATTCTGGTTAAAATATGCTGCTAAGAAAAAACTCAGAAAGACAATAAAATTGCCGAAGATTCCCACACCGGTAAGCATATCCGAGCTTATCCAGTTAGGAATGTGCTGTACCAGGAAAGCTATGGTTCGCTGCTCCGGTTTTCTGAGGATATTTGTCCTGTCCCTACCATTAGAAATGACTTTAATGATTTCCAGGGTAGTCTTTTCCTTGGGCATAAAAGTTTTTTTATTGGCAATCCCCAGATTCCTTTCCGGCAATCTGTTTGAAATAGTATTTGCCATCTCTTCCTGAATGTTCAATATTTTTGTATTCATTTCAAACACTTTAAACAAGTTGGTGAATATTCACTAACAAAGTAAATTCTAATATTTCAACTGTGCAAACTTTATTTGAAAATAAATTTTTCAAGAAACTTGTCAGTTGTAAAAATTATATCATAGCTTTGTGTGCGAATGTTCACTAACATGGTTTAACCCGATTATTAGAATATGGAAATGGAAATTACACCTCGTCAAATTGAGATCATTGAAGCCGCAGGCAAAATACTTACGACATCAGGAGTAAGTGGATTGACCATAAAAAACATAGCTAAAGAAATGAGATTTTCAGAAAGTGCAGTATACAGGCATTTTGAAAGTAAGGAGGAAATCATAATCGCTTTGCTTGATTTTTTATCTGAAACTATGGATAACCGTCTGGAAGGGGTTATCCTGACCGAGGAAAATCCGGAAGGAAAGTTTAAGGCAATTTTCAAAACACTTATCGACTTCTTTAAAAAGAATCCGCAATTTGTGGTTGCAGCATTTTCCGATGGACTGGTTGAAGAAAGTCAGGATATCAATCAGACTTTACAAAAGTTAATGAAAGTATTAATGAAGCACCTGATGCCTGTGATTAAGGAAGGACAACAGAAAGGTGTTCTTACTACATCAATCACCACCGAAGAAATGGTGCATATTGTAATAGGAACTTTCAAGCTGCAAATGTTTAAATGGAAAATTGCCGGTTTTCAGTTTGATATTGGAAAAGAAGGAAATTCCATGGTAAATGCTCTGCTAATCCTGATAAAAAGATAGCCACTGATTTTCAACAAAGCTGAGTAAGGAAGATCAAAAAAATTTATTCATCGAGGTTAGTGAATATTAACTAACATAACATCTAATGGAAATTGAAGCAACATGCATGGTAGAAGCTGCCGGTAAAATCATTCATAAATCAGGGATAACCTCATTGTCAATTGAATCAATGGGGGCAGAAATGAAAATTGACCATTCCTTACTTTATCCCTATTTCGCGAAGAATGAGGATATCCTCATGCTTCTATTATTAAGTCTTGACAATGAAATAAATCAAGTGATTAAGGATACCAGATGTTGGGGTGGCCCTCCTGAGGAAGAGCTTAAGTTCCTCTTCGAAAGCATTCATAAATTATTTGAAATCAAGCCATATTATTTGCCTGTTATTTTTTCTTCTCAGTTAATAGAAAGAAATACAGGTTTACAAAACACTTTAATCAGGATCAAAATATCTGTGCGAGCTTATTTGTTGGAAATCATAGATCAAGGGAAAAATGAAACAACATTCAAAAATTTAATGTCCTCAAAATCTTTGGTTAATCAAATTTTAAAGAGTTTTCGCTCATTTATGAATGAACAACGTCTGGTGACCAAAATGGTCAGTGATATAGAAAATCTGAAACCTATAAAAAATCAGGATTATCAATCGAATTCAAATCAATAAACAATCATAAAATGGTTAAACACAATTACGAGATAAAAGAGAAGAGGTTAAAGGGAGCCCTCATAATAGTGGCAATACTTACCATGAATATTGCTGCACCTGCTCAGACATTATCTCTTGAGCAATGTATTGATACGGCATTACTTAACAATCGCAATATTAAGCTAGCTCAACAGGATATTGCAATATATGCTGAACGTAACAAGGAAATAAAAGGAACCTTGCTTCCCAAGCTTAATGCAGTTGCTGATTATCGTTATTATACCGATCTGCCGTATCAATTAATGCCTGCAGCGGCTTTTGGAGGCCCCCAGGGCACCTATAAGGAAGTGCAGTTTGGGGTGCCGCAAAACCTCAATACCAACCTGCAGCTTGCATTACCCCTTTATAACAGTGCGGCCAGAAGTGCGGTGAAAAGCACACAAATAGCCATTGAACTGTCAGAGATTCAACGGACAAAAACCGAGGAGGATGTGGTATTGGATGTTACCAATGCATACTACAATGCGCAAATACTTTTAACCCGGATAACCTTCCTCGACAGCAATTTATTAAACACCGATAAGCTGGTGAAAACAACCACATTGCTCTACCAGCAGCAGATGGTGAAAGGAACAGATGTGGACAGGCTTAAATTGCAGGTTGAGCAAATATCCACCCAAAGAAATAGTGTGATTTCACAGTACCGGCAGGTATTGAATGCACTTAAATTCATGATGGGAAAACCTATATCAGATTCTGTCGATGTCCTGACCACTGAAAAAACAAACACTCCGGCAAATTTTCAATCCCGGATTACTTCTGATATGTTGCTTATTGATAAGAAAATAGAGTTTACCCGATCTGAATTAAGCGGACTGAAAAATATGAGATTACCTTCCCTGAGCGCTTACGGTGTTTATGGAACAACAGGCTTTGGCACAACGGGAAGCAATAGCTTTTTCAATTTCCACCCGATAGGATATTTCGGTGCCCAATTATCGGTTCCCCTATTTAATGGCTGGGTTACCCAACATAAAATCGTGGGCAAAAAGATAGAAATCGTTAAATCAACTATTCAAAAAGAGCTGATTACGGAAAAGTCAAACCTTGACCTGAAAAATGCTGAAATGCAATATGCACAGGCCTTTAGAAACATTTCGGTTTTGAGTTCTCAAATCGACCTGGCAAAAAGAATTTATGTAAACACTGTATTACAAAACCAACAAGGGCTTGCAAACATAACGGATTTGCTTTTTGCCGACAATGCCCTTCGCGAAACACAGCAAAACTATATTGAGGCATTGATAAATATGTGCAAAGCAGAATTAGAGTACAAACGTGTAACCGGAAATCTCATAACCAAAAAGAATTAAAAATCATGAAGAAAACAATTATTTATATAGTCCTGGCAATAGCATTAGTTGCCCTCGTGGCAATTCGCCTGAAAAGCAATAAGGAAACTATGGACAGCCGGGTTTATCACTACAATAAAGAGCAAGCCATCAATGTTCAAGCCATCTCCCTGAAGCTGGAAAGTGTTAATAACAGTAAATCCTATGCCGGAACCTTTGAACCCAATAAAGAAACCAAAATCAGTGCTGATATCCAGGGGAAAATAAACTCTGTATTGGCGGATGTTGGATCTGTGGTCAGGAAAGGTGAAAGTTTAGTTCAATTGGACAATGCCTTGCTCAAGTTTCAATTGCAAGCCATTGAAATTCAAATTGAAGGACTTGAAGCAGATGTAAAACGATATGCTGTACTTGCAAATGCTGATGCAATTCAGGGTGTTCAGCTGGAAAAGGCCGGATTGGGTTTAAGATCGGCAAAAGTGCAAAAAGCCACATTAATTGAGCAAATCAGCAAAACCAGCATTAAAGCACCATTCAATGGTATTGTCACCGCTAAATTAACCGAGGAGGGAGCTTTTGCAGCTCCGGGTATTCCGTTGTTGCAAATTACAGATATATCCATTTTAAGGTTTACTGTAAATGTTCCGGAGAGTGAATTGTATCACTTTAAACAAAATGAAATTTGTAGCCTTACAGCAGATGTTTATCCTGAAACTGTACTGTCAGGGAAAGTTATTATGACCGGTAGTAAAGCCAACATTGGAAATAGTTTTCCTGTGCATTTTTCAGTAATTAATACAGCAGATCTGAAAATCAAATCAGGCATGTTCGGAAAGGTGAATCTGACAAATACCAGTGAAGAAAAAGCTATTATCATTCCGGCATCTTCCATAGTAGGAACGAACATTCAACCACAGGTTTATACCATAAAAGAGGGTAAAGCCATACTTAAAAATGTGACTATCTCGGACCGGTTTCAAAATAAAGCAATTGTGTCCGAAGGATTAATTGAAAATGATGTGATAATAATCAATGGATTTATCAATCTGTTTGATGGGGCAAATGTCAACTATAAATAAAATCAGCGATTATGAATATTACCGAAATTTCAATTAAACGACCATCGCTGATCATCGTTCTTTTCAGCATTTTTACCCTAATGGGGATAATCGGCTTTAAAAATCTGGGCTATGAATTATTGCCCGACTTTAACCAGCCGGTAGTGGTAATTAAAACAATGTACCCTGGCGCTGAACCAAATGAGGTTGAAACATCAGTTTCCAGGAAAATAGAAGATGCCTTGTCAAACCTCGAAGGAGTTGATTATCTGGAGACAAAGTCAATGCCCAACGCATCTGTCGTAATAGCAAACCTCAAGTACGGAACAAATCTGAATAAGGCGATGCAGGATGCGCAGCGCTATATTGATAACATCAGGAAGGACCTTCCGGGAGATATTCAAAGTCCTGTTATCAGTAAAGTTTCGCCAAACGATTTACCGATAATATCAATAAGTGCTAAAAGTAACCTGCCGGCAACGGAATTTTATCAAAAGATGGCAGATGATTATCTGCCCCAGATTCAACAATTGAAAGGAGTTGCAGAAATCACTTTGCTTGGGGGCGAGGAAAGGGAAATTCAGGTAAAGGCAGACCAGGATAAACTGAAACTCTATAAAATCTCCCTTTACCAGATTGTGGAGGCCATTAATCGCTCTGGTATTGATTTGCCGGCGGGTAAAGCACAATCTGACAAGGAAAGTAATTCGGTACGGTTAACCGGTAAATTTTCAAATCTTAATGACGTTATGAATGTGCAGGTAGCGATGTCTGCACCTGGAATGCCTGTTTATGTAAAGGATGTGGCAACTGTCATCGATGGTGTTAAAGAAATAAGCTCAGTAAGCCGCTACAACGGGGTGAATGGCATTGGCCTTTTGCTAAAAAAGCAAGGTGACGCCAACGCAGTCGATGTTTCAAAATCGGTTCATGTAAAACTTAAACAAATTGAAAAGGATAATTCAGAATACGGAGTGAAATTTGATATTGCCGATGATTCAACTGATAAAACTATAGCGGCTGTAAATTCAGTGGTTGATGACCTGATTATGGCAATAATTTTAGTTTCTCTTGTAATGCTTTTGTTTTTAAGAAGCTACAGAAACGCGTTTATTGTATTAATAGCAATCCCAACTTCATTGATAACATCCATCGCCGTGATGTGGTTATTGGGTTACACTTTAAATCTGATGACCTTGCTTGCGATGTCGCTGATTATCGGAATCCTGATCGACGATGCAATTGTAGTTCTGGAAAATATCCAAAGGCATCTGGATATGGGCAAAGAGAAGGTGGCTGCAGCTATGGATGGCAGGATGGAAATCGGATTTTCAGCAATATCTATTACCCTGGTTATTGTGATCGTGTTTTTACCCATACTCTTTTTGCAGGTATTTGTGGCCGATATGCTTAAAGAATTCACGGTTGTTGTGATAACATCCACACTCACCAGCTTACTTGTGGGCTTTACCCTGGTACCCTGGTTGTCGTCACGGATTGGGAAGAAGGATGATTTAAAACCCACCAACTTCATGAATCGTTTTCTGCTATGGTTTGACAGACAATTAACAAAATTCATTGAGTGGTATGGCAAACAACTGGAATGGGTACTTAGCCACAAACTCATTTTCTCCGGAATTGTAATCTTCCTGTTGATGATGACCGTTTTGATCATGAAACAAGGCATTATTGGCAAGGAGATGATGTCAACAGGCGACCAGGGAAAGTTTCGCTTGAATCTTGAATATGATAAAACAACAAATGTTCACGAGAACAATACCAGATCCAATAAAGTAGAAAACTTTATTCTGCAGCAACCTGAAGTTTCTACACTTTTCAGCAATATTGCCGGACCCAGCACAGGTATTGGAAGTTTGGGAGTTGGATCCTCTAATTTATCTGAATTTACCATTCAGTTAAAACCGGAAAAGGAAAGAGGCATCAAAACAGAGCCATTTATGAAATCGCTGAGAGAGGCACTGAAAAAGGAGTTTCCTGGAGTTAACTTTTCAATGTCGGTTCTTGGGCTTCTGCCGAAACAGGCACCAATCAAAATAACGTTGAGTGGAACCAACCTGAACCTGGTTATGCAAACGGGAAATACCCTGAAAGCAGCTATTGAAAAAATTCCCGGGGCTGATAATGTTCAATTATCAGTAAAAGAAGGAAGTCCGGAATACAAGATAATTCCCGATAAAGATAAAATGCAGCGGCTGGGGTTAACAACAGCTTATGTCGGGCTAAATTTAAGAGCTGCCTTTACTGGTAACAATGATGCCACGCTTACCGAAAGCGGAACAGAATTTCCGGTTAGAATTTGGCTGGATGACTTTGACCGGAAAAATTACGAGGACGTGCAACAACTTGTCATAGTTAACCCTATGAACATACCTCTTCAGATATCTCAATTTGCAGAAGTCAGGCAGGATAATTCGCCTTCGTTGCTCGAGCGATTAGACAGGCAACCTTCAGTAACATTGACTTCCGAATCTTTTGGCAAACCATCGGGCACTTTAGCAGATGAAGCCATAAGCTATCTGAAAACCCAGCCATTACCGGAAGGGGTTAAGCTAACCTGGGGTGCAGATATTAAAACTCAAAATGAGAGTTTTGGAGCACTGGCTTCAGTTCTTTTGATTTCATTTTTATTGATTTACCTTATTCTGGTAGCTCTTTACGATGATTATATTTATCCGTTTGTTGCTTTATTTGCGATACCGGTGGCAGCAATCGGCGCCTTTCTGGCACTAAACTTATCATTGAACCATTTAACCCTTTTTGCACAGCTCGGTTTAATAATGCTCATGGGGCTGGTGACAAAAAATGCCATCCTGATTGTGGATTTTACCAATCAATTAAAAGCAAGGGGCAAGCATTACAAAGAGGCTTTAATCATTGCAAGCAAAGAACGAATGCGGCCAATATTAATGACCACTATGGCTATGGCCATCGGAATGTTACCCATTGCATTGGCTAAGGGTACCGCAAGCGAATGGAAAAACGGACTGGCCTGGGTTATAATCGGGGGTTTGCTCTCATCCATGATATTAACAGTTTTTTTAGTACCCATGGTTTACTATGTGGTAGATTCCATTAAAGAAAGGGTTTCAAGAAAACCGAATAAGCTTGAAAAAAATTAAAACAACTTTAGATGAAGTACAGAAAAGAATTGTTCACAATTGCCCTTCTGAGCATTATATGCAGTAGTAGCTTGCTGGTCAATGCTCAGGAGAATTATCCGGTACCTGTTAAAACCGATAGAATGTTGTTTTACCTGCAAAGGTCGTTTAACAGGAACACGATTATATATGATCTTAACAGGCTACCTGACGGCAGTGTTAATCCGAAAAAACCCGTCAATATTTATTGGATCCGATATCAGGATGATGGGCGGAAAGCAGAATTATCCTATCTGCAAAACAAAGCATTTGGTATCAGATGCAAGGTGTCTGACAGGGGAGAATCCGGTTTTATTATGCACTTCAATTATTTTGATAAACGCGAGATTCTTCTCTCCAAAACTAATACTGGTGATTATAAGGCATTTGTAAACATTAACCATGAAATGGCAGAGCTGGTGAGCGCATTTATTAAATCGGAGAGCAATTCGTCGGGCATGCCCCAATCGTTTAAATTTCTTGAATTTCATGGTATTTCAGTGATGACAGGTAAGCTAATTTCAGAAAAAATCATGCTCTGATGTGAAAACAAATTCCAATTCTTATAAGATATTCATCACTTGCTTCTGGTTTTCACTATTTCTGAGCACGGGAATAACAAAGGCCCAATTACTTCAGGATACGATTGCTTTGAATCTGGTCAAGAAGAATATTAATTTTATTTATAATCTGCAGTTTAAAGATGCCCATGCTGTTCATTTAAAAATAAACTTACTATATCCAGACCATCCAGTAGTAATTCTTCTTAATGGAATTAAAACATACTGGGAGAATTTTCCAATGCTTCCCACAACTTCTGCGCGTGCCTGCTTTGAAAAAGATATGCAACGTTGTATCAAGTTATGTGAATTTAATAATTGCCCTGCTCATGAGGCAGAATATTTACTTGCTGACTTGTGTGCAAGGGGAATGCTAATAATGTTTTATGCTGACAATAATCTTCCTATGGAGGTCCTTCCACTGACCAGAGTTACTTACAAGCATTTGAGACGTTCCTTTAATTTTACTTCCGACCAAATAGATTTAAATTATTTTACCGGCATCTATAATTATTATCGTGAAGCATATCCGAATGAACATCCAGTGTTTAAGTCGCTCGGAATTCTATTTCCTCATGGAGACATGGAAACGGGAATAAATCAATTGAAGACCTCCGCATTAAAATCTGTTCTATTAAGAGCCGAGTCATATTATTCATTAGCTTATATATATTTAAACTTTGAAAACGACTATCCCAAGGCTGTAATTTATTCAAAGGCTCTGCATGAGCAGGCCCCGGATAACTTCCTATATCTGTCAGTGTACATAAAAAATCTGCTCTTACTGAGGCAGTATGACATAGCTGAAAAATTGATCATGGCATCACATGTGGTGCCAGAAAATGGTTATTTCCTAGTACAGCTCAATATTTTCAAAGGGATTTTGCAGGAAAAAAAGTATCATAGGAATGGACTGGCTCAGGAATATTATAAAAAAGCGACTCGTGACGTGTCCAATTTTGGAGTGTATGGGAATGAATACGCAGCCTATGCTTATTATGGTCTGAGCCGAATAAGTATAGCAAACGGGGAAAAGGATAATGGCAAAATTTATCGTGAGAAGGCTATGGAGCTGGCTGCTTTCAAAAAAATTAATTTTGATTAGATGTGATGAGATAGTAAAATTGCAACAGAGGATTCGAGTGACTTCTTCTTCATTTTCACTTCATCTTTCCGTTTTATCCTTGTATCGTGATAATATTTATGAAGGAAAATGAAACGGATTATGAAAAACAGAAAAGTTATGCAATGGGGCGCTCTTTTTTGCGGAGTAGCCCTCGCAGGCCTTTTCGCCTGCTCAAAAACTGACATTGAAACATCAACCTCACCAATGAGTGAGAATTCGCTGAAGGCAGCTTCGGTGACTACCACCTCAGAAGTTTTTGATGAGGTTTTGGAGATCGGCGACGAAACGCTGAGTATGTATGAAGGCTTGCTCCATGGAAGGGATTCTAGGGGTGGCAGTATGGGTAATGGACACGGACATCACGGCAATAGTCATGGCGAC
>CAIXHD010000257.1 GCA_903919065.1 uncultured Bacteroidota bacterium
ACAAACCAGCGCGTTACTTTACCGGGAAATGAGACGCTGGTACTCACCGGTAAAACGGGAATTCAATGGATTTCAGATTTAGCCAATACCGGGATCGTTTACCCGAATCCGTTTTCGGGAGGTGCAACAGTATTATTCTCAACTAAGGTATCTCAGACGATACATATCAGGGTTCAAAATCTGCTTGGTCAGATTGTGGCTCAAACCAATGCCTTTATACCGCCGGGCGAGAATGAATTTGATCTATGTTTAAACACAGCCGGTATTTATATGGTCAGCTTCACCTCTGAACAGGGAACAATCAGTTATAAGGTCATTTGTACAGATGCAAATCAGCAGGAAAACAGCATTGTATACCGTGGCTCAAGCTCCAACAATCAAAACAATCAAAACAATCACAACAATCAGAACATTGCAGCCAATGCCGGTCTGAAAACCTCCCAAACCACCTTCACACTTGGTTACACCAGAGGCGAAAGAATCCTCTACAAGTGCTTTAGTGGAATCTATACCTCGGTACTTACCGATTCACCTGTTGTGTCAAAAAATTACGAGATTGAGTTTGTTGCCTGCACCGATAGGGATAACAGGAACTATTCTGTGGTTAAGGTGGGTGATCAGTTTTGGATGGCCGAAAACCTTGCCTACCTGCCCAGAGTCAGCCCGGCGAATCCAGATTTCGGAGCGACGACAGGTTTCTACGTATACGGATATAATGGAACAACCGTTCAATATGCCAAGGCAGCCTCCAATTATACTGTCTACGGTGTTTTATATGATTGGGCAACTGCAAAGAACTCTTGCCCTGCAGGATGGCATCTTCCCACAAAATCTGAGTGGGGAATATTGTTATCCCAACTCGGGCCGCCTGAAATAGCTGGAAAAAATCTGAAAGAAACAGGTTCTGTACATTGGACGGGTACAAACGGTAACGCAACAAATTTATCCGGTTTTTCCGCCTTACCAGGTGGTGAACGTTACCCCTTTGTTTCAGGATACATGGGTTTAACTGTTTATCCCGACTTTAGAAATCTTGGCAATAATGCAGCATTCTGGTCATGTTCCGAAATGCCATTGTTTTATCATCCGGAAAGTCTGTCTGCATGGTACCTCTCTCTTTCAGGTGGTATTGACGGATATGGCTGGAATTCAGAGCATGCCTATGGGATGACCCATTACTGGTATCCGTCGCAAACCACTAAAACTTCAGGATATTCGGTCCGGTGTTTACTGGGCGAGCCTCCAACAAGTCCGAAGGTAACTACGATGGATATCATCCAAATAACCGATTCGTCGGCTCAAAGCGGTGGAATCATTGTGTCCGACGGGGGCCAAAAGGTCTTAAACAAGGGGATTTGCTGGTCTGTGTCGCCCGAACCGACCATTAAAGACAGCCTCACCAAAGACGTATCAGGTAAAGATTCATTTGTCAGCTCAATCACTGGATTGAAGGCAAATACCACCTATTATGTCAGAGCCTGGGCCGAAAATGAAATCGGAATCGGGTACGGAAACGAGATCAGTTTCCTCACCAAGCCCGGTTTACCGGTTCTAACCTCTTCCATGGTTATTCAGATTACTGATTTTTCAGCGATCGGTGGTGGGAATGTTTTAAATGATGGTGGGAGTGAGATAACGCATCGCGGAGTTTGCTGGTCGACCTCTCGTGACCCCAGTCTCAATGATCCTTATACAACGGATGGCACCGGAAAGGGTTCCTATATCAGTCGAATACCCGACCTTCAGTCCAATACAACCTATTTTGCCCGGGCATATGCAACCAACGTTGCAGGAACGATATATGGTGAAAACATACAGTTCCGCACTGCTCAGGGATCGTTTCCCTGGCAGGGCCGGGTATATGGATATGTGACCATCGGCACCCAAACCTGGATGAATGAGAACCTGGCATACCTGCCCGCGGTAAGTCCGCTTGAAGAGGAATCGCCGGTTGATCCAAAATATTATGTGTATGATTATAATGACAATCAGGTTTCTGAGGCTCAGAATACTATGAACTACATGACTTACGGTGTTCTGTATAATCGGATTGCCGCGTTGAACGGTGCGCCTCCCAGCGAAAATATTCCCAGCGGAGTAAGGGGGATCTGCCCTGATGGGTGGCATGTGCCATCGCGCGGGGAATTTGAAATATTAATTACTTATGTCGGGGAGGAAGCTGCTGCCTTAAAATCAAGATATGGCTGGACTGAATGGGGAAATGGAGATAACAGCAGCGGATTTAACGCCCTCCCCGGGGGATACAGACATTACTGGGGATTTTCATTTATAAATAGTACCGCGAGTTTCTGGACCACTACCAATGACAATAATAATACACCACTCACCTTGCAAATCTTTTCTTACACAAGCTTTTGGGATGATGAAAACCCTGCAGCGATGTCTGTGCGCTGTATCAAAAACAAGCAAGGCCAAAACAGTCCACCCATTGCAGACTTTTCTATTAGTTCAGATATCGGCGCCCCGGGTTTATCCGTTCGATTTAATGCAACAACCAGTTACGACTCCGAAACGCCAATATCCGGATTACTATTTAAGTGGGACTGGAACAGCGATGGAACCTGGGATACCGAAAACAACCATGACAGTCAGGCAGTTCATATATTCAGTAATTCGGGCAATTATACCGTTCTGTTACAGGTAACGGATGCGGATGGAGCTGTTAATACCGCGACAAAAATGGTGACGATTGCAGATGGATCTTTTACCGATGACCGGGATAGGAATGCATATGTTTATGTCCGCTATGGAACCCAAACCTGGATGGCAGAGAACATGAAATATCTTCCATTGATTAATACAGTGTGGGAGAGTTCTTTCTCTGAACCCAGGTATTATGTAAATGGCTCCTGGAGCGCTGACCCGGATCAAGCGAAACAATATCCGGCTTATAAAACTTATGGCGTATTGTACAACCGGGAAGCCTCAAAAACTGCCTGTCCGGCAGGCTGGCACCTTCCAACTGATGACGAATGGATTGTTCTGGAGAAATATCTGGGTATGAGTGATGGAGATGTTCGCCTGCAGGAATGGAGGGCAACCGGCAATGTGGGCAAAAAACTCAAAGCTACCACAGGATGGGAATATGAGGGTAATGGTGACAATACCAGCAGGTTCTTGGCAAGGCCAGGAGGAAACGCTTACAATTCCGGCAGTCAGAGTTTTGCAGATCCGGGAATGACCTGTGATTTTTGGACATCCACCTCGCAAGGTACTACGTATACTATGCGGCGCCGGCTTATCTATTTAAATAATGCGGTTCTCAGAAATCCTGAGCCGAATGATTCCGGATTATCGATCAGATGTGTAAAGGATTAATGGTTTGGAGATGCACACCAAAAGATATTTACTTAACTTTTATTTTAAA
>CAIXHD010000258.1 GCA_903919065.1 uncultured Bacteroidota bacterium
ATACAAAGGCTAGTACTTATAGAAATCAACCCAAAGAGTAGGTATTGCTGAGGTACTGTTAAAATCGTAATAACGCATTTCGATGATCTCCCACTGCCCCGTGTCAGGATTCTGCCTGTTCCAGGATATGGAGGCGCCGGCTACCACAGCCCTGATCCCCGAACCGGTCATTTGATATTTCGTTGCATCAGCACTGTGATCGCTGTATGGCACCATTTTAAGCTCGACCGATTCCTCCCGCCAGCCGCCCGTTTTGGATTTCAATTCCTTTCTCTGGTAACCGACCAACGATTCCAGAACCTTACCGTCCGATGACACTTTGCCCGACAGTGAACCGCTAACCACCACCGGATCAGTACCGGAGGCGGGTACCTGGTAATCGAACTCCAGGAAAAACTCCAGTCCGTTCCATTTGATCTTTTGGTGGTCGTAATGCTTGTACTCCATATCGATGGTGAGTGGATTGAGGGATATTCCTTCGTCGGACTGCATATTGCCATTTAAAGAAACAAACAGATATCGTGTATCCAGTAATTCGGAAACGAAAGCGGAAATAATTCTGGCCTGGGAGGTAGTTCTCGCCACCAGACTTGAGTTGGCGTTGTCATAAAGGGAGCAGGTAACGCTGTAACTTCCTTCTTTCGTGAAAGTATGCTCAGCCAGAAGCGAGGTGCCGGACGATATTTCGCCGGTATTATCGCCAAAATCCCAGATTAATTTATAACTCGCCGGGAGCCTTCCCTTTACCTCCGCAAAAAAGAAACAGGACTTGTCAACCATGGTTTGAAGAGGATCAGGAGTGATAATCAGGCTGACTTCCCCAAGGTTAATGGTAAACCACTGAAAATCGACATAATACTCTTTCAGATTGGCTCTCAGGCCAGTTACATATATGCCGATTTTATTGTCGACAGGCTTTAACGTACAGGTTGCCACACCCTGCGAGGCAAAATCAACCTTACCGATATCGCCTCCATAGCTATCGACGATATAGATTCTCTGAAGCCTGTCGGTTCCTCTGATAAAAGCTTCGCAATCTTCCGACTTACAAACGATCTTGAATTCAGCATTGTTCACCAGCATCTTGTCAGTAATTTCAGTTCCTCCGGTGTTACCTACAAAAAGTTTGTATTTAGGGAACTTGTCATTTCCGATCGTGCCGTTTTCAAACTCAGACCATCGCTGTTGCATCTCATCATTATCGAGGATATTGGATATCTGGATATAGCACACCTGATCGAAAACGACATCCCCGGTTTCGGAAGCGCTGGTTTTTGAGGTATACGTACCTATGCTGGTTTCAGAATAGGAGATGGTCCTCGTGTCATCACCGGGAAAATTGGGGTCGGCGATATATAATTTTTTATCCTTCAGGTCAACCTTATAGCATATAACGGCATGAGCAAGACCGGTAGAACTTTCGCGCAGGAACAAAAGCTGAGGAGAATTCCGAATAATCATTTGAACCAGCACGCTTTTCCAGATGATTCCCGGGTTGCTCATTTGCTTTTCCATCAAGGTTTTCCATCCAAAAATTCTCTTACTATCTTCGATGTCGCGGTGAATAACTGCGGATAACCGGTATGCCCTCGGATTGTCGAACCAGTACTGATCCGGACGGATAATGCTCAGGTTTGTATCAAATTTATGAAATGCGTCGCCCAGCGTTTTCTTGCGATAATTATAGTACCAGATCGCGACGCAGGATTGCCCAACACACATGCCGGGAGGGGCGATATAGGCTCCGTAATTCGGAAATTCCCAATCATCCGTCCCCACTCTAAATCCTGAAGAAATCTGAAGATTTCCACTTACGAGGGATTCCGCCACCGACCCGACAATGATCCTGTTATTCCAGTCGGGATCCCCTGGCTTTGCGCTTTTGAGGGTACCGGTGGAAGTTGTGGAGAAATGCCGGGATGACACCAGAATATAATTTTCAGTAAGCTCGGCCGTCGGCAATCCTTCCAGCTCACCGGAGGTGCTGTCGTAAAGGAAAGCCATTGCAAAATGGCCGGCCGGAACATTTATCGGAATTTTTAAATCCATTGGGCAGTTGGCATACAAATCAGTGAGTTCAACTGTTATTAAAGGGGATATTGGATTGAAATTCTCACCGAACTCGTGCGACTTGACCACGGCATAGGATATTTTGACTGTCTGGGATTGTGAAAATGAACTATCCTGTATGGACAGCTCCAGCCCATCGACCGGACTGCCGGGTTTGCTGACCAGCACAGTACCGCCGGCAATACCAATATTTGCAGTAACAACCGAAATGGCCGGGTCGGTGGTTAAGGCACCGGTTTCACCGGTTGCGGGATCGATATAGTCAAGATATTTGCTGCAGGAACTTAGTGCCAGGCACGCACTGAGGAGTAAACAGGCGGAGAAAGTAAACTTGGATGTTTCCATGATAACCTCCTTTTCCGGATGAAAATGCCGTTACACCCAAATATACAGAAATTTTAATGTTAAATATTTAAATCACAGTTGTAAAGGTGGGTCCACTATGCTTAAATTGCATAGAATTCTTTATTTCTAACGCGATGGAAACATTGAAAAAAACAGGGTTGCTCGTTGCCTGTCTGCTTTCCAGCTGCCTTCTGTGGGCTCAATGGACCAAACTACCTCAATTTACGCAGGAAACCCTCCGGGATATTGATTTCATCGGATGGGATACGGGTGTTACCGTCGGTGAAAACGGTTCGGTTTATAAAACCACCGACGCGGGACTCTCCTGGGAGTTTATCTGTCCCGAAAAAGGCTTGACATATACCTCTGTTGACGTGGTGTCCCCGCTCGACTTTTATGTGTCAGGTTACAAGACCTTCAGTGACGGAAGCGGAATTACGGAACTGTTCGCCACGAGAGATGGCGGGCAAACCTGGGAGGTGATCAACAGCTATGGCGAAGTTGGTGAACGATCGCAGGTGAGGTGCGAAAGGAACAATATCTGGTTTCTCAGTGGTTGGAAGGGTTTACAGAAAAGCTCCGACAAAGGCAAAAGCTGGGAGCTGGTTTCCAAGGGTGGAGGAACCATTGTTTTGACTGATTTGAAAACCGACCCGGCAAATCCGGAGAGCCTGTTTGTTTTCGGCACGGTTGGCGGATTCGCCACCTACAGCACTATGTTCAAACATTCATTGAACGGCACTCCCTGGGAGCTGCCCAGCACCTTCGATTTCGACAACGTATCGGCTTATACAGCCTTTGATTTGCAAAACGACAGCATCATCCTGTTCCGGAATTTCTATAACCGCTTTATGCCAAATGATACCAGCAATATCCTATCGATACTTTATGATTTTGTCAGGGACGACCTACTGCCTGGCCAAAACACGGGCGATACCGTCTGGCATTTCAAGATCAAAACGGTGAATGACAAGATTCCGCATTACGTGAACGGCTGCCATTTCTTTTCACTCACGGGCTTAGGGTATTCCATTGAAAATGCAGGTGGCATCAATCGGACCACCGATGGCGGGAAGAGCTGGGACCCGGTTTACCGCGGCCTCGAGCCACTAAACGCGATCTGCATGATATCCGATTCGGCAGGTTTTGTTGTGGGAGAAAAAGGCACAGTGGTTAAGTATAGTCCCAAGCCCGTTTCAGCATTCAATTTTCCCATTAATGATCTGGATGTAAAGATCTTTCCATCTCCTGCAACCGACCACTTCAATATCTGCATAACAGATCCTGGGGTACCGGCTACTGTGGTGGTTTTTGACGGATCGGGCCGTGAGATGCTTACCCGGAAAATCTCCGGCAGCGAGGCTCAAATCGATATCAGCAGGTGGCCTATTGGCATTTATTTCATTTGGGTGAGGCAGGAGAAGAATATCACGGTAAAGAAATTCGTGCGGGAATAATTTTCGAATTTGTTTGC
>CAIXHD010000259.1 GCA_903919065.1 uncultured Bacteroidota bacterium
GGCAGCGATATCCCATACCGAAAAACCCGTGACGACCTGCCCGGTTCGGAAAACAGTAACAAACAAACGAATTGACTATGAAGCAGATTTACATACCGAAGGTAGCCAGTCGGATATTAATCCTGTTTTTCGGGATCCTGGCTCTGCCTCTGGCAGTAAAAGCCCAGGAATGCAGTGATGTTTCATTGAACGAGGCACGTAAATCATACGAAATCGGTAAATTCACCGAGGTGATAAACTCCCTGACTCCATGCGTTAACAGAGGGTTTAATGAAAAGCAGAAAATCGAGGCTTACCGACTGCTGGCTATGACCTATATCGCCACCGACTCTATGGATCAGGCGGCCCTTGCCACAGGCTTTTTGCTCCAGATCAACCCAACTTATGAAGCAAACCTTTTTGATCCGCTATCCTTTATCAAGCTGGTAAACAGCATGAAGCTCACCGGCGGCGCTCAGGTGGTAACCTCAGTATCCAAGAAAGCTGAATCCATTTATGAAGCCCCGGCAACCATTGTAGTGATCACCCGCGACGACATAAAAAAGCGCGGCTACAACGATCTGGTAGAATTACTTAAAGATGTTCCCGGCTTCGACCTGACCATGTTTTACGGACCGGAATATGCAAATATTTACCAGCGTGGGTTCCGGCAGAACAACAGCGAGAAAACCTTGCTGCTGTTTGACGGTATCGAGGAAAACGACCTCTGGACCAACTGGGCGTATATCGACCGCCAGTATCCATTAACCAATATCGAACGCATTGAAATTATATATGGACCGGCCTCCACCATGTACGGGCCGAATGCCTTTGCAGGGGTTATCAACGTGATCATGCAGAATTCTACCGATGCCATTAAGCCCGGTCGGAATATTGGTGTCAGCGCCAATTCAAGTTACGGAACCTATAACACCCAGACCGCCGACGTAAGCATTTCCGCAAAATACAGGAGCATGTCATTAACTGTTACCGGCCGCGTATTCCATTCCGATGAAGCCGACTTATCGAGCCAGAAATATTTCGACTATGATCCGGCCTATTATGATGGTGTTGATTATAACAAGCTGCTTGATATAGCCACAGGTGCAAAACAGTACCTTATGAGCAAAGGCCTGCCATTCTCGAATCCCTACTACCAGTTATCAGCCGATTCAACCAAGCTCACATTGACGGCAGCCGGCGCAGAAGCCGCCAGAAACCTTGATAAATCAGCCTATGGCATGACCCTCGGCGGCAATCCTATCGGCTTTTCAAACAAAACAAACAGCAGCCTCCTAAATGCCAAGATCAAGATCGGAAATTTCACTGCCGGCATGCAGACCTGGAAATACTTCCGTGGTGGGACCACACAGTATACCGATACTTATGTGGCGGGTTCCGATAACGGATTTAACTGGGTTCCGCAGCTGACCTATTTCTTTACGAAATATGAAAACCAGGTAAGTGAGAAGGTGTTTTTCTCCAACCTTACCAGTTACCGTATTCATGCCGTGAGCGATGAAACCAGTTTCGGTTCCGTATCCAATTACGCCCGCGGCAATAAGAAGCTCACTGATCTGGTGGCCAATAAAGCACCCGGCTGGTCCCTTTTATATATGTATGAACTCTCCAAGCAGCTCCGATCGGAATTCAAGGCGATTTACAGGCCAAACTCACGGTTCGATGTGGTTTCCGGTATTGAGATCAGGAACAGCACCCTGCAGGGGGCTTATTACACCTACCTGAGCCCTTATGTGCAGGATTCAGCGGTGATCAACCCATCACCCTACGGCGGCAACGAATTCAATGTATGGGACCTCGGAGCCTATTCCCAGGGAACCTATCAGGCACTGCGAAATCTGAAGGTAACATTTGGTTTGCGCTATGACTTCAACCGGGTACGTACAAGCGGAGGTTTCGGCAGCGAAGTCAGCCCCCGCTTTGCCGTGGTTTATTCCCCGGGAAAATTCACCGTTAAGGCAATCTACTCCAGAGGGATTATGAACGTTTCGAACTGGACAAAATACTCAGCCGCCGGCAACAGGATTCCAAACCCGCTGCTCAAAACTGAAAATATTCAGAACCTGGAACTCAGCGGCGGATACCGCATGAATAAATCATTTCAGGCCGATGTTACGCTCTACCGCAGTTATGTTAATAATGTAGTAGGAACAGCCAAGGTGGAAAGCATGCCTGGCATTATCCAGAATCAGAACGTTGGGAAATTTCAGATCACCGGAATCCAGGCAAATGCCCTGTACCAGATCGAAGGCTTCTCCGCTTACTTCAATTATACATTCTGCGATCCCCGGCAAACCTATTCTGAAACCGGGCTGGTGGATAACCGGGTAGGGGATATTGCCAGTCACCAGTTCAATATCGGAGCCGATAAAAAGTTCTTCGATCAGCTGAACGTAGATCTGCGATTGAATTTCTCGGGAAAACGGCCTACTGGCGAAGGCACCTCTGTCCCGCTTAATTTTGATGAATTCCCGGCCATTGCGATACTGAACAGTGCCATCACCTATTCCAACGCCAGGCTTGTTCCGGGACTTTCCCTGCAACTGATCTGCAATAACATATTAAATACGGAATACTATCACCCGGGAACTAAGGCTGCCGACGGAATAAACAGTCCGACAGCTATACTGCAGCGGGGCAGGCATTTCCTGATCAGGTTATCCTATGATCTATAACTTTTTCTTTTAAAATGACTCACTTTAATAAAATCATTAAACCGGAGACTGTGTGGGGTGAACTATATGAGCCTGCTGTGCCGAAGAAAAATTCGGGAGAGGGACTCCGTGTGGTTCTTTTCATCAGCTGCAACTGCGGCGACATCACTTTAAAGAATCTGTTCCGGTTTGAACAGAAATATCCTGATAAGCTGAATATTGTCGGAGTGGCCACCGACGATCCTGTAGATCCGAATGCCCGGATAACATTGAGGAAAAGAGTCTGGAGTGCATATACTCCCGAAGAGCGAAGTGAATTGAAGGACAAGCTCATCAATACCTGCATGGATGCTGGTATTCCGTGTTACACAGGCGCAGTAAAAACTGATTATTTCCGGAGTATGTTCAAAACCTGGGATCCGGAAGCATTAATCATGTTCTGTTTTGGTCAGTGGCTTGATCCCTTCCTTTTTGAATATCCCGTGATGGGCTCTTATAACCTGCATCCTTCAGATCTGCCCAAGCACATCGGAGCCGGCACACAGCCTTTCCAGAATGCCATGAAAAACGGCTTGAAAACAGCCCCTCTGGTCATTCACCAGATTACCGGCCTGATCGATATGGGCCCCATTGTAGGGGTTTCCGCTCCGGTAAATATCACGCTGGCAGATGGAACATACCCGTCGAGCCTACTCACCCTGCTGGAAAAAATCACCAGTCCGGGAGGTTGGATGTGCGTTCAGCTTATTTCCGAAATTTTCGAAAAAAGATCCGCCGGTTTGACCGGACCCATTGAACGGATCGATTTCGAAAAGGAATTACCTGCTGATATCAAAATATTACTGGCAAAACCTGCAACCAATGACCTTACAGAGATGTACACGGTACCGGAACATCCCCTGCTGAAATAACGCCTGCCGACAATATGAAACAGAAAGATTTGTTTACGAAAATATTTAATATACGCCATGAGGAAGCCAAGCCGGTTTTCCTCATGATGTTATTTTCGTTTTTTATCGGACTATCACTAACCTTCTATTTTACAGCTTCAAACGCAATTTTCGTCAGGCATTTCGCACCCAAAATGATTCCCGTTTCCTTCATCGCTTCGGGGATCATTGTTTATCTGGCCTGGTGGTTTTTCTCAAAGATTGATAAGAAAACCAGCGTATCCCGCCAGGTAATCACCAAGTTCCTTTTTGTTTTCATAAGCGTGCTGGCGATCAGCATCGGCGTATGGAAATTTGAAAGCGACTGGCTCGTTTTCATTATGTACACCTGGGTCAGGGTAATGGTATACATCTCGTTGGTAAATTTCTGGGGCACGGCAGGCCGGCTGTTCAATATCCGCCAGGGGAAAAGGATTTTCGGGCTGATCAGTGTGGGTGAAGTGATCTCCATTATTATCGGATACCTTTCTATCCCACTGATATTAAAAGTAATCAAGGTTTCCGACCTGTTATTCCTGGCTTCCGGTTCACTTTTCGCCTCGGTAGTTATGGCTGTTATAATATTCAGGACTTTTAAAACAGAACTTAATGCCGCAAAAGCACCTCCGGCTAAGACAACAACATCCACAAAGAGTGAATGGAGCTACTGGAACCTATTGAAGAAGCCATATTTCGTGATGATTTCCCTGATGGCACTCCTGCCGATATTCGGATATTTGTTTGTCGATTATCTTTTTCTTGCCCAGGCAAAACATGAATTTGTCAACGATCCCAAAACTTTCGCCAGCTTCCTGGGATTGTTCCTTGGTGCTGTGGCCATCGTGGAGTTGTTCTTTAAACTTTTCTCCGGCCGCTTTCTGACTAAATACGGACTCAAGCCCAGTTTGCTTGTGCTCCCGACCATACTTATCTCCTGTATTTCCCTGGCTGCGATTTTCGGCACCCTTTACGGCACCGTCGGAATGTTTTTCGCTTTCATTGCGATGGCAAGATTCTTTGAGCGATCGGTGAGGGGCTCGTTTTACGAACCGGCATTCCAGCTCCTTTATCAGCCTGTCCCATCCGAGCAGAGGCTTCCTTTCCAGAACCAGATTGAGGGGATACCAAAAGCAATGGGTACAGTAATCACAGGATGTGTCATCCTGCTTTTCTCTGCTGTTCCCGCATTCACCCTGGTGCATTTCAACTGGCTGTTTATCATCGTTCTTGGTTTCTGGATATGGATTGCTTTCAAGATGTACGTGGAGTACAGGAATATGCTCAAGTCGAAACTGGTTGAACTGAAACATGCTGACCGGGAGGAGACGGATCCTATGGATGGATTGATCCGGCAGAGTTTCATGGAAGCACGCCCCGGACAGTATCAGAAGATATTTGAATTCTTTGAAAAAGTAGAACCGGCAAGGATTGAGGCTGCAGTGCAGGGAACTCCTGCAGAAAGCTGGCAGGCGGAAAAGCAGGACAAAGAGCAGCCGTATGAATTCATGGTCGACCTGGCCCGTTCGGAGGAAGCCTGGGAGCGGGTGAAAGTTGCCCGCATACTTGGGAATTCCAACAGGTACAGCTCCTATAAACTGCTGATAAACTTGTTGAAAGATCATGACCCTGCAGTGAAAAAGGCGGCGATCATTTCATCAGGAAGAATCAGGCGCGTTGAACTCTGGCCCCACATCATCGAAAATCTCCTGGTTCCGGAGTATTCGCATGCTGCCGGCATGGCAGTAAGGATGATCGGCGAACCTATCCTTCAGGATCTGGACAAGTTTTTCGATAAAAACGGCAGCCACCCTCAAGCCCAGTTGAAAATAATCAAAATATACGGCTTGATTGGCGGCCCGAAGGTCATTAAGTTCCTTCGCAATAAAATTCATCACCCCAATCAGGAGATCAGGTTCCAGGTTCTGTTGTCGCTCAGCAACCTCGAATACCACGCTTCGGCCTTAGAAACCCCCTTTATTAAGGAGACCATCGAGAATTCCGTGGAAACCATGGTATGGAGCATGGCCTCAATTATCGATATCGGTGGAGCTGCTGAATCAACGAATCTGCAGCAAGCACTGCTGCAGGAGCTTGAAGAAAAGAAGGAGCAGATGTTCCTCCTTCTATCGCTGCTGTATGATTCAAAAACCATCGGACATATCCGTGAACACATCGAAAGTGCTGATAATACTGCTAAAATCTATGCCCTTGAAATCAGCGATATGATGATATCAACGGAAATCAAGGAACTCTTTTTTCCTATTTTCGATGACTTGCCGATTCAGGATCGACTGAATCGATTCAGTCAGCATTTTCCTCAGGAAAAGCTGAGCGTTTTTGAGCGTGTTGAGGAGATCGTGAATAAAGATTACGCAAAAATCAACCGCTGGACCAAAGCCTGTGCTATCGATTTGTTATCCAGAGTTGAAGCTGGTGAGCCAGAGCAAGTGAGGAAACTTCTGGCAGCCAACCTGGTGAATCCTGAACCAGTGCTGGCCGAACTCGCAGGATGGATCCTATATTCTTATCATCGGTTCTATTTTGAAGAAACCATTGCACGATTCGAAAAGCAGGAGAGCCGCATAGCCGGAGTGGTCAAGAAAATAGAAGCACGGGAAAAGAACAAGGATCTGCTGATTTTCGAAAAAGTTCAAATGCTGAAAAACATGGAAATCTTAGCCATGGAAAATGAAACCACGCTCCTGAACCTGGTTTCAGGAGTGAAGAATAAAGAATTCAAAATTCCGAATGAGAGCCTTTTCGAGTTAATGACCGGCGATCCGGTGATGACCGAACGGTATCTACGGGTGTATATATTGAATAAAAATGCTTAATCGAATGAATAAACTGGCCATTCCGTTTTTCCTGATCTTTATCGCAGGTACCCTTTCAGGACAACCTGCCTTCAGGAATGAGCAGGGACTTCCGTTCCTTAAAAACTATACCGCAACAGACTATAAGGCACACGCCCAGAACTTTGCCATTGTCCGGAATCAGGGAGGGATTGTCTATGCAGGAAACTTTGCCGGCGTGCTGCAGTTCGACGGCAAATCATGGCGACTGATCCCTACCGAAAAAACCACCAGGGTTTCCGCCTTATGCGTGGATGCCGGAGGCACCGTCTATGTGGGTGCCCTGGGTGAAATAGGATGTCTCGTATCCGGACCCCGTGGGACGATGACCTATAAAAGCCTGATCGATTCAACGGCCTCAGCTCCTGCGTTTCAGGATGTTTTACAGATATTCTCTACCTCGGATGGAATCTACTTCATCACCCGGAAAGTAATTTTCAGGTGGAACCAAGGCAAGCTCGAAAACTGGAAAGCAGACTATGAAGTGCTAAACGGATTCTATGTCAACCAAACGCTCTACTTCCAGGTAAAAGACAGGGGCCTGATGATATTCCGGAATGGCGAAATCGATCCGGTGGCTAAAGGTGATCTTATGACCGGAGCCATTGAAATCCGGGCTATGCTCCCCTACTCCGGCAATCAGGTATTGCTGGCCACCGGAACCCAGGGACTTTACCTGGCCGACGCTGCCGGAGTGCGGAAATTCGCCAACCCGGCAGACCAGTTGTTTATGGAAAACCTGATCACCTCAGGGGTTGCCCTCTCCGACGGCACCTATGCAATAGGCACTTCACGCAAGGGAGTCATCGTCATTTATCCCGATGGCCGTATAAAGCAGGTGATCGATAAAACAGCTTCACTGAGAAATGAATATGTTCAGGCACTCTATGCTGATGAGAGCAATATATTGTGGGCGGCACTGAACAATGGGATCGCAATGATTGAAACACCATCGGCATTGAGCTTTTTCGATGAAAAATCAGGGCTTAACGGAGCCGTTATCCAGATACTGCGCCATCAGGGCAGATTGTATGTCAGCACCTACCAGGGGTTGTTTTTGTACAGGCCCGAATCTTTCAGCTTCGAGTCCGTACCGCAGATCATCACTGCATGCTGGTCGTTGATACCTTTTGGCAACGACCTGCTGGCAGCCACTTCCGAAGGGGTTTTTCAGGTATCAGGCAACGGCGTCAAGCGCGTTAAAGAAGGGTTTGTGTTGTCGCTCACCGTTTCTGCTACTGATCAGAATCTGGTATATGGTGGTGATATGACCGGATTATTCAGCATGAAATATCAGGGAGGTGCCTGGAAATCAACTAACCTGGCCGCATCTGAGGAAGAAATAAAAGACCTGGTGGAAGACCAGTCCGGTAGCATCTGGGGCTCCACACTTTCCAAAGGAATTTTCAGATTTTCTCCCAAAACAGGCTCGATGGAATTTTTCAATGAATCCACAGGCTTCGCACAAACTGTGGGAGGCACTATCAACCTGATCGGAAAAAACATTGCCATATCCACCCGCAAGGGAGTATTGCGGTTTGATGAAAACACCCGCTCATTCTCGACGGTTAACCTGGTAAACCAGAAAGATACCTCCGCTGAGGTTCCCTGGTATTCCATCATCAGGGAAGATCAAAAAGGCAATCTATGGGTAAATGCCGGCGACGAAAGCCACCTGATGCTTCTCCGGAAAAACGCTGATTCTTTCGAACCCTGGCAGCTACCGTTTCTGCCGATCAACAATTATGTCATTTGGGACATTTTTCCGGAGGTTGATGAAGTTACCTGGTTTGGCGGACCCGATGGGCTGATTCGTTATGATCCCTCAGTAAAAACTCTGAAACCCGATCCGCAGCCAACCATGATCAGGCAGATCACGACACCTGCCGATTCCCTTATTTTTGCAGGAAACCAAACTATTGACCCTGCGTCATCCAATGAAACTACAATATTCAAATACAACGATAATTCCCTGCGTTTTGAATTTTCTGTGCCTTTCTGTGCTGCCAAGGGTGAAAACCAGTACCAATACCAGCTCGAAGGTTTTGAAGACACCTGGTCCGACTGGACCCCTGAAACCCAAAAGGAATATACGAGTCTCCCGAAAGGAAAATTCACTTTTCGTGTTAAAGCTCGCAATGTCTATGGCGTGGTCGCTACGGAAGCATCGTTCCGTTTTGATGTCCTGGCTCCCTGGTACAATACGATCTGGTCCTATATTCTGTATATACTTTTGGCCAGCGCAATCATATACCTGATTCTTGTCCTCAGGAACCGTCAGCTCATCAAGGAA
>CAIXHD010000260.1 GCA_903919065.1 uncultured Bacteroidota bacterium
AAAGAATTGCTCTGACCTCCTCAATAAAGTTGCCAAGGTTTTTGGGATTAGCAGCCAACCTTAGGTTTCTATTTTTTTATTTCTTGCCTCGATAAGCGTTTCCGAGACGCTGCAGGCCGGCGGAATAATCGCGGTTCGGCAGAACGGCCTCGATGATTACGAGCTTGTCTTTGGCAGCAGCTGCGATTTTCAGGGCTTCATCCAGCTCCTCCTCGGTTGTGACTTTCTTGCCGATTACAAAATCGCCTCCTGCAAATACCTCGGAAAGTTTGGAGTAGTTCCACATCTGGATATCATTATATGGCCCATCCTCATGCAAGACGCGCTCAATCAGATAACCATCGTTATTGATAACCAGCAGGATTGCCGGGCGTTTTTCCCTGATAATAGTGGAGATTTCCTGAGCGGTCATCTGGAAGGCTCCGTCGCCGGTGAGGATGAAAGGTCGCTTGTCGGGGCGTGCAAGTGATACTCCAAGAGCAGCCGGTGTGCAGAAACCGATAGAGCAATAGTAGCTCTGAACGATAAAATTATCCGACTCTTCAATATGAAACTCAGGGGCTGCGCAGAAAGCATCACCCGGTTCCGAAAGCATGACCATATCATCTTCGAGACTGGAATTGATGCACTCATACAGGCGGGTTGCCGTTAGAATTGTTGCTTTCTCCGGCACGAATGTTCCCTTACGCGGTGCCATCTCATGCGGATGCGAATTCTTCAGATCGCGCGGTTTAATGAGTGGCAGCAGGAAGTTAATGAAATGCTGCAGCTGAATGCCCGAATAGGAATGATTCCCGACTGATACTTTGCCATCGCCGGCGCTGATCATTTTCCGATTTTCGAGGTTGATACTGAACATGCCCGTATCCAGGTCGGTGATCCACACACCGAGTGATATCAGGCAATCCGAATCCTCCACCTGCTTGCGCACCGATTCGCGGCTCCATCCGCCCTGGTATATGCCGGCAAACTGCGGATGCAGCTCGGGCAATATCGATTTACTGGCCAGCATGGTGACAAATGGGATTTCCGTACTTTCCACCAGGTAGAGGGTTTCCTTACCCAGATTCTGACGAAGCAATTCAACTCCGGCGATAATCAGGGGGTTCTCTGCATTATTAATACGGTCGGCAACCTCGGTGAGGCACTCCTTCAAGCTATCAGGATTGGAGGTTACTGTTTTGAACATTCGCAGATCGCCCGGCTTGCGGCAAGGGGCCTTGGCCAGATCGGCAGGAATCTCGAGGTAAACAGGCAGTTTGCGGAAAATGCAATTCTTGATTATCCGGTCGATCACATCCGGCGCGGTATCAGGATCGGTAAGGATCGCCGAATCAACAGTAATCTTCTTGTAGATATCGAGCTGCATATCGTAATGCGAGATCAGGTGGTGAACCATGGCGCCCGATGCTCTGCGCGTACTGGCCGGGGCACCGCTGATGACGATCATCGGCACCTGCTCGGCGAACGCACCGGCGACAGCGTTGAGAATACTCAGGCCACCCACCCCATAAGTTACCACTGCGGCACCGGCACCATTCATACGGGCATACCCGTCGGCCGCATATCCGGCATTCAATTCGTTACAAGTGCCCACCCATTTGATCGGACTTGCTACAACCTCATCGAGAAAATCCAGGACATAATCGCCCGGAACGCCAAAGAGATGCTTAATGCCGACCTCTTGCAGGCGGCTTACCAGGTAGCTCGAAATGGTAAAATCAGAATTCATTTGAATATTTATTATTGATAGTTTTCTTTAAGATGTGCAGCCTATAAAGTTAACTATTCCTGCTAAAAGAGGGCCAATTTTTTCCATTGATGAGTGTTTTTTGCATCTATACCTAATGGAAATAATAATTAATAAAGTTACCCCAAAAGGGAACTAAATATTATCTTTGAATTCTGATGCAATGAGAGTAATCAAGGAGAGAACAGTGTACGTTATCTGCCAAACTGAAAAATATAAATCGGCTTCCGAAAGTCTGGCTGCCTGGCTTGATGAGGTTAGGGCAGCCGATTGGTCTGGACCGGCTGATTTGAAGTCAAAATATCGCAATGCCAGTATAATTGGCGGTAAGCGGGTAGTTTTTAATATCAGGGGAAATGATTTTCGTTTAGTCGTGGACATCGAGTATCGAATAAGAATTGTATTCATAATCTGGTTTGGCAGCCATCAAGAATATGAGAAGGTCAACATTAAATCATTAAGCTATGGAAATCAGGGTTATTAAAACTGCAGAGCAGTATGAGACCGCCTGCTCGGAATTATATCAGTTCATGCAATCCTCAGCGGAATCTATTGATCCCGAATCTGAAACCGGCAAAATGATGGAGTTACTCACCGTATTGATCGAAAAATATGAAAGGGAGCATTACCCAATTGATCCACCAGATCCTGTGGCTGCCATACTTTTCAGAATGGACCAGATGAATCTGAAACAGAAAGACCTGGCACCTTATTTCGGTGGAAAGACTAAAATATCAGAAGTTCTGAACCGTAAACGCCCCTTATCACTCCGTACCATCACCCTGCTGCATGAAAACCTTGGAATTCCGCTGGAATCGCTTGTTCGGTCTAAGCATTCACAGATATTGTAAGATTGTAAAGCTCGGTAACCGTTTTCCAGTTCCGGGTAGTAGCATAATTTACTCCCAATGCACTAAACTCGATTTCACTGACCAATCGAAAACCACCGACTGCAATGGAGCGCGCTCTGCTGCAACAGAGGTCAGAACTCCGTTTATCCTGATTTTTGCAATAATAGGAAACCCGTGTAAAATCAGTTTAACCTTGCTGAATTTACTCGTAAAGTTTCCATCCTCACCTGTTATCCCGATTTCCTTTTTCGCCGGATCATAAGTAAATGTCCGTTTGCAGTAAGCTCCTTTTTCAAACGCATAAGAAATCCCGTCATCCTCATAATAATTGAAAGATGTTGGCTGATCGCCCCTGTAAATATGCACCAGCAGCGTTCCATCGGGCTTTTCTGTAGTATTCTGAATTACCGACTGCATCGGGATAATGGCTCCTGCTTTGGCAAAAACAGGCAGATCATTCAGCGGTGCCTCCACAATTACTTCTTTGCCACCTTCGTAATACGTGTCGTTCGACAGGCGATACCAGCCACCTGCCGGGAGATAAACCTTCAGATATTGCTGGGTGCTCACCACCGGAGCTATCAGAATATTATCGCCAAACAGGTACTCGTTTTCATAGTCCGATTTATACACCTGATCATCAAAAGAGTAATTGATAGCCAGAGTGCGGCTCACGGGCAAACCGCTCTGGGTAGCCTCGAAAGCAGTGGAATAAATGTAAGGCAGTAAACGATAGCGCTGGCTGATCAGCTCGCGGTTGACCTTTTCCGCCTCCTTGCCATAGATCCAGGGCTCGCGGTAATTATGGTCATAATCAACATGCATCCGCATAAACGGAGTATACACTCCAACAGATAACCATCGGGTGAGCAGCTCTTTGGAAGGTTCGCCAATGAACCCACCGATATCCGGACCCGCAAAAGGATATCCCGATACACCCAGACTGTTCACCAGCCTCGATCCCAACAACATGTGTCCATCATAAGAGGCATTGTCGCCGGTCCAGATGGTGGAGTACCGCTGTCCGCCAGCATAAGTTGCCCGCGTAATGGTCAGCGGCCGCAAGTCGGGCTTCAGTTTCCGCACTCCCTCATAGGTTGATCGGACCATCTGCATACCGTAAATATTATGCACCTGGCTCATCGTAGATTTCAGTCCATCATAATCAAACTGCACCAGGTCGGGAATATTCTGACCCCAGGCAGCCGGCTCATTCATGTCGTTCCAAAAGCCATCGATCCCAACATCGGTATAGGTTTTGAACATTCCGCCCCACCAGTCGCGCACCTTGGGATTGGTAAAATCGGGGAAATGCGAACGCCCCGGCCAAACACTTCCGATATAGTTGTTTCCATTCGGATATTTCACGAAATAGTTATTCTTAACACCC
>CAIXHD010000261.1 GCA_903919065.1 uncultured Bacteroidota bacterium
CACATATTCCGTTTCCATCATCATATCGATCAGGAGTTTTTCCATCCCAACCAGCTGATGAGCCAGGGAGAAAACCGTGACTTCAATATCACCGAAAACCAGAAAATCGTGATGATATTTTTTCACCAGCGCCTCAGCATCGCGATACCTGCCGGGAGCATCAGGATCAGGAAATTTATAGGCATCGATATCTGCCCTGGTTTCCGCATGGGCCAATGGATATCCTACCACCTCAACATAAATATCGCCCTGCCGCATGCGCATCTGATACTCATTCAGCCAGGTGCCGTCGCTGTCTTTTTTAATCCGGAAATCATCAGATACCGAAGCACCGGTGATCACCACATCGCTCCCCATAGCAACCCGTAACTCATTGGCGCTGATACGATAGGTAACATCCTCATACAGATTCTCCGTATAGTTCACCGGCACATCAAGCTTTTTACCAAAATAGTCAGACAGTTGCCTGCACAAATCAAACTGGATGGGTACCCTGTCGGGCAGACCGCCGACTTTTCCGAAAGCCCTTAAAACACGTTCTCTGGAATTCATTTTTGTATGTTATTCAAGATAAAAAACTTCAGTTAAAGGGATGGTTACCGGTGAACCATCGGGATTTGCGTCCATGATATCCGACATATAATCCCACCATTTACGAACCACAGGATTCGAGCCCAGGTCCTGCGACCCCTGCTCTCCGGACTGCTTCTGCACTGCAAAAAGGATGTTGGTTTCAGTATCGAGAAATATCGAATAATCATAAACGCCTGATTCTTTGATCAGCTGAGCCAGCTCTGGCCAGATCTCATCGTGACGCTTTTTGTACTCGGCTTCGCAGCCGGGCTTCAGTTTCATTTTAAATGCAGTTCGGGTCATGTCTATAAGTTTTTAACCACAGAGGCACGGAGAGCATGGAGAAACACAGAGAAAAATCTCAAAAGATAATCTCTGTGTAACTCTGTGTAATCCGTGTCTCTGTGGTTCTTTTTCATTTTATTTCCACAAAGACCTTTCCACGGAGGTCGTTAGAGGCAGCACCCACCTGAAATTGATACTGGCCTTTGGCGATAGCATAATCACCAAGTTTCGTATCAAAATGCCGAAGCTGAACAGCTGGAATTTCAAAAGTCACCACTTTGGATTCGCCCTTTTTCAGATGAATGCGGCGGAATGCAACCAGCGACTTTACAGGTCGCGCCAATACGGATTCCGGTTGCACACCATATATCTGAACGACCTCGTCGCCATCAAAATTTCCTGAATTTTGTATGGTAACACTCAATTTCAGTGGTTCTCCGGCCTTTATAGCTATACCGGCTGATGAGAATCCTGAGTAATCAAACTTGGTGTAGCTCAATCCATATCCGAATGCATACAGGGGCTCGCCTCTGAAATACCGATAGGTTTTGCCCTCCATACGGTAATCATCAAAGGCCGGAATGTCATTGACAGATTTATAAAAAGTCAAGGGTAATCGTCCGGCAGGATTATAATCCCCAAATAGAACATCAGCTACTGCATTGCCGCCTTCCTCACCCGGATACCAGGCTTCAACAATGGCAGGAATATTCTGTTTTGCCCAGTTTACCGACAGTGCGCTGCCATTCGTTAACACCAGTATTACCGGCTTTTTCAGGGCATTCAGCTTTTCGAGCAATTCCTGCTGATTTTTTGGCATATCCAGATGGGTGCGGTCGCCGCCGCTGAACCCATCAATTTTAACCGGCATTTCTTCCCCCTCCAGGTCGGGCGAGATGCCACCAACAAAAATGATAACGTCGGCCTGCGAGGCTGTTTTCAGCGCTTCAGCAGCCTTGCTTTCCTGCTTACGTGTCAGGCTGGTATCCTGCGCCAACTTATCGGGTTGGTCAACTCCTTGTGCATAGGTCACTTTCAGCTGCTTACCCGACCGGTTTCTTATTCCCTGAAGGATGGTTACCGGATTGGTGGGATCACCATTATAATTTCCAAGCAGTACTGATATTTCATCGGCATAGGGTCCGATTACCGCAATTGATTTTACTTTTTTCGAAAGTGGAAGAACCGAGTTTTCATTTTTCAACAGGACAATACTCTCCTGGGCCACTTTCCTGGCGAACTGCCGGTTTGCTTCCGTATTGTTTTCTGATGGCTGGATGGCTCCATAGGGCAACATTTCCTGCGGATCGAACATACCCAGTTTCATTCGTGCGGTAAACAATCTTTTTACCGAAACATCAATTTCCGCTTCACTGATATATCCCAGTTTTACTGCCTCATTCAATTTACCGTATTCACCACCGCATGATAGGTCGGTCCCGGCTTTAACAGCGAGGGCTGCTGCCTTTGCAGCATCCGGAACAAATTTATGGCCATTGTAAAAATCAGAAACTGCCCAGCAATCCGAGACCACATACCCTTTAAAGCCCCATTTTTCCCGAAGATTTTTTTCGAGCAGGAGATCACTCGCACACGATGGAGTTCCGTAAACTCTGTTATAGGCACCCATGAATGAGTAGACTCCGGCATCACGCACCAATGCCTCAAAAGCGGGGAGATAAGTCTCGTAAAGGTCGGTTTCTGAGGGCCAGGCATCAAAACTATGGCGGCTCGATTCGGGTCCGCTGTGAACGGCAAAGTGCTTGGCTGTAGCAATTACCTTGAAGTATTTATCATTGTCGCCCTGCATACCTTTCACAAAGGCGGTACCGATCTGAGCGGTCAGGTAAGGATCTTCGCCGTAAGTTTCCTGTCCCCTTCCCCACCTCGGATCCCTGAAAATATTAATGTTTGGCGACCAGAATGTCAGGCCCTGATAGATCTTATGTTCATTTTTTCCGATCGCTTCGTAGTATTTGGCGCGTGCCTCGGTGGAAATGATTTCTGCTTCCTGATTGATCAGTTCATAATTCCAGGTGGCGGCCATGCCGATGGCCTGCGGAAAAACAGTAGCGATACCATTACGGGCAACGCCGTGAAGGGCTTCGTTCCACCAGTTGTATGCCGGTATTCCCAGGCGCTCAATAGCCGGGGCGGTATGCTGCATCTGGGAAACCTTTTCTTCGAGAGTCATTCGGGCGACCAGGTCATTTACTCTCACCTCAACACTCTTATCAGGATTCGTGTATAGAATTCCGGCATTCTGTGCCATCAATCCAGCGATCAGGATCGATGATAACATCAGGAGAAGTAACAATTTCTTCATTGCTCTCATTTTACAGTTTTAATATTTGTCCATGAGCTCCAGGTGCAGGCGAGATGCATCAGCAAATCAGTTTTCATTTTTTCCCTGATGAGGGAATATCCGGAGTCAGCATAAAGATTTTTCCATTCATGAGGATCAGCTTCCAGATCATACAATTCACCCTTTGCCGAATCAGGCGCCAAATGTGCTTCATCCAGCGGCTTATCCATGAACAGGATGAGCTTAAATTTTGGAGTGCGCCACATGTATGCCGGTGCGCCTGAATCATGGTATTCAGAAAAAGATCCAATGTGCTTTTGATCACTTAACAGATCCAGTCCGGGCGATTTTATCTCCATCGAATTTCCGGAGGCGGCCATCAGTGTGGGATACAGATCAACCAACTCTGCCGGGCGATCATCAATCGTTCCATGAAGACTTAAGGGGACTGCAGATCCGGCCAGAATCAGGGGCACACGGACGCTGCTGTCGTAGAGGCAATATTTGGTGAACCGGAAATTCCGCTCCCCCAGCATTTCCCCATGGTCAGAGGTATAAACGAACAGTGTTTTCCTCGATCGGCCCAACTTTTCCAGGTTATCCATGGCGAGACCGAAATAATGATCGAGCCAGGAACAATTGGCATAGTATCGGAGCGTTGTTCTGCGCCTTTCCATCGGCGTCATTGCGGTCCATGCTTCGCGCCAGGTTTGATAGCGGGCACCTAAGGAATCGCTTCCCTTGTCACTGTAAGCCAGATGCGTATCCGGCTCTTCTTCCCACGGAGGCTGTTCAGTATCAGGGATTGTATTTATATCATACAGATCCTCAAATCGTTTAGGTACATTTAATCCGGCATGGGGCTTTAAAAAAGAGAGATATAAAAACAGCGGACGGTTGGGGTCGACTCCGGCATCTAAAAATTCCAGACATTTTTCGGCCACATAGCCATCGCGATGATCTCTTTCCTCGACCTGTGAGGTGCATCCGACAAATCCCGGAACGCCCTCCTCGCCAGGTCCGAACGCATCTGTTTCTTTCCGATAGGCTGCCAGTCCTGATGGATTTTCGTCATCCTGATACCTTGCACCCTTTTCCATGCCAACTTCCTTAGCGCCCACTACCCTGACCTCAAAACCGCGTGTTGATCTGGGCTCAAAACTGCGACCCCAGTGAGTCTTTCCGAAGCCGGCAGTCTGATATCCAGCTTTTTGAAACCGTGCTGGTAATGTATCACACGGAAGTTTAGAGTCATCGAGAGCCTGCGATCCATTTCCAAATACCCTCAATTGTGATGGATACAATCCAAACATCATGGAATTTCGACTCGGAACACAGGAGGGTGACTGGCAGGTTGCCTCACGATAAATGATACCGTTTCTGGCAAGCCTATCAAGATTAGGGGTATGGATATGCGGATTCAGCATTCCCAGGGCATCCCAGCGCTGCTGGTCGGTCATGAAAAAAATCACGTCAGGCTGATCGCCAGTGGGAATTATCGGATTACTGCCAACCGGCAAATTTTCCAGAGCCAGGCCACCCAAAGCTAAGCCATCCAATGCCTGAACACCAAGATATCCGGTTAATCCCGCCTGAAGGCTTCTTTTGATGAATTTCCGGCGATTGACCATATTTGTCGCGCTGGATAGGTTCTTAAACGGTATATGGAGATCTTAATTCACGAACAAAAAGCTTATTAGCTTCCGGATCCCCTGTCACTTCACCCTTAGCCGGATTCCATTCGATTTTGCGACCTGTTCGGATAGCGATATTGCCCATATGGCTGATGGTATCTGAGATAATTGCCTCATCGAGCGGACAGAGTTCCTTTATTTTACCTTTAATCACATCGATAAAAGCCTGGCCCATAAGGTTGGTTTCACTCTGGATATAAGCCCCGCTTTTCGGAAAATTATTCAGTTTTTCATGTAATTCAGGAATATTGGAGCTGGCAGAGCTGCGACTGACAGAAATCCATCCTTTGCTGCCAAAGAAAGTGGTACCATCGCCTGATCTGCTCTCCCCTGTTTTTGCGGCTTCTGCAGATGCAACATCCTCACTGACAAAATTCACTAAGAAACCGTTCTTGTATTTCAGGTTCAGGTCCCACGACATGATATTATTGTACAAACCACCTGTCCAGGCCTGACCGGTTCCTTCACATGAATAATCACCGCTAATTTTATCCTTAACGCCCCAGACAAGAATATCCAGTGGGTGAGCACCCCATCCGCCGAGGAAACCGATACTATAATCGTTGGTATACCAGGAACCTACATTGGTTACCCGTTCAGGGCAATAAGGCCTCAAAGGGGCAGGTCCCGACCAGCGTTCAAAATCAAAACCGTCCGGTACAGGCACTTCGTTGCATACCGGATTTACTCCGCCGCCGCCACCGGGAGCCCATACGTAGGCACTGGTTACGTCGCCGATCAGTCCATCAGCGATCATGTCATGAGCCAGCTGCATATGCGGGGAAGTTCTTTGCTGGGTACC
>CAIXHD010000262.1 GCA_903919065.1 uncultured Bacteroidota bacterium
AGTTGGCAACTTTAAAATTATATTTACCTTAGCGTTAACTAACCTTTTTATCATGTGTGGAATTGTCGGCTACATCGGGTCCCGCGAAGCCTATCCCATTATTTTGAATGGATTAAAACGCCTTGAATACCGGGGCTATGATTCTGCGGGAATTGCATTGATCAGTGAAGGATTTAATGTTCAGAAATGCAAAGGAAAAGTTGCGGACCTGGAGAGGCTCGGAACATCACGGACCAAATCAGGAACCATTGGAATGGGCCATACGCGTTGGGCTACTCATGGTGAGCCCAATGAGATTAATGCCCATCCGCATACCTCATTCAAGGGGCATTTTGTGATGGTGCACAATGGAATAATTGAGAATTATGCATCGATCAAAAGACATTTAAAAACCAGGGGTATCAGTTTCACAGGCGAAACCGATACCGAGGTACTGGTTAATCTTATCGAGCATTTGTATCTCGAAGGTGACCTGTCGGCCGAGCTTGCGATCCTGATGGCGCTGAATAAGGTGGAAGGCGCTTACGGAATCGTGGTTGCCTGTCTCGATGAGCCCGATCTGCTCTTTGCTGCGCGCAAAGGTAGTCCATTGGTAATCGGGGTTGGACAAGGCGAATATTACCTCGCATCCGATGCCTCACCTCTGGTAGAATATACGCAAAACGTTATCTACCTGAATGATGAGGATTTCGCTATGATCAGTCGCGACCGGCTGGTCCTAAGATCACTGAGGACCTCATCGCATGATCCTGAAATTCAGGAACTCGACCTATCGATCGGAGCAATGGATAAGGAGGGTTTTGCACATTTCATGCTGAAGGAAATTTTTGAACAGCCGCGGGCCATCCAGGACACTTTTCGCGGGCGTGTACTACCCGATTTATCAGGAATCCAACTGGGCGGGTTGCATGATGTACTTCATAAGCTTTACTCTGCAAAGAGAATCATCATAACTGCCTGCGGCACCTCGTGGCATGCCGGTTTGGTGGGAGAATACTTTTTTGAAGAGCTTGCCCGGGTGCCTGTTGAAGTGGAATATAGTTCTGAATTCCGTTACCGGAACCCGATCCTGGGTCCTGATGATATCGTTCTGGCGATCAGTCAGAGCGGAGAAACGGCAGATACACTGGCGGCCATAAAGCTTGCACGTGAGCGGGGTGCCACTGTGCTCGGAATCTGCAATGTGGTAGGCTCTTCGATTGCCAGGGAAACCAATGCCGGAGTTTATACGCATGCCGGCCCTGAGATCGGGGTTGCCAGTACCAAAGCATTTACTGCTCAGGTTACCGTACTCATTATGATAGCCCTGATGACCGGTCGGAATAACGGAACCCTGTCAAAAGAACGATATGAGAAACTGATTGCCGAACTTGTTGAGGTGCCAGCCAAATTAAGGAAAACACTGGAAAAGGATGCGGAGATCCTCGAAATTGCCAAGATATTCCAGCATACAACAAATGCTATTTACATGGGCCGCGGCGTATTCTTCCCGGTTGCACTCGAAGGCGCACTCAAACTTAAAGAAATCAGCTACATACATGCCGAAGGATATCCTGCTGCAGAGATGAAGCATGGTCCGATAGCGCTCATCGATGAGAACATGCCCGTTGTAGTGGTGGCAGCCAAGGACCAGACTCTTGACAAGGTAGTCAGCAATGTTCAGGAAATCAAGGCACGCAAAGGAACGGTGATTGCCATTGTTACAGAAGGTGATCAGGAAATTTCACGTCTGGCCGACCATGTAATTGCTGTTCCCGATACATTACCCGAATTTTCAGTGCTGCTTTCCGTGATACCGCTGCAACTTCTGGCCTATCACATTGCTGTATTGCGAGGGTGTGATGTTGACCAGCCGCGGAACCTTGCGAAATCGGTCACGGTGGAGTAGTTCCGAACGGTACCATTCTGGTCATGCTGTGTTTTCAATGCTTTCCGTGGTTTTTACAAAATTTACTTCTCTTGTAAGATTAACAGCCAGCCTTCCTTACTCCTAACTGGAATAGTACCACTTACATCAAAGGTTTTGGCATCCTGAAAATCTTTAACTTCAGGTGCTTTTAGTATTGCATTTTCAGGGCTTAATCCCAGCGCTTGCCAGTTGATCGAGAGCTTTATATCTTGATTTATATCATCAAAATTACCGATAGAAATAAGCGTTTGCCCAGCCTTAACATAAACCGTTGCCTTTACGTTGGGTTGGTTGGTTTGCACCGGACATTCCTTGTCCCAATAGCCAATCATTTTCGCATCTGTAATGCCAAAATCTTTCCAAAGCTTCCACACCGGACGGGGCGAAAATTCGCCGTAGGCATCGCGGCCTGTTTCACCATAAAGCATTCCGAGGAAGCGGTTGCCTCCACCCTGAAGCATTTCGGCCATTTGCCCGAAAGGAATTCCGGAAGCGGTCACAAACCACTCGTCAGGAGTCATCTTGTTATAACGGAAACTTTCGCCAAACCACAGACGATCCACATATGGGAAGAAACCGGTATATTGATTGGTGGGTCCAACAGAATAGCCAGTATTTGAGTGCAAATCAATTAAAGCGTCTGGACGGTATTGCTCCATGATAGTGCGCATACGTTTCATTACCGGCCGGTCGAAGGATACATCGTCCATATAAATGCCATCAAGTTTGTAATTCTGGAGCATCCAGCGTAAGCCTTCGAGGTAGTAATTGATCCACCTTGAGTTACCTACCATAACCAATGCGGCGTCCGAGACCTGGTTGGGCAGCTCGGTGTACCAGGCAGCTTTGTAGTTATCGATTAAATGCTCACACTCCCATGGCAGGCCGTAACCTACACCGGGTTCAAAAATCTCGTTTTTCAAACTCATCAATGCGTACGATTCAATGCAGTGAGTGGTAAGCTCACGAATCGTGTAGTAAAGTTTCACTTTTCGGTTGGCTTTGTGTTGTTCCCCGATATGCTTAATGAGCGAATCGCGCACAATAAACGGATAATTTATAAACGGATTGAGCAAACGGGCATGGTGGATATTCTCGATGTTGGCGCCACCTTCCTCAGCCGCCTGAGAGAAACCTTTCGGATCAGAATGGTAGTAACGTTCAGAGAAATGCTTGGATGGATTTGTTGGACGAACCGGTGTTATTAACAACTGCAATCCGTATTGTACCGGTTGCTTTGTGACTATAAGAGCACCGGTTGCCGCAACTACTGAGGCTTTCTGTCCCTTGTTTCCTGTTTCTGAAATTTGTCCCTTTCCATAGTTGGCCCAGTTCTTAGGCGCTCCGGGTTTGTAATCGGCAATGAGCGGTCCATGGTACACATCACCGATAAACTCAACGTGCAAGCCCGATTTATCACCACCTATCCAGTAGCTGTCGTAGGGGCCTTTCCAGCTCCAGGTATGATTCTCTGGACGCAACCCGCCGCTAAATCCTGCTCCCATAAAATAGTCCGCTGATTCGGCTGCATAAAATGTATTGAGACGGACATCCAATACCGAAATATCCTTGTCGGTAGCTGACAATTGAATGTTATATGTGACACAACCATCATATTCCATGATGGCATCGCAGTTAAATTTCAATCCACTCTGTGACGATGAAGCAGTCCATGTTATTTTTCCACCTGATTGCTGTTCTATTTTAAGGTTATCCGCTAAAAAGCTAATTGTTCCAGTTGTGGTTTGCGCCTCAAAGCTTATCGGATTGGCCAATACCTGACGGTTGTTGATGCTGATGGTTTCGGGTAGTCCGTTTTTACCAATCACAATCGTCTTTCCGGATGCCTGAATACTGTTGCCTGACAATTTCATATCGTTGTAAGGTTTTACCGGCGAGTCGTTCATGCCAATGGTGGAGTTCAGCCAGCGCAGGCGGGAGTATCGCCAGGTTTCACCGTCTCCTTTGTCGGCCAAAGAAGCATCATTTACCCGAAGAGTAACTTTTATTTTACGGGGTGCTGTACCATCGGCAGTCAACGTAGCTGTTCCAGTATATGTTCCCGTTTTTGCGTTTTCTGGTATTTGTATGCCGCACCACAATGCCTGCACACTTCCTTTGGGTACATTCACTGCAAAACTGACGGGTTTACCGTCCCAGTTTGTTCCTCCCTGATTGAAACAGGTAACCGAATCTTTGCTGATAAATTCACGTCCGGAGGTGAAATCGCTGAAAGATACACGAACATTTTTAACATCGGATTTAACCGCCCAAAGTCCAAGCTGCCAGCAGTAATACTCGTTTTTCATGACATCGCCATCGAACGAAGGAACAGGGGCTCTTTTTGCCCAGCGGGCGGGAATAGTGTAAGGCAGGCGAATTGGGAACGCGCGGTCCTCGGTATAAACCAGGTAATCGTCCGTATATTTTCTCAGAATTGAAGTAATCTCTTTTTGGGTAGCGATAAGGCCTATCGAGGTAAAGGCATCGAATTCTGAACGGCTTTCAATACGTTCGATCTTCGCTTCTGGAAGTGTGGTTTTCTCCTTTTCGACCAATGCAGCCCAGGTAGGGTCTGCCTGATAGGTTGGGGCAAGATAATCGTTCCAGGGTTCACCATAGCGGGCATCGTCCCAGCCCCGTCGGAATTTATATGGAAGGTAATACACGTAGTACCCGGTTTCACCGACTTGAGGCTGAAAGGCTATTCTTCCCTTTTCCGCGGAGAATTCCAATACCTTCACATTCATGACTTCCTTTCCGGTTTTAACACCGTATACAACCACTTTTTTTGTTTCAGGTCGCAGGTCGGGCCTACGCCAGGGAATGGTTGCAACAACCGCATTCATATTGGAATTAACCACCTTCACCACGGCCCGGTGATTGCCTTTCATATCGGGCATAAAAGCGGAATCGGCAACCACAAACGGAATGCCGTCGGGTGCAAACGGTTCATAGGGGTTATGTCCATTGGGAGTCTGTCCATGGAGTTTGAATATTGAGCTTCCTAAAGCCACAATAAGGCTAACTAATAGCAAATATTTTCTCATGTTTGAATTGTTTTACCCTTATATCGTAATTTGCATTTTCCTGTTAAAGAACCAGATTTCCAAGTGGAAGGCAATGTAGGAGAAACAACCACTGTAGAGTAGTTCCGAACGGATTGAATTTTACCACCCCCGGATTGAAATCTCCTAACCACCGGTTAAAACCGAGGGCTATAAATACCTGCAACTTCTGTCTTTACTTGAGCCTTGAGCCCTGAGCCCTGAGCCCTGAGCCTTGAGCCTTCTCTTTAAGCCAATTTAAAATCCATCTGGCGCTTGGCGAGGTTTGTACGGGCAATCTCGATCCTGACCTTTTGGCCAATAACGAAGCGTCTGCGCGTCTGGGCTCCTACCAGGCAATAGTTTTTCTCATCATATTCGTAGAAATCATCGTCCATATCGCGCATCGGGACCATTCCCTCGCAATGGTTGTCGGTGAGTTCAACATAAAATCCCCACTCGCTGATTCCTGATATAATGCCATCATATTTCTGCCCGATCTTATCCTGGAGAAATTCGACCTGCTTATATTTTACACTGGCCCGCTCAGCCTTAACCGCCCTGTCCTCCATCATGCTCGACTGGATACACATTCCTTCCACTTTTGGCTGGTTTTCAGAAGGCTCATTATGCAGATACAGATCAAGGAGCCGATGAACCATAAGATCGGGATAACGCCTGATCGGGGAAGTAAAATGGGTGTAATGCTCGAACGAAAGCCCATAGTGGCCGATGTTCTGGGTTGAATATTTTGCTTTGGCCATAGTCCTGATAGCCAGACTTTCAATAATATATTGTTCGTTTTTGCCTTTTATTTGCGTTAAAAGCTTATTCATCGAATCGGCGATTGCCTTATGACTAGCGGTTTTCACCGAATAGCCGAAGGTGTGGATAAAGTTGGAAAAATTGATCAGCTTCTCCACGTTAGGACGGTCATGAATGCGATAAACAAATGTTTTTGGCTTTTGGCCCTGTTTTACTTTGCCAATACGTTCAGCAACCTTTAGATTCGCGAGCAACATGAATTCCTCGATCAGCCAATTGGATTCCTTTGCTTCTTTAAAATAAACGCCGGTAGGCTTTCCACTCTCATCGATATAAAATTTAACCTCCTCGCGCTCAAAAGAAAATGAACCCCTCTTGAACCGCTCTGCTCGGAGGATGGAAGCCATTTTATGGAATTGAAGGATTTCGGCCGAAAGGTCACCTTCGCCGGTTTCAATCACCTGCTGCGCCTCCTCATAAGAGAAGCGCCTGTCAGAATGAATCACTGTCCGGCCAAACCATTGGTTCAGAACTTCAGATTTCTCATTCATTTCAAAAACCGCTGAAAAGGTAAGGCGGTCAACATGCGGTTTAAGGGAGCAGAGGTCGTTCGAAAGGCGCTCAGGCAGCATAGGAACTACCCGATCAACCAGATAAACCGATGTGCCGCGATTAAATGCCTCCTTGTCGATTTCTGAGAAAGGCCGCACGTAATGGCTTACATCAGCGATATGTACTCCGATTTCCCAGTTGCCGTTTTCGAGTTTTTCCATCGAGAGGGCATCATCGAAATCTTTTGCATCGCCCGGATCTATAGTGAAAGTTGTTGTATCGCGGAAATCTCTCCTGGAACGGATATCCTCTTTGGTGATCTCTCCGGGGACTGTTTCTGCCTGTTTCAGAACATTTTCAGAAAACTTATACGGAAGTTCAAATTCAGCCAGAATAGCATGGGTTTCTGTTTCATGCTGACCGGCAACACCTAAAACATCAATAACTTCACCAAAAGGGTTCTTTGCTGTTGGAGGCCATTCAGTAATGCGAGCCACCACTTTCTGTCCCTCCTCAGCACCTTTCAGGTTACGGGGATGGATAAAGATATCGTAGGGCATATCGCGGTTATCAGGAATAAGAAAATAGTACCCCGATGATCTTTCGATAGTGCCAACAAAAGTACGTTCGCGGGTTTCCAGGATTTCCACAATCTCACCCATGAGTCGCTGGCCTTCCCGGCGGGCATAAAGATAAACCTTGACCTTGTCGCCGTTTAGGGCACGATTGACATTCCTGTTATTAATGTAAACATCTTCCTTAACCTCCTCCGAGATAATATATGCTGCTCCGGAACGGGTCATCTGAACAATACCGGTAATATGTCCACCGCGAACCTTCAGCTTGTATTGGCCGCGTTCCACCTCAATTAATTGCCCGTTGCGCACCAGCTCCTCCAGAACATCAGCGATAAGTTTTTTCTGACCCGGATCACTTAAACCCAGTTTGGCGCCAATCTGTTTATAGTTTAGACCTTGAGCTGTATTTTGATTAAAGATCCCCAGAATCTTGCTTCTAAGAATTTTCTTATTAGCTGATTGAGGACTCTCTTTTTTACTTCTTCTTTGCATTATAAAAATTTTGCTGCAAAATTAGCCAATTTAAAGGGGTAATTACCGGATTAGCATTAAATTTGAGTTAATTATCCATCTTACAGTGCGCCCGAACATACTGTTTTTCATATTAATGGCTACTGCTTTGGTGCTGCCAATGACGTTTGGCCGTGCTCAGGAATTGAATTACGTCCATTACACTACTGAATCGGGTGTCAAATTGCCATCTAACGAGGTATACCGGATTTTGTTCGACAAGAAAGGAGTATTATGGGCTACAACCGACCGGGGGGTTTGGCGATACGATGGATATTCATCGAGGCAATTCACAGTTTTTGATGGACTTAAAGAAAACAGCAATCTGCGTATGTTCAACGATGCATGGGACAGGATCTGGGTTTCATCGATGAATAATTACCTGTATGGCATTATCGACGACACGGTCAGGATGCATCCGGCCAGCGAAACCATTCACAGTCTCCACAAATCAAGCGAATATGTACAGCACATTTTCTTTAATACTGACAGTACCCTGTACTTGAGTTACAACTATCCGGGATTATATCTTTTCACACCAGGCAACCAACCGGAAAAGCAGACCAAACAATTATTGAATCATGAAGGTGCATCCATGGCCATTCATTATGATTCGACCGGATTTTATATTGATATGATTGGCCTTCCGGATACCAACCAAAGAATCAGGACGGCCGTTATTCCGGATAAAGAATGGATTTATCTGAAATGCGGAGCAGCAGAAAAAACGAATGATCATCGCAAGGAACTATACCCGATTGGCAAAAATGAGTTCATTGTCAGTTATGTCAATAAGGTGTTTCATATAAAAGATGGCAGGCTAAAAAGCGAAAGAGCCTTTGACGACGACATTACCAGTCTTTTCGTGGATAAGAAAGGCAGCTTCTGGATTGGCCTGGTCGATGAAGGGGCTATGTTATTCCTCAATCCGGATTTTTATTCCGAACCTATCCGTTACCTTACCGGTGAAACCGTTACCGGAATTGCTCAGGATCATGAAGGGAGCTACTGGTTCTCCACATTAACAAATGGCATATTTGAAGCGAATACCTTAGATATTGAGGTTTATAACTATCCTTCTGGAAATAATAAGGATAATATTATCACAGCGATGGTCTCTGATGGAGAGAATATTTATCTGGGGACCCAAACCGGACTTCTGCTTAAAGGTTCTGAACAGGCGAATCATAAATACCTGTTTCGGGAGCTTAATATCCCAGGATCATTAGGAGCGATCAGAAAGCTCTTTTATACTCCCGACAAGCATCTTTTGGCATTTAAATTCGACCTGCTGGAAATCGACACCAAGGGGCAATACCAGGGAGTTGGAAAAATGCCTGGCTATGCGTACGATTATCTTCCATTGACCGATGGGAAATGGATGGTCAGTTTCCCGGCTAATATTTCCGTGCTCAAAGATTCCCGAATTATTCAGAGCTGGATACAGAAAGAGATGGACACTACCTCGCCGTATCAGAGATTTCTCAGGCAAGCCATAAACAGGGTTCGTGCATTTCATTTAGACAATTACAACAGGATATGGCTGGGATCTCAGAATTCAGGGCTTTTAAGCAGTCTCGATTCGATCGCGTATCCATGGAGCAATAAAGACACGCTTCTGGGAAGGCGCATCCATTGTATAAACCAGGTGGGTAAAGATATCTGGGCCAGTGTTGCTGATTACGGTATAGCAATAATACATCCCGATTCATCGGTTACAAGGATTACTCAGAAACTTGGCCTTTCGAGTGATATTATTGACGTTCTCTTTGTGGAAAATGATTCCGTTGTTTGGGCCGGAACGAATAATGGACTAAACAAAATCACCCTTGATTATAAGTCACAAAAGGTGATGTCCATTTCTTACTATACCATATATGAGGGGTTGCCGTCAAATCGCATCTATCAGATTATTAAACACAAAGGTGATATTTGGGTGGCAACTTCGCAGGGTGCTGTTCGTTTGAGCCCAAACTTTACAAAGCCTCCGAAAATGTCACCAAAGCTGGTTGTCGGGCCGATACTGGTGAATGAGCAACCTCGCAGGCTGACCTCTTCGATAACCCTTCAACCGGGCGAAACCGATCTGGTTATTAAGTTTAAAGCGACAACCTACAGGTCGCTCAGCCGGGTCCACTATAAATATAAGATGGTCGGAATCGACGAAGATTATATTGCCACTGATAATCTGGAAGCACGGTATGCAGATCTTCGTCATGGGAATTATACTTTTTGCATCAATTCATCATACACCGATACGTTCGATCCATTCACCGAGAAAACATTAAGGGTGGAGGTAGCAGTGCCTTTTCTTGAATCTAAGCTGATGCTTGCTGTTTATGCTCTTTTGCTTGCCGGATTGATTTACCTGATATTTATTGTAATATTAAAAGACATCAAAACCAGGGAATTGGAGAAACGTCGATTGCTTCATGCTGAGAAACGGGCACTACTCTCACAGATGAACCCTCATTTTATTTTTAATTCACTGAATTCTATCGAGCATTTCATTATCCAGCACGATGAATTTCAGGCAAATAATTATCTGACCAATTTTTCAGGTCTTATCCGCAGGATTTTGGATAATTCTAAGAAGAATGTGATTACCCTCCAGGAAGAAATCACTACACTTTGTCTGTATCTGGGAATGGAAAAGCTGAGGTTTGAAAATGAATTTGAAAATAAGATTAATAAAGACGACAAAATCGACTATAATGAGACTATGATTCCGCCGATGATGCTCCAGCCCTTTGTGGAAAATGCAATATGGCATGGCTTATTGCCTCTGAGAGGAAAGGGATATCTCAAAATTTCATTCGCTGATCAGGAAGATTACTTTAAATGTTCTATCGAAGATAATGGAATTGGTAGAGAAAATTCTCTATCTTTAAAGGGGATGAAGACCTCGCATATTCCAAATGGCATAAAGAACGTAGAGGAAAGAATTGAGTTGTTAAATAAGATGAACAAGAGGAAAATCAGCCTGACGATTTCCGATTTGAAGCATCCTGATGGAACTGCCTCAGGAACTTTAATTGAGCTTGTGATTCCTTATGAGCTGAAAACTTAATCATTGGTATGACATGGAAAGCAAGATCAGAACAATAATCATCGAGGATGAACATAAAAGTTTATTAACTCTGCAGACCTTGCTGGAGCGTTATTGCCAGGAAGTACAAGTAATTGGCACTGGCAATAGTGTGGAGACAGGTCTCCGTGTAATAAAGGAATTAGAACCGGAGCTGGTTTTTCTTGATATTTCGATGCCTGATGGTGATGCTTTCGATTTGCTGAACCGGATTGGGAAGGTTAACTTCGAGATTATTTTCATCACCGCTTATAATGATTTTGCCCTGAAGGCTTTCGAATTTTCAGCCTTACATTATTTACTCAAGCCAATAAATTACAGGGAACTTGAAGATGCTGTTCAGCGATACATAAAAATCCGTCCGTCGAATAATTTACAACCAAGGCTGGATATTCTTAACCGGACCCTTAAGAACAATTTCGACAAGATCAGCCTTCCCTCAAATGACGGGCTTATCATTGTTGAAATTCAGGATATTATCAGGCTGGAGGCAGCAGGTAATTACTCAACCGTATTTCTTCTGTCTGGAGAAACCATCATTGTCACAAAAACTCTCAACCATTTTGAAGAAATTCTCAATGGATTGAATTTTATCCGTATACACAATACCCACCTGATAAACCTGAAGTATGTAAGGAAGTACCAGCGAGGTCAGGGGGGTACGGTTACGATGAATAACGGCACTTCGCTTGCCGTGTCAAGAACCCGTAAAAACGAATTCATCGAAGGGCTGAGAGGCCTCAGTTTAACCATCGGTTATACCAGTTAAACGGTAAACCCTACCGAACATACAGTCATTCCAGTAAAATACACAATCCTGATTTTTTTGTAAATCAGGTATTATACTTTTGGAATGAACTTAAACTGATAATGATAACAATCAATAATAATACAACTATCAAAGCCCAAGGAGAAACCCTCCCTGGATTTCCTTTCAGTATTGCCGATTAGGGTCCGCCCGGATTCCTAACCCCGCACTTTGCCAACTTCCGAATTAGCCAGGTTACCTTCCTTCCCTTCCCCCTGGCTAATTTTTTTTTACTTTTACCCCAGCAAATTTATCCCTGACTTATGGCTGAGTTAATCCTATACAACACGCTTACCCGCAGCAAAGAAATTTTTGAACCACTTCATCCGCCGCGTGTCGGAGTTTATGTATGCGGTCCAACAGTATATGGCGATCCGCATCTGGGCCATGCCAGGCCGGCCATAACTTTTGATGTCCTCTTCAGGTACCTCAGTTATCTGGGTTATCAGGTTAGATATGTACGCAATATTACCGACGTCGGACATCTTGAAAACGATGCCGATGAAGGACACGATAAGATAGCCACCCGTGCCCGGCTCGAACAGATTGAACCAATGGAGGTCGTGCAGAGGTACAGCGATCACTATCATCAGAGCATGGACCAGCTGAATGTATTAAAACCGAGCATTGAGCCACGAGCATCCGGACATATCCCTGAGCAGATCGAGATGGCAGAAAAAATTCTTAAGGCCGGGTATGCATATATCAGCAATGGGTCAGTCTATTTTGACGTTGAAAAATATGATGCTGAAAATCATTATGGAAAGCTCTCCGGCCGTATCCTCGACGACTTGCTGGCTACTACCAGAGATCTTGATGGACAGCAGGAAAAGAGGAATCCGTTTGATTTCGCCTTGTGGAAGAAAGCACTGCCTGAGCATATCATGCGATGGAACTCGCCCTGGAGTCCCGGATTTCCCGGCTGGCATCTGGAATGCTCAGCCATGAGCACCAAATATCTGGGTGAAACATTTGATATTCATGGCGGTGGAATGGATCTCATGTTCCCCCATCACGAATGTGAAATCGCACAATCGAAGATCGCCAACGGCAAGGACTCCGTCCGCTATTGGATGCATAATAACATGATTACCATTAATGGCCAGAAAATGGGTAAATCATTGGGAAACGGGATATTGCTCGACCAACTTTTTTCGGGTGACCATCCGCTCCTCGAAAAGGCCTATAATCCGATGACTATCCGGTTTTTTATCCTTCAGGCGCATTACCGGTCAACGCTCGATTTCTCCAATGAAGCACTTCAGGCTTCAGAGAAAGGCCTCGCCCGACTTATGAAGTCCATCGTCATGCTCCCCGGATTGCCCACAGGGAATAACACAACCATCAATATTGAGGAATGGAAAACGAACTGCTTCAATGCCCTGAATGATGACCTGAACACACCTATACTCATTGCCCACCTGTTTGATATGGTAAGGATGATCAACCTGATCTCTGATGGCAAGGAAAGTATCACCCAAATGGACCGTGATGCATTGGTTCTGCAATTCCGCCAGTTCGTTTTTGACATACTCGGTCTGCTCGAAGATCAATCTTCAGCAGGTGATTCCGAAATTCTTCCGAAAGTAATGGAGATGATCCTGTCGCTTCGCCAGGAAGCCAAGAAAAACAAGGACTTTGCACTTTCCGACCGTATAAGGGACGAACTTGGAAAAATCGGCATATCGGTGAAAGACAAGAAGGATGGCGCCGAATGGGAAATAGGGTAATTTGATGATGTGATGATTCGGTGATGCGATGTTTGAACACCGATATTAATAGCCGCCGGTTTTAACCGGTGGGAATTAATGATTAAAAAAATTGAATATATACGAAATGAAGATTAAGAGCTGGTTGATTATAAGTGCCATTATCGTTTCGGGTATTGCAGGATGCAAGACAAACGCCGGGGGAAAAGGAGGAGGAAAACAAGATGCTGATAATGAAGCTATTCGAGTTCCGACTCCGGTTTTTTCAGCTGACTCCGCCTATGCCTTTACCGAGAAGCAGGTGAATTTTGGGCCAAGGGTACCTGGAAGTCAGGCTCAGATTGAATGTGCAACGTGGCTGACATCAAAATTAAGGTCATTCGGGGCCGATATTATTGTTCAGGAAGCCACTGTCAAAGTTTTTGATGGCCGATCGGTACCGATGAAAAACATTATTGCACGCTATCAGCCAGAAAAAAGTAATCGCATACTCCTGATGGCGCATTGGGACAGCCGACCATTTGCCGATCAGGATCCTGATCCGGCAAAACACGATCTTCCGATAGCCGGCGCTAATGACGGGGCCAGCGGAGCAGCAGTATTACTGGAGATTGCCCGCGGTTTGCAATCGATGCCTACCCCTCTGGGAATCGATATTATTCTTTTTGATGTTGAAGATTACGGTACTCCCTCGGGTCGGGACACAGACAGCAAACCGGAATTCTGGTGCCTGGGCTCGCAATACTGGGCCAAAAACCCTCACATTCAGGGCTATTTTGCGCGTTATGGAATTCTCCTTGATATGGTTGGTGCACCAAACGCTGAATTCACCATGGAAGAAGTCAGCCGGAACTATGCCCAATCGGTGCTTGATAAGGTATGGAAGGCCGGAAATAAACTGGGCTACGGCAAATTTTTCACTTACAGGAAAACGAGTCCACTCATTGATGATCACCTTTTCATTAACCAGATCATTGGAATCCCCTCTATCGATATCATACAGAACGATGTAACAACAGAGAGTTCATTTGGTTCTTTCTGGCACACACAGGCCGATAATATGAGCAACATCAGCCGTGAAACCCTCTCCGCTGCCGGTAAAACGGTGATCAGTGTGATATATAATGAGAAGTAGGGTGTAGGGTATGGGGTATCGGGTATCGGGTATCGGGTGTCGGGTATCGGGTATCAGGTATGGGGTATGGGGTATGGGGTGTCGGGTATCAGGTGTCGGGGGTAGGCAGCAGGGCTACCTTGGGCTAATTCCATATACTTCATTCCTATAACTTTGTCCTTAACCCGAAACCTGATACCCGATACCTGACACCTTTTTGAAGACCAAGACCAATTTTGAATTCTGAAATCACAATGTCAAGTGGG
>CAIXHD010000263.1 GCA_903919065.1 uncultured Bacteroidota bacterium
ACCATGATCTCCACCGAACAGTATGAAGAGTTTTTATTACCCATAGATATGGGCTGGAGCCTGAATCACCAACCATTTGGCATTCATTATTGCGGGAAGGATCCGCACCGTTTTGCTGAGTCTTTCAGTAAAATCAAAAATCTGGCTTTTCTGGATGTCGGCTGGGGTGGGGACGTTAAAATGCTGCGAAAATTTTTGCCAAATACTTTTCTGAATATCAGGCTCGATCCGGTAACATTGAGCAGCCATACTCCGGATGAAATCAGTCAGATTGTCACCGGTCTGGTGGCTGATTCAGTTAATCCCTGGCTCACAGGCATCTGCTGCATCAATATGGATGATCAGGTTGAGGACCGCCAGGTGGCCGCCATCTTCAAAACCGTCGAATTATTACGAACCCAATTGCTGAAACCATGAAGGAATATTTCTTCGAGGAAAACTGCTACATCACCGAATTATTGAATACCGGGGCTGATCCTGAAGTATCGGTTGCCCGGGTGCGGGTATTGCCGGGAGTCACCACCCAGTGGCATACACTTTCCGGCACTACGGAACGCTACCTGATTCTCGAAGGTACCGGTTTTGCTGAAGTTGGCGACGATCGGCCTTTAAAGGTTTATCCGGGAGATACGGTTACTATTGCTCCGGGCATGCGGCAGCGAATCACCAATATCGGCGTTAATGACCTGATATTTTTGGCGGTGTGCACGCCGCGGTTTATTAAAGAAAATTATCGTGACGCGTGACGCGTGGAGCGAACGTTCTCCTGTCTGCTTCGGTACGACAGTGTAAAGGTGCTCTCAAATCCCTCGGTACGGCAGCATAAAGGTCCCGGCTTCAGGCTGCGCCTGCGCCGGGATGACAGAAAAGGGCTTCCTAATTAGGATAGGTTGAAAAAGAACGCACTTATCAGTCATTTCCGCAAAGCGTTCTTTCAACAATTTCAGCAAAAGCGTTCTTCCAGAATTCATCCAACGTAGCATTCCTTCTCTGTCATCCTCGCGACGGCGGAGCCGGAAGCGGGGACCTTTACGCTGTCGTACAGAGTTGATTGAGAGCACCTTTTCGTTGTCGTACAGAGACTACCTTGATTTTCTGATTTCAGCATTCAAAACTGGTCCTCGAATCTCTAACTTGTCATTTTACGACCCCCTGAATCCATTTCGTGATCTCGTCGAGGGCCTTGGGTGAGAAGGTCTGCTCGATGGAGGCATACTCGTTTGGTGAGCCGGTTTTGCATTCCTGAAACAGGTGATTCAACCCCGGAAATTCAATGATTGTCACCTTTTTATTTTTAGCTTTTTTGAGCGATTCGCCGATGGCTGCCAGGTCTTCTTTCGGGGGTACCTGAAGGTCGAGCGAACCATTGACGGCAAGCACCGGGCATTTGACTTTGGTTAATGAAGTGGCCGGATCATATTTCAAAAAATACATCATCCAGGGGCTGACCATCTGAGCCACCGATGACTTGACAAAATCCTCCTTGCTCATTCCAGCAGGTATTTCAGCGGTCGGATCTTTAGCCAATTCATCCACCAGGAATTTTGTCAACTCTGGCTGCAATGTTTCTACATTATCTGATTTGAGAACCACATCAAAAGCTGCCTGATTAGTCTTTCTGGTTTTTTCGATATCACTTTCAGATGAACCACCTGCCCTGGCGATTAATTCCTGCTGCATCAGTAAAATTTTATATCCCGGTAACCCCGGACCGGCCAGCAGAATAATGAAATCTACATCTTTGGATTTTTCGGCAACCATCGGAGCAATCAGTCCTCCTTCGCTGTGGCCCATCAATCCTATTTTCTTTTTGTCGATCTCTTTTCTGCCCTTTAAGAAGTCAATAGCTGCCTCAACATCGGAAGCAAAATCGAGAGAGGTGGCTGTTTTGAAGTCACCGGTTGACTGAGCCGTTCCGCGGTCGTCGTAGCGTAAAACGGCAATGCCGTTCCGGGTAAGATGATCGGCAATCACGAGAAATGGCTTGTGGCCTAAAAGCTCCTCGTTCCTGTTTTGAGGACCACTGCCGGAAATCATGATCACAACCGGATATTTACCCTCTTTCGAAGGCATGGTGAGGGTTCCGGCCAGAACAGCACCCGCAGCTTCATTCCTGAATTTCACCTCTTCGGTATAATACGGATAGGGTGGTTTGGGCTCCTGTGGCCTGAGCACTACGGCTTTTTCAACCTTCTTTTTCGATAAATTCATTGGGAAGGTCGCTCCGTTTTGCTTCAGGTTGCCTGTGATAATACCATCTTTCAGTTCGCCGGAATACTCCAGTACAGGCGTTTTCATGAGGATAGTCAGCTTGGAATCGGCTAATGTTGTGGTTGCTGTGGCCAGACCAAATGCATTCTGATCAGGGCTATCCATGGTGGAGGTATATCCATCGTCGATTTTAGTAATGTGGAACACTATTCTCAGTTCGATTCCTGAAAGTTTCAGTGACCCATACCAGGAGCCGGCGATGTCTTGCCCGAATGCAGTAAAGCTGGCCAGTCCGGCTAACAGAAGTAAAGTTGTTCTTTTCATACTGGTGGTGTAATGTTTTTAGATTTCTTTTTGAACCAGTTTCGGGGGTTCAGGTAACTCTTATATTTTGTGAATACTTCTTTTCCTACGAGAAATCCACCGCCATAAAATGTGATGTTGCCGATGATAATCCAGGTGGTGGTGAGTATAATTTTTGTTTTCGCATCAACATGCAGAAACGGAGTCAGTAAAATCATCGGAGTCATAGAAAACGAGAGGATCAGGATGGCGATACCGGCTCTGAGTTTCCAATTCCGATTTTTAGTAAAATTCTTCACAGGATAAAGATAGTGCTGAATGCCTTTTTGGCAAGATTGTTTTATTAAAAGAAAACAAATTAAATGGGTGTCATTTGAAATTGTAGGCTACAGAAATATTCGGCATAATTGGAAATATGTTTATCTGATACAATTTCATGACTCCATTGGAATTTTTATCCCAGAAAAGGAAGAATGGATTTTTCCGATTATATAAATTGTATATTCCAAAGGAGATGGTCCTGTCTGCTTTGTTAAATGATCGTTTGAACTGGATTGCAATATCCATCCGGTGATAATCTGGCAATCGATAACCATTTCGCGACGAATAGGCATGGGCAACCCCATTTACGATTTGACCATTTAAAAAATCGACAGGAACAGAATATGATCCGTATGCAAGTGTGATAGCTTCTCCAGTCCAGAAAACCCAGGTACCACATAGATTTATGTGTTTGTTGATTTCATAGTTTGCTACAAGTGATAAATCATGGGTCCTATCATAGCGGAAGGGAAATGGCTTTCCACCGTTCAAACCAGGAAAAATGCGATCATGTTTTGACAGGGTATAGCCGATCCAACCAGTGAGCCGGCCCTGTTGTTTCTCAATTAATAGTTCAATCCCTTTTGAAACACCAAGACCTCCGGTCTCCACTGATAATTGCCAATTGGTCCCGTTTTGAAAAAATACCGAGCCTTCCCGAAATTCGGCCAAATTTCTCATTTTCTTATAATAAGCTTCCATTGTTAAATGAAATGGAAGATTAGCTGGGAGTTGCCAATCAATTCCTATTCCAATCTGATCCGATGTGCCCGGGGCAATCTGGGCTGTCACGGGAATCCAAAGATCCGTTGGAAGGCCTAATCCTGAACTCGATAACAAGTGAAGATTCTGAGTCATCCTGGAATAACCGAAGTTCAGATTCAGGTTGTCAGATAGATCGAATTTTGAGGATAGCCGGGGTTCCAGTGCCCAATAGGAGCGAGTATCTGAATAAATGAATGCAAGCTGGGTACCGACAGAAATCTGCCATTTATCAGATAAATCGAAATTGTCCTCAAAATAGACCCTGGATTCTGGAGAATTCTGATGACTAGAATATTTTCTATTTTGGAAGGAGAGGCTTTCGTCCTCAAGAGTAAAATTGTATGGTTTGAAAATATGAAAGGTATTTTGGATTCCAAAAGAAAGGCGATGTCTGGGATTCAGATTTTTTTCAAAATTATAATTACAGATAATATCGTGAATGTTTGAGCCAAAAGATAGCTTGTAAGAGTTCTTTGTTAACCCGTCAGCTGATTTCGAAGCCTTGCTTACCAGGTTTTTATTGTAAACGAATTGGCTATAAGCAACCGTCAGACTCCCGAACAGCGAACTGGAATAAATATGTGTCCATTTTGCCGAGGCGATATAATTGCCCCATTTGGTATTAATTGAGCCTTCTACCTTATAATTTCCATCGGTTGTGGTGGATGTTCCCTTGCCAAAAATCTTATCGTGTCCGAAATATACCGTAAAGAACAGTTTATCTTTCGGTCCCAGGTTATGTGTAAATTTGCCCGTAAAGTCATAAAAGGTATATCCTCCCTGATATTTACCGTTGGAATACATTAAGGAAAAGAGCCTTGTAAAAACATCAACATTACATCTGCGAATCGAGATAAGATAGGAAGATGTATCTTTTTTGACCGGACCCTCGATTTTGTATTCCGTCGACAACAAACCGAGTTGCAAAGTCTGTTTTGTGCTGGATTTAGATCCCTCTTTGAGTCTGATATCCAGAATGCCCGATAGTCTGCCTCCATAGCGGGCTGGGAATTCACCTTTATAAATGTTGATTGAATTGATTGCGCTTGCATCAAATACCGATATAAATCCGCCAATGTGGTTGACATAGTAAACCGGAACATCATCAAGTAAAATGAGGTTCTGATCAGAATTGCCACCTCGAATGTAAATCTGGCTGCTGCCTTCTTTGCCAGATTGAATTCCAGGCAACAATTGACTGGCTCTCATGATATCCTGGATGCCAGTGAGACTGGGAAGTTTCGATACAATGTCACTGTTCAGGGAAACCTTTCCAAAGGAGCTTGCTATCTCAGGGTTCCGGTTGGATTTGCCGATGATTTTGACCTCCTTAATTTCGTTGTTTTGGTTTAATTTGATAACCAATAGGGTATCGTGAATCAGGGTCAGATTCAAAGACACGGCTTGATACCCTACATAGGAGACAGTTACCTGGCAAGGTTTACTCAAAGAGACCGGCACAGAAAAGTATCCGAATTGATTGGTTGTGGTTACCTTGTGGTTAACAACTTCTATGATATTGGCCCCGATCAGCTTTTCACCGGTTTTCAAATCCTGGACATAGCCACTTACCAGCAGCGTCTGTGCCTTTGTAGTTGAGACATACAGGATACCAGCAATCAGTATCAGGACAATTTTCTTGATTGCGCTTTTCATTGTTCCTTGAATCTGAATCGTCTTGTATCCTGACTATATCCGGCAAAGATCCCAATGCCATTTTGAATATTGGTATAAAGGGGTACCGGGTCGCCCTGAAAAAGAAGCGAATACACATTAGTGAAACTCAAATCTCGGTCCCATTGAAGGGATGCGTTCTGAAGAAAAATATGTTTATGCCACGATTTCTTAAAATGATAATACTCCTTACTTAGGTTCCGGAGAACCACAGAGGCAGAATCTGGTCTTGTTGGGGATCCCCCATTTCCAAATCTTAAAGTTAAAGTATAGAAATTCCCTTCAAACTGCTTGTCTGAAAACACAAATGAGGAAGGAGTATAGTCCAAGTCACATTCCTGTTGAATTACTGGGTCATCAATTTGATCGAATTGTTGGAAAGAAAGGGCTTTCATTTTCTTATCGAGTACCTGCAATTCATAGTAATTATCAACTCCTGCCGGGTCTTTCCATGTAATTGATGCTTCAGTCAGCAGGTCAAAAGTCTGCGAAGGCACATTACTGTATTTAAAAACAGCATTTGATATCAAAATCTCTGAAGGAATTGTTGTAGAAGCTGCAAGAGTATCAGTTTCGGTCTTAACTATTAACCTATATTCAGATCCTATTTGTGGATAAACAGAAGTAAAAATAATAGGACCAGGGCCAATGGGATTAGCGACGAGAAGGCCATCTTGATGAATAGAAATCTCAATTTTATTTGGAGTGTCGGATGTAATTGTATCTGAGAAAGCTATTAGATTCGAAATATTCAAGGAGATAGCGCTCTTGGAACAAATCAGAGCATTGATAGTCAAATAGCTATCGATTTTAGGCATATTGATGGGGATCTCCTGAATACAGGAGGTTAGCAATATTATGAAGAGTAGAATAATGGTTTTCATAAAAATAGTATTACAAAAAAAAGTAGGAGCCTTGGCTCCTACTTTTTTTTCAAACCTATCAATTGGAAGTAAAAGATATAGTTCCGTAGACATTTGCAGAAACTGAAAAACTGTAATATAAGTTGAAATTAAAGAACTTATAACCAGACATACCTATCCAACCATTTGGAAACAAATAGGTTTTACAGTGATTACTGTATCCTGCCATAGGATAATCAGTATAGAAATAGCTATCTGCATAGTCATATGAATAAATATCTAACGGTTCTTCCACCGGATAATAATACTCATGCCAATCCCAATCGCAATTAGTCCAGTCAATAGGATTGTAATTATTTCGATAGTTCCATCCAAACAACCATCCTTGAGCTGATACTTCAAAATAGAAAGAGACAAAAGCCGCATCTACACCATCGCCAAGATCTGGGCACATGGCAACAACATCAGCTTTGATGCGCTTAAATGCCCCATCGTAAATCCAATCTGTTGAATGGCTCCAATCACCACCACCGCTTTTTGTTACTTTATGATAATTAATTATAGTGATGTTTTCTGCACTAGAAGATGAATTTAACTCCTTTAACCTATTGATTTTGCTAAAATCACCATCTGCAATGTATTTTACCTTGTTGGGTAGAAATTGATAAATTGTATCTCCTATCATTACAAATCCATCTTCACTCAGTGCACACATAAATGTAGGGTTAAAAACATTATGCCTAAAGGATTTATTGCCATCGCTTTCAGCATCCTCTGTTATCAATCCTTTTTCTAGATAAAGGTTGTAAATTTCTGAATGGGTTACATGAATTTTTTTTAGTTCATCAAAGGATAGATCTGGGCCTAATAAAGCAGCCTCGGCATCCTTTTTTAAATTTTCCTGTTCGATAATTTCTTCAAAGATTTCTTCTTGGGACCGGAACGAAATCTCCTTATTCCACTCCAAAATAAACTTGGTGCCACGGTCATTTAAATACTTTACTGTTGAAGAAAAGTCCTTCCAGGAGTAAAACGCCAGCATTCCCTGTTCTATTGCAGGTTTGAGGTTAGGTTGAGATTTGGTTAATAGATTGCTTGAATTGGATTTGACAGGTGTCATGATCTCTTTTTTACATGCTGTTATTGAAAGCATGCTGAAAAAAATAATGGACACCATAAAAATTAAGTATATGCGTTTCATAAAAATAAAATAATATGTTTGACATTGAGTTAGTATCCGTTTCGACAGAGCGGATGGTCTTATGCACAAGACCTTGAACTCTGCCTCTTGGTGATGATCTGATCATCCCAAGAGGCTTTTGAATTCAACCCTTTCAATTTGTTGCCGAAATACTCCTCCCTCTTTGGAAAGTGGCTTTTCTTTCCAAAAATTGGCAATAATTCGGACGAAGGAATAAACTTTCTTTTAGTTCTGATTGTGTGCGGTAAGGAGGACTATGTAAATTTAACTACAACAATTGATATTGGCAAATAAATTCAGTAATATCTTTAAAGTATTGAAAATTAATGCTTTAATAACTGACATTGGAAGATTAAGCAATTACCATCAATAGCATTTTATCGACCTCATTCTTGTATCAAGGTAGCTTTTCGTACTTTTCCAATGCAAAATTGAAACTCAAATGACCAATATTGAAGAAATTGCAATTGCCTCTTTTCGTGGAGGCTTGAATTGCTCACAAGCTGTAGTTACCGCATTTGCTGAGAAATTGGGGTTTGATAAGGAAATGGCCGCACATATCTCTGTCGGCTTTGGCGGCGGGATGGGCCGGCTGCAGGAAACCTGCGGGGTGGTCACCGGAGCCTTTATGGTGATAGGCATCCATAACAGCAACCTTTATCCGGATAATATAGATCGGAAAGAAAAATCGTACGAAATGATTCAGGAGTTCGATAGGCGCTTCAAGGACCAACATCATTCGAACCAGTGCAGCGTGTTGTTAAATTGTGACCTTAAAACAGCCGAAGGAAGGGCTGTGGCCAAGGAAAACAAGCTGCACGAAACGATCTGCGAAGGCTGCATGATAACCTCCATTAAAATACTGAACGAAATGATTCCTTAGTGCTCACTGAGTGCAAGCCGATTTACCCTGAAACAATTTATTATTTACCGATGGAATATAACCTCCTCACCATTAAGCTTCTGGCCTTTAGACTCCTCACCTCTAGCCTCCTAACCATTATCCTCCTAACCTCCTCGCTCCTCAGCTTCTTCAATTCGGGCTATTCTCAGACAGCTAAAAAGCCAACAACTCCACAAAATCCACTTTTCCCTGGCTGGTATGCCGATCCGGAAGGAGGCGTTTTCGGGAATACCTACTGGATATATCCTACTTATTCTGCACGGTACGGGAAACAGGTATTTTTCGATGCCTTTTCGTCGCCCGACCTGATCACCTGGACCAAGCATCCACAGGTGCTCGACACAACGGCTGTACGTTGGGCAAAACGGGCCATGTGGGCACCTTCGGTCATCGAAAAAGAGGGTAAATATTATTTCTTTTTCGGGGCCAATGATATTCAGAACGATCAGGAAAAGGGAGGTATCGGGGTGGCAGTTGCCGATAACCCGGCCGGTCCGTTCAAGGATTATCTGGGTAAACCTCTCGTGGATAAATTTTATAACGGAGCCCAGCCGATCGACCAGTTTGCCTTTAAAGATAAGGATGGCAAGTATTACCTGATTTACGGAGGATGGAGGCACTGCAATATCGCGCAGATGAAAAATGATTTTACCGGATTCATACCTTATCCCGATGGTACAACGTTTAAGGAGATCACTCCGGAGGGTTATGTGGAGGGACCGTTTATGTTTATCCGCAATGGGAAATATTATTTTATGTGGTCGGAAGGAGGCTGGACCGGACCCGATTATTGTGTGGCTTATGCCATTGCAGATTCACCTTTCGGACCATTTAAAAGGATCGGGAAAGTGCTTCAGCAGGATCCGAAAATTGCTACTGGAGCGGGGCATCATTCGGTGATCAAAACTCCTGGCAAGGAGGAATATTATATTGTTTACCATCGCCGTCCGCTCAGTGAAACGGATGGTAATTCGAGAGTTACCTGTATCGACAGGATGTATTTTGATGAAAATGGTTTTATTAAGCCCGTGGTGATGACATCCGGGGATGAACAATAGATTTGATTAAAACTGAAAGAATATGAAAGCGTTAATCTCATTTGCAGGAATTTTACTGATTATCGGGGGATGCTATTTTATTTACGACGGGTATCAGGATAAACAAACCGGAGCCGCTAAAGTCGAGAAGGAGATTTCAGCCGCAGTCAGGGCATTGACCAATGATTCCGTACAAACGAAAACCAAGGTGAATAACCGGTCGTCAGCGAAAATGATTGGTGGCGGAGTTGCCGGAGTAACCGGTATTCTATTGCTTGCCGGCGGACTGCGCCGTAAGAAGAACTGAAGACTGGTGACTGGAGACTGGTGACTGAAGACTGGCGACTGGTGACTGGTGACTGAGAACTGAAGACTGGTGACTGGTGACTGGTGACTGAGAACTGAAGACTGAGTTTGGTATTTAGGTAATTCCTTATACATTTGAATGTTCACTAATTTGAATTAACAATGACAGCTGCCCGTCTTTCCACAGTTGCCATTGCCCTGGCTCTATTTGCGGCTTCTTGCGAGGTCCCTTTTGATCCAACGGCACCGGCTGATGCAACCCCTTATGTAATGTGCGTGCTTAATGCTAAGGACAGTGTCCAGTATGTTAGGGTTGAGCGCAGTTATGTTTGTCGGGAGAACGCTTATAATTTCTCCAAAAACGCTGATTCGGTATACTATCCCCCGGAGGATATTATCGTCAAGCTTACCCGATTTGATACGTTGGATGGGAGTATCATGGAAGATCCGATCATCTTTTATCCGACTCATGAAATCCAGAAGGATTCGGGGCAGTTTTCCACAGTGGGTCACTATCTTTTCAAGACTACCGAGCCCATTTATTCGGAGTATGATTACGAATTGAGCATAAAGCTTATCAAGATAAATAAAACCTATACTTCGAGGATACAGCCGTTGGGATCATGGAATTTCGCGAGTGCCTATACTTCCGAGCAGCGAAAAACCCGTTATAACTTGTATCATCCCGAACGGATGAATTATTTTCTCGATCTGACACCTGCAAACTATCCGCAGCTGGTAAGATTTCTGTATCAGGAAATAGCAGATGGTAAAACTACGCCCAAATACATTGAGTATGAACAGGATTTCACTGTTGATCCGAATGCACCGGAATCCGACCTGATGAGTTATCTGGGCGAAGATTTTATTTATCGGTTCCTGCAGCGTGAGATCAAGGTGCTTCCCGGTGTTCGAAGGATAGCAGTGGGAGTCGACTTTATGATCCAGCTGGCAGATTCCAACCTGATTATGTACCAGAGTGCGATGGATCCGAATTCAGCTATGCTTTACCAGCCCGAATTCAATAATATCAGGAACGGCGGAGTGGGACTGTTTGCCAGCCGCTATAAGTATACGATTTTTGGAAAGGCAATGAAGCCGGAAGAACTGGATTCAATTTCACTTGGACGATATACCCGGAAATTGAATTTTGCTGATTCGCGCGGTAAATTTCACGACGGACTGTAAACTCTTATGATTATGAAAACACGGCTTTCCCGTCAGTTCGTCCTGCTACTTCCTTTATTAGCAGTCTTTATTCTTTTCTCGTGCGAAAAAAATCTCCCGCCAAGGATCATCAAAACCGAATTTGCCCGTGAGCCGGGTATCGGAAATTACAATTTTAATGTCAGGGTGGAGGCTTCAGATCCGGAACTGAACAAGCTCACTTATCAATGGTCGGCTGCTAAGGGAACCTTTACCGGCCCGACTGACCAGACTGATGCGCTTTGGGTGGCACCGGCTACCACCGTTGATGACACTTATCAACTTTTTATCACCGTTTCAGATGGTGATGCTGAAACAATGGATACACTGGTGATCCCGGTTGCGGCGCTTAGATTTGCAAAGTTAACCGGATTCGCTTTGTTCACCGGATGTAAAGTTCCTGTCGGCGGGGCAATTATCACTCTTGACGGCAAAACAGATACTACCGAACTCGATGGCAGTTTCGGATTTGACGGAGTAAGAGTGGGACGGCAAACGATTACCGCCCAAAAGCCCGATTTTACAGTTGGCACAACAAAATTGATGGTGGTTGAGGGGATAAACAACGCTTTGGTAAACCTTACTTCATCAAAATATACCTGCAAGTTATCCGGTAAAATTACCGGGAACATGACGCACAATCCAAAACCATACTATAAGGTTACCATATTGAATGCTGATTTCACCGACAGCCAGCTGAGCTTTATTTCCAGTGCCGACGGGGATTATGAAATTTCAGGTATACCTCTCGGTTTAGCCCGGCTGATAGTTCGCGATGATGTTAGAGCAAGAATGGAAACGCTTGTATATCTGGAAACCGAGGAACGTGTTTTCAATATAGCCGTGCCTGAACCTTTCCGTTTTACCGATTCGCGCGATAATAAGGAATACGAAGCGGTGAGGATATCCAGCAAAATCTGGATGGCCCAAAACCTGGCTTTTATTCCCCATGTTTCTCCATCGTTTGATCAGGGAGGAATTTGGGTTTATGGGTATTCAGGATTTGATCCGGCTGCTGCAAAAGCCACCGAGAACTATACAAAATATGGTTGTCTGTATGACTGGACAACAGCTACCGCCACTACCCACGGCAATGGAAGGGATATTTGTCCTTCCGGATGGCATCTGCCGGATGATGATGAATGGAAGAGTCTGGAACTGGCCTTGGGCATGGAAGCAGTAGAACTTGATTCCACCGGCTGGAGATTCACTGGCGATGTAGGTAAGAAAATTAAGATTGAAACCGGATGGGAGAGTGACGGTAACGGATCCAACTCCTCAAGTTTCAGCGCAATACCGGCAGGGTATCGCTATGCCACGGGTGGTTTTCTGGGAATGGGCGGATTCGCAACTTTCTGGACATCCACCGTGTACGATAAAGAATCATCCTACCGCAGATATTTATATTATAACCAGAATGCTATCGGCAGGTTCAATGATTTTAACACCAGCGGTTTTTCTGTCCGATGTGTTAAAGACCTTAATTAATACTTAAATAATCAAGATTTTATGTACCGACGGAGCCTTACTTTTTTATGTTTAACCAGCCTGATGCTGGTTATTCCCAACGTACTTACTGCCCAGAACAATTCGGCTGTATCAGGCAAAAACTGGATGCAGTGGCGCGGACCGGCTGAAACTGGTGCCGCTTTTATGGGTACGCCACCATCAGAGTTCAGCGAAACGAAAAATATCAAATGGAAGACTGAGATACCCGGCAAGGGGCATGCAACACCAATTGTATGGGGCGACCAGATCATTGTTTTAACTGCCGTGCCAACGGATAAAAAACCAGCACAGGGAGAAGCTACGCAAGAATCAGGCCGGTTAGGACCTCCATCCAGCGGAACAGAATTCATTCATAAATTTCAAGTAATATCAGTCGACAGGAAAACCGGTAAAATACAATGGGAACGTACCGTTAAGGAAGAAATTCCTATTGAGCGTACGCATAACCTCGGCAGCTGGGCTTCCAACTCACCGGTGACCGACGGGGAAAATATTTATGCTTTTTTCGGATCACGCGGTTTGTATTGCCTCGATTTTAAGGGCAATATCCTTTGGGACCGCGATTTTGGCCAGATGGAAATTGTGATGAGCTTTGGCGAAGGCAGTTCTCCATCGGTTTATAAAGACAAGGTTGTAGTTTTATGGGATCATGAAGGAGCATCATTTATTGCTGCTCTTGATAAGAAAACGGGCAAGGATGTTTGGAAGGTCGAACGCCAGGAGAAAACTTCCTGGGCCAGTCCGCTCATCGTTGAGGTGAATGGCAAGGCTCAGGTGATCACTGCTGCAACAAGTAAGGTTCGCAGTTATGATTTTGAAACCGGCGAACTTATCTGGGAATGCACAGGTTTAACCCGAAATGTGATCCCGAATCCGGTTTATGCCGACGGAACTCTTTTTGTAATGAGCGGATATCGCGGGAATGCCCTGCTGGCTATCGATCTGGCCAAGGCAAAGGGTGATATCACTACCACCGATGCAATCATCTGGAAATATCTTCAGGACACTCCCTATACTCCAAGTCCGGTGCTTATGGATGGCAAGCTCTATTTTCTGAAAGCAAATAATGGAACCATCACCTGTTTGGATGCAAAGGACGGCAAGGTGAATTACAGCAATCAGATACTACCGGGAATAGTGAATATTTATTCATCACCGACTGGCGCTGGCGGTTATTTATACATAGCTGGTGACGGTGTTGTTGATGTGATCAAAGCCGGGCCGTCTTTTGAATTGGTGTCGAATAACAAGCTTGATGATACTTTTCATGCATCACCGGTTATCATTGGCAATGACCTGTTTTTGAGGGGATTCAAGTCCCTGTATTGTGTCTCGCAAAAGTAGATTGGCGAGTAATATTTTTCGGCGAAATATTTTATGACGGTTGTCATAATTTTAACATTTTTTAACTTTTATTAAGACTTCTTACAAGAGTCTAAAGTTATGATTTAGTTGAATTTATGGACTGAACTTCGTATGCCGGAGTTGCCAATTGCCCTGTGCATCTCGGTTTTACCAGGGGAAGACGGACAACAATGCCTATATTTGTCCGTTTCTCTATCCACAGATGAATAAGACGGCACATAGGATTTTTATATCCACCATGGTGATAATTTTAATCGCTTCGGTGATTATTCTTACGTATATCGGGTTTCATTACTACGGGATCAGTCTGGAAGAGCGTTTCTTCCTTCCGGAACATGAATCACTTAAACCCAGTGGGTATCTTGGCCATGGTTTTGGTATCGCCGGATCCCTGATGATTGTTATCGGCCTGTTTTCCTATATGGCCCGGAAAAGATTCAGAAAGCTTTCACGATTGGGCTATCTGAAGCACTGGCTTGAGTTCCATATATTTTTATGCATTCTCGGACCCATCTTCGTATTGTTTCATACCAGCTTCAAATTCGGTGGAATTGTTGCAATCAGCTTCTGGAGTATGGTTGCAGTTGTTTTCAGCGGGGTGATCGGGAGGTTTATTTATATTCAGATTCCGCGGTCGGTGGAAGGACGCGAATTGAGTCTGAGTGAGATAAACGGCATGAAAAGCGAGTGGAGTACCGTTTTGAATGAAACCGGTCAGGGTGATGAAAATTTAGCTCTTCTTCTTCAGGATGCTTTTAAAAGTCGGCCTGACGCTACTGGCCAAAGTTTCTTTAAAAAGTTCATTGGCGGATACCGTTATGACCGGGCCATTTTCAAAAAATTGAAAAGAGATTTACGTAAGCAAAACCTGACTGCTTCAAGTTATAAGAAAGCCTGTAAGCTGTTAAGCAACGAAATAACACTGAACAGAAAGATTGATATGCTCGTTTCCATGCGAAATCTTATGGAGTACTGGCATGTTGCACATCTGCCGTTTGCGATGGCTATGCTGATTGTTATGATCATTCATGTGATTGTTGTTATCACCCTGGGTTATAGGTGGATATTCTGAATATATGGAAGTATTAATCGAGAAGGTCATTACCTATTCCGTTGTCATTCTTTTCATTGCGCTGATTGTATTTATCTATATCAGAAAGCAGAAGCGTGATTCAAGAATTGTTGATGAAAAGATAAAATTGTCCAAAGAGGAAGGATTGCATGAACCCGTTTCACTGCATCCTGTGGTTGATGTAAATTCATGCATCCGAACCGGTGCCTGCATCAGTGCCTGTCCGGAGAAGGACATACTGGGGATCAGGAACGGAAAGGCTACCATAATAAATGCTTCCCATTGCGTGGGTCACGGTGCCTGTTTTCATGCATGCCCGGTGGAGGCAATTTCACTTTGTATCGGAACAGAAAAAAGGGGGGTTGATCTGCCTCACGTAAATCAGCAGTTTGAATCGAACGTGCCGGGAATTTTTATTGCCGGGGAAATCGGAGGAATGGGGCTGATAAAAAATGCAGTGGAGCAAGGGCGACAGGCAGTTGAGAATCTGACCAAAACACTGGATAAAAAAGTGACCGCTGACTATGACCTTATTGTTGTTGGGGCCGGTCCCGCCGGGATTTCGGCAACACTAACCGCAAAAAAGAATAATCTCAAAGTACTTACTGTTGATCAGGATACGCTGGGGGGTACTGTTTTCAATTTCCCCCGTGCCAAGATCATTATGACTTCTCCAATGGAATTGCCGCTGTATGGGAAAGTCAAACTCAACGAGACCAGCAAGGAGCAGCTTTTAAAATTGTGGCAGGATGTATTGGGAAAGAACAACATCACGATAGTCGAAAACACCAAAATTGAAACCATTGTTGCCCACCCCGGATACTTTGTTGTTGGCGGATCAAATTGCAAGGATTATACTACGCAGAAAGTACTGCTGGCAATTGGAAGAAGGGGATCTCCAAGGAAATTGAATATCCCGGGGGAGGAGCTTGAAAAAGTTACCTACCGGCTTCTTGAACCCGAATTAGTGGAGGGTAAAAATGTTGTGGTTGTCGGAGGGGGTGATTCTGCCATCGAATCGGCTCTGCAGCTTATGGGGCAAAACAAGGTTCACCTGGCTTACCGCGGCGATGCATTTGCCAGGATTAAGCCGAAGAACAATGAAAAAATCAAAGCGGCCATTGCAGAAAAATCGGTTGAGGTGCTTTTTAATACCAACCTGACATCCATCAGGCAGGATTGTGTTTATTATACCGGAAAAGAACCGGGGCAGGAAACCCGATTGGATAATGATCTGGTATTCATTCTGGCCGGGGGTGAATTGCCCACCCAGTTCCTGGAGAAATCAGGAATTATGATCACACGGAAATTTGGCGAGGCTATACTTAAGCATGAGAAGTAGAAATGTAAATATCGGAGCTGGTTTTACTGTGAGTTATTCATGGGTTTCCGCTATTGTACTATTTCTGTTTCTATCGGTCAGTGGGGCATTCGGACAGATATCCCCCGGAGAATTGACAAAAGCCCATGCCAGTCTGGAAGGAATGTCGCATTGCACTCAATGCCATGAGGTTGGGAAAAAGGTATCGTCGGCAAAATGTCTGGTTTGTCACAAGGAAATTAAAGAACTGGTTGATCTGAATAAGGGTTATCATTCCTCGCCGGAGGTTAAGGGCAAGGAGTGTTTTTCCTGCCACAACGAGCACCACGGCAGAAATTTTGCCATTACCCGGTTCGATACCACAAAATTCGATCATAAGAACGCGGGCTATGAACTGGTGGGCAAGCACAGCACACTGGGGTGTAAATCGTGCCATAAGCCTGAATTAATCAAGGTTAAAAAATCGCAGAAGTCTTCAGCATCCTACCTTGGATTAGGAACCGGATGCCTGAACTGCCATGAAGATTATCATCAGAAAACACTTTCGGAAAACTGCCTCACCTGTCATAATAATAAATCATTCAAGCCGGTGTTGGGGTTCGATCACAAGAAAACCAAGTATCCGCTGTTGGGAAAACATCAGACGGTTGATTGTTCAAAATGCCATAAGATTGCAGATCTGAACGGGAAGAAATTCCAAAAGTTTTCGGGAATAGCCTTTTCAAACTGCACTGATTGTCATAAGGATGTTCACGAAAACAAATTCGGCAGCGACTGCAAGAAATGTCATAATGAGGAATCATTCAGAAAGGTGGTTACCTCAACCGGATTTAATCATGGTAAAACAGATTATCCCTTGGAAGGCAGGCATATCAATGTTGAGTGTAAGTTGTGTCATAAACAGTCGCTAACAGCCAAACTCAAATTTAGTCTGTGTTCCGACTGCCATAAGGATGAGCACAAGGGTCAATTTCAAAAGCCCGGTATTGCTTCGGATTGCAAGGATTGTCATTCGCTCGAAGGATTCAAGACATCGCTTTATACTGTTGAAAGGCATAACAAGGGTGATTTCAAATTAGATGGCGCACACCTGGCAACACCCTGCTTAGCCTGTCATAAGAAGGAGACTGACTGGGTATTCAGGGGTTTGAAAAAAAGTTGTGTTGATTGTCATGAGAATATTCATAAGAATGCCATCGATGCAAAATATTTCGGCAATCAGAATTGCGAAAAATGCCATTCAACGGATGTTTGGACGAAAGTGAATTTTGATCATAATTCCACAGATTTCAAGCTTACCGGAAAGCATGCCGTTGTAACCTGCAGGCAATGCCATTTTAAGCCCGGTACCGACGGAACCCCGGTTCAAAAGTTTGCCGCACTCAACGACCGTTGTCTCGATTGCCATAATGATGTCCATAACAAACAATTTGATACAAAAGATAATCGTTCCTGTACCCGGTGTCATGATTTTGAGAAGTGGAAACCTGCCCGGATTAATCATGACAATACCAGATTTAAGCTCGATGGCCGTCATAAAGATGTAGCCTGTGCCAAGTGCCATAAAGAGATTTCGGATGGTAAGGTGAGATATATTCAATACAAATTTGAAAATATAAAATGCTCAAGCTGTCATTTACGCTAAGCTTTCTGCTCGGATTCGCCTGCTTGTTTGGCCAATCGCCTCATGGAAAAACTTTCCAGGTGGATTGCTCATTATGCCATACCACCACGGGGTGGAAAGTAGACCAGAAAACATTAACGTTTAAGCACGATACCACCGGATATAAGCTTATCGGCCAACACACGGCAATCAATTGCAGGTCCTGTCACAAGTCACTCGAATTCGGATCCGTTGGCAAAGAGTGCAAGGATTGCCATAATGATTTGCATGAAACCACGCTGGGACCCGACTGCTCCCGGTGCCACACTCCAAAATCCTGGATCGTTGAGAATATCAGTGAAATCCACAGGCAAAGCAGGTTTCCGCTAACTGGCGCTCATCAGCTGGGGGATTGCACCGCTTGTCACAAATCCGGATCGATGCGCCGTTTTGAGCCATTGGGTATTGAATGCATCGATTGTCACCGGACTACTTATCAGGCAACCACCAAACCCAACCATCAGGTTGCCGGATACTCAACCAATTGCTCGGAGTGCCATTCAGCGAACTCTGCCGGATGGGATGCCGCCAATATTTCACACGACTTTTTCCCGC
>CAIXHD010000264.1 GCA_903919065.1 uncultured Bacteroidota bacterium
TACCAGCGGAGCAAACGGTTATGTTTCCGTGACCGGCTTTGGTGGGGGGGCGACGACCCTTGCACCAATCGGTGTTTATATATACGGACCACCTGCATCCGGAAAAAACATTACCTCAACCGGAGGGGATGTTTTGGTAACCGGGACAGGTGGGGCTGGAACCGCAAGCGGGAACTACGGGGTACTGCTTGATGGCGGAGCCCGGATTAGCTCAGGATCCTCAGGTAAAGTAACAGTGGATGGCACAGGTGGAGGATTAAATAGTACAAAGAACATAGGTGTTTGTTTATTAACTAATTCCATAATAGATTCAGGCGGAGCCGGAGTGGTAACGATTACAGGTAAGGGAGGAAACACTACCGGTACAACCAAGGGCCAAAACGCCGGCCTTTCTGTTGACCATAGTACGATAACATCAGGGGGCGGAAATGTTGTGATCAACGGGACAGGTGGCGGCGGTATTGATAATACTGCCGGATATAACGGAGCGGATAACCGTGGTGTGTATGTTTTAAACCTGGGCGTGATCAAGGCTGGCGGCGGAGGTTCTGTAAGTGTTACCGGCAAGGGTGGCAATAACACTACCGGCGGTACATTTGGATACAATTACGGCGTATATGTTAATAATAGCGGGTCGTTGATAACCTCAGAGAGGGGCAATATTTCAGTAAGTGGAACAGGTGGAGGTGATAATGGGACATCCTCTGATAATTTTGGTATTTATGTTTACTCAGGAGGTGCAATCAGCTCAGGAAGCACCGGGTCTGTGACGCTGACGGGTACAGGCGGGAATTCAGGAGGGGACACTAATACCGGGATCAAGGTTTATAGTAGCTCAGCTACCGTAACATCAGGCGGTGGAAACGTTTCGGTCACCGGGTACGGAGGGGGTGTGGGCGAAAGCTCCTATAACTATGGCATTGAATTAAATACAGGCATTATTACCTCGGGTTCGAATGGGTCGGTTACGCTCAATGGAACATCAGGCGCATCAAGCGGTGAAAATAATCATGGAGTGTATCTTATAGGCGCCGGAACTGTCAGTTCTGGTGGAGGTAATGTCTCCATAACCGGTACCAGCCATCCTGATGCGTCAGGATGGGGCTGCATCGGGGTAAAAGCAGCGAATAGCTCAACAATCACTGCCGGAGGATCTGCATCGGTTACCATATTAGGTGCCGGCGGCGGGAAAAACAACAGTGGGGTCCAATACAACGAGGGAGTTGACCTGACCGGGACAATCACTTCAAATGGAGGACCCATTTCCGTTACCGGCATTGAAGGCTCAGGTGCAGATGCGTATGCAATTGCCTTATGGCCAGGTTCCATAACTACTTCATCTAAGGGTGGAAACATTACACTCAGGGGTAACAGTATGGTTTATTATGGTAATTCGGTGATTGCGGTTCATGCCTCAAACACCTTAAGCATAGTGCAGTATACTTTAAGCACAGCCATCGACCTGGGACCTGAAACGGATGCCATAGGAGGACCAGTCAGTATTGGAAGTTCTGAATTCGCACGTATCAGCGGGGGAACCATTTCCATTGGAGATGCAAGTTCAGGAGCCATCAGCCTGAAAACCGAAATCGGTGGGATTGTTGCAACAACCGATTACACACAGGTCAATATAGCAGGTAGTTATAGTTTATCAGGTGTCAGTCTTTCATTAAGCGGCACCTATACGCCTGCCAATGGCGATGTTTTTACCATCCTTACTGCAACTGCA
>CAIXHD010000265.1 GCA_903919065.1 uncultured Bacteroidota bacterium
AGAAGATGTACGGGTGTTTGCCTAAACGCGTCGGGATTGCTACCTTTGTATAAACAGCTCACCGCGTATGCAAAAAATTGCAGTTTTTCCAGGGTCATTTGATCCGTTTACCAAAGGACATGAGAATGTGATCAGCAGGGCGTTGCCCTTGTTTGACAAATTGCTAATTGCTATAGGGCATAATTCAGAAAAGAAGAGCTTTTTCCCATTGGAGAAGCGTTTATCGATGATTGGCAAACTGTACCAGGATGAATCCAGGATAGAAGTTACGTTTTACGAAGGGCTCACTGTTGATTATTGCAAGCAGGTTGGTGCTCAGTATCTTTTACGTGGATTAAGAACAGCCGCTGATTTTGAGTATGAACGTGCCATTGCTCAGATTAACCGGAAAATGAATCCTAATGTAGAAACGGTATTCTTGCTGGCTGTCCCGGAATATACTCCCGTAAATTCAACAATCATCAGGGAAATCCTCAAGTATGGCGGAGATGCAGCTCAGTTTCTGCCCGACCGGATGGTTATCGGGGATTAATCCATGACAGATGCTTAAGAACTCCACGAAACATCATTAATTAATTCGGCTATTGAGCGGTAGGAATTCTCCAGTACCATATCAAATTGAGAAGGGACCAACCACGTAGCTTCAGAAATGCCCTCTTCAATTTGTGGAACTGTGTGAAAATCTCCAGAATAATCCATAGCAAACCACCAAGTCTTTTTCATAACCCTGTTTCCTTCCAGTTTGTATGTATGATAAGTGGAAGGAAGTTCATTCAACAATTTCAGGTTTTCTATTCCACATTCTTCCATAACCTCTCTCAAAGCAGCATTCGCAGGAGATTCCCCCTTTTCAATCTTACCTTTAGGAAGGTCCCATTTCCCGAATCTTTTGATAAAGAGATATTTCCCTGAAGGATGACGAACGATTCCACCGGCAGCCTCGATAATCTGGTAAAAACTGGAGAATAATAAAAAAAAGTCATTCGGATTCTCACAGCAAGCGCAATAGCTGTGTATGCCGGAAGTTTCAAATTGCGCAATCAATTCAGCAACAATACTCCGATCGGGGTTTGAAATGATTTCTTTGCAAACTCCACAAATTGCCTCGTCGGGGGTAGAGATCGAGAGGAGACAGTCGTTGAAAAAAACTTTATACCTTTGAGACATGATGGACACAGAAAAGATGATCGCGTCGCTTTTATTGCAAATTAAAGCAATTAAGCTGTCTCCGGCAAGTCCTTTCACCTGGGCTTCGGGTTGGAAATCTCCCATTTATTGTGATAATCGTAAAACCTTGTCCTATCCATCGGTCAGAAAGACCATCAGGGATGAATTTGCGATGAGAATAAAGGAAGAATATCCCGGAACAGAATTGATAGCCGGAGTTGCCACAGGGGCTATCGCTCATGGTATTCTTGTTGCTGAAGCTCTTGACCTGCCATTTGTATATGTACGCCCCGAAGCAAAAGGTCATGGTTTAGGCAATCAGATTGAAGGGGATTACGCTGCCGGTATGAAGACTGTGATTATTGAAGACCTTATTTCCACCGGGGGCAGCAGTCTGGCAGCCTATAAAGCCTTGCAGGCAGCAGGCCTTGAAATTCTTGGCATGCTGGCTATTTTCACCTATGGATTTCCTGTTTCTGAAAATAATTTCAAAATGGCAGGATGCCGCCTCGGCACGCTCAGCAATTATGGCAGTCTGCTAAGTCTGGCGCTCCAAACCGGCGACATATTACCTGAGCAGGAAAATTTGCTTCAGCAATGGAGGGAAGATCCGTCCACCTGGGGACGCTGAGGAGGTTAGGAGGTTAGGAGGTTAGGAGGTTAGGAGGTAGGAGATATTCAATTTCCTGGTAATCAAAGGTCATAAGGGTCCCGGTGTCAGTTTGTATGATAAGATGTCCGAATTCTGAAACACTAATAATTCTGGCAGAGATAATTTTATCTCTAGTTTTGAACTCAGTGAATTCCCCGAACCGGTAAAGCTTGCTGAGGTACTCACTATTGATTTCATCATAATCTCCTGATTCAAGCAGCACATATTTATTTTTGAACGAAGTGATTAGAAGATCTTCAAGTTCTGTAAGGTCATAATCCATATCGGTTAATCCTCTCAGAGAAACTGGATTTGGGATGTTTTTCGAAAAATTCACCTGATTGATATTAATTCCAATTCCCAAAATGGCAGACTCAATATACTTCCCCAAAATAGCTGTTTCGATCAATATTCCACCAATTTTGCGATCACCAACATACAGATCATTAGGCCACTTAATTTTAACCTCCTCAATAAAAAGCTCCAAAAAATCCGCAGCTGCGAGAGCAAAAGTTTTTGAAAGAATGAACTGACTGGAAGCGTTAAATTTCTCAGGGAAAACAACCATTGATCCCGTCAAGTTCAATCCGGGTTCAGAACTCCAAGTTTTGCTGCCTTGGCCCCGACCAGAAAACTGATCATCCGTGCGAACCCAAAAAGCTTCTTTCCTGTGCGGTTTTAACAACAATTCTGAGGCATACAAATTTGTAGAATTCAGCCTTTTAGAAAAATACTTTACGGGTTGTTGCATAGAAGCTCAATTTACTGACTAAATTTACACAAAATATTATAATGGCGTTTTATCTAAAGCAGTCCGTTGATTACGGGCCTTGCAGAGCACGCGAAAAAAGAACATATGAAGAAAAAGCTAGAAGATTCTGACTACAATGAATTATTGGAGATAATAATTGAAGCAATACGTTCAAAAAAAGGGGAAGCGATTACATTTCTGGATTTGACACATCTGAATACGACTATCAGCCGAAGTTTCCTGATTTCCCATGCAGGATCAACAGTCCAGGCAAAAGCAATCGCTGAAGGCATTGAGGATCAAGTAAGAGAAAAGACCAGGCGCAAGCCTTATCATCGGGAAGGGTTCGATAATTCTCAATGGATATTACTTGATTACGGCGATGTTATTGTGCATATTTTCCAGAAACCCTTCCGGGATTTCTACAATCTCGAAGAACTCTGGGCAGATGGCCACCGAACAGATTTTGCATCCTGAAACAAATTTCTGATGATGGTATAATAATTGAGCAACCATATCTTTATTACTAATTACCACTATCAAGAAAGAACCTGAAAAAATGGCAGACGATAATAATACAACCAAACAACGTCCATCAACGGGTCCAAAGGGCCAACCGGGCGACCTGATGAAGAAAAAACCGAAGTTCAACATCATGTGGGTATACGCTGTAATTGTGCTTGGCATTTTTGCCATTGCCACATTTAACAAAGGCGGTAAACCACAGAAAACTGATTTTAAGCAGTTCAGGGATGAAATGGTTAAAACCGGAGATATTGAGAAACTAGTTGTGGTTAACAATGAGACTGTTGAGATATACATTAAGCCTGAACGGTTAAGTGAAGCCAAATATCAGGACATGTTTAAGAATCGTTTCAGTACGGTTTCAAAACAAGGTCCACAATTTTATTTCCAAATCAATTCCATTGAAATTTTCGATAAAAGGCTTGAGGAAATTAATGCTGAACTGCCTATTGATCAACGTGTTGAATATTCTGCAGATAAAAGAACTGATGTTCTTATGCAGGTATTGAGCTGGGTTATTCCATTTGGACTATTAATTGGATTTTACCTCTTTATTTTCCGAAGGATGAGTAATCCCGGAGGTGGAGGCGGTGCCGGATCAATTTTCAGCGTAGGTAAAAGTAAAGCCAAGATTTTCAACAAAGAAGAGGACAATATCAACGTCACTTTTAAAGATGTTGCAGGATTAGCTGAGGCGAAAATTGAAATCATGGAAATTGTTGACTTTCTGAAAAGTCCGTTAAAATACACCCAATTGGGAGGTAAGATTCCTAAAGGAGCATTGCTCGTAGGTCCTCCCGGGACAGGGAAAACACTTATTGCCAAAGCAGTAGCCGGTGAAGCTAATGTGCCATTCTTTTCCATGTCCGGATCTGATTTTGTTGAGATGTTTGTTGGAGTCGGAGCTTCCCGGGTACGTGACCTATTTAAGCAGGCTAAGGAAAAAGCTCCATGTATTGTGTTTATTGACGAGATTGATGCGATTGGCCGTGCACGTGGCAGGAATGTGAATTTCGGATCAAATGATGAACGGGAAAATACGCTAAACCAACTCCTCACCGAGATGGATGGATTCGCCTCTAACTCGGGTGTTATACTTTTAGCCGCCACCAACCGTGCGGATATCCTTGACAAGGCTTTATTGAGGGCCGGTCGTTTCGACAGGCAGATACATGTTGAATTACCAGACCTTAATGAACGCAAGGAAATTTTTCAGGTTCATTTGAGGAATGTCAAATATGATCCCGATCTGGACATTGATTTCTTTGCCAGACAAACTCCGGGTTTCAGTGGGGCTGATATCGCTAACGTATGCAATGAGTCGGCATTGATCGCTGCGCGTCGCGAGAAGAAAATGGTTGAAAGACAAGACTTTCTGGACGCAGTTGACAGGATTATCGGTGGATTGGAAAAGAAGAACAAGATTATTTCAGCAGATGAAAAACGGGCGATCGCTTATCATGAAGCAGGTCATGCTACAGTTAGCTGGTTATTAGAATATGCTTATCCGTTAGTTAAAATAACTATTGTTCCTAGGGGAAAAGCCCTTGGAGCAGCCTGGTACCTTCCTGATGAACGCCAACTGACTACTACAGAGCAGATTCTTGATGAGATCGCATCAGCATTGGCTGGACGGGCTGCAGAAGAACTTTGCTTTGGCAAAATTTCTACCGGAGCATTAAACGACCTTGAACGTGTCACAAAGCAAGCGTATGCGATGGTAACCTATTTTGGCATGAGCGACAAAATTGGCAAATTAAGTTTTTATGATTCATCAGGGCAGTCAGAATATACTTTCAGCAAGCCATACAGCGATAAAACAGCTGAACTGATCGATTCAGAAGCAAAACAAATAATTGATGACGCTTACGAGCGTGCCAAGAAGATTCTTATTGAAAATGCCTCAGGGCACATGGCAATTTCGGAAATGCTGCTTGAAAAGGAAGTACTATTCGCTGAAGATATGGAGAAGGTTTTTGGACCCAGAAAAGGGCATAAACCAGAAAGCGTTGCACCAACACCTGTAGAAGCAATTGCTCCTTCGACTGCGCCAACACCTGCACCTGAAATTCATGAATAAATAAGGATGGAAGTCAGAGACCCCAGGAGGATTATTCTTGATAAAATCAAGGCTGTAAGAAGCAATCAAGAGGATAGGGTTAAGACTTCGTTTCCAAAGTTTAAGCATGATTCGTCACAGTACCTAAATGATATTGAGGATCATCCGGAGATGGAATTTGCCCGTAACCTGGTTCAGGTTAAGGGCAAATTTGTTTATTGTCCAAATCAGAAGGAGCTGATTCTTGCACTAAGGATATTACACCATGAAGAGCAATGGGAAAACATTTCGTGCACTGAGCCAAGTATTCGTGAGTATATTGACAGGGCAGGAATCCCCTACTCTTCTGATCAGGATTCGATCCAGAATATCGAAGCGGCAATAACCGGCTGCGAATACATGATTGCACGGACTGGCAGTATACTTGTTTCTTCATCTCAAGGTTCTGGTCGCAGGGTTTTCGGTCATGCACCCGTTCATATTATTATTGGCCGGTCATCACAGGTGGTGAATGAAATAGGCGATGCACTGAGTGGAATCAAGGGCAAATACAGTGAGATGCCATCTCAGGTTAGTATGATCACCGGTCCAAGCAGGACTGCAGATATTGAAAAGACCCTGGTATTAGGGGCACATGGTCCCCGCGATCTTTTTGTATTTTTATTAAACGATTTTCAGAGTTGAAAGAATTCCTGATACGCTCAGTTTCCGGGCTGATTTATGCAGCTGTCATGATCGGATCGATCATGTTGCATCCATTAATATTTCTTGCCGTTTTTCTTTTTATTCTAATTTTGGGGATGACCGAATTTTACCGCATCTGTTCCACCGAAGAACAAAGGCCTCTGGTTATTCCTGGAATTACTGCAGGTATCCTTGTATTTTCAGCCTTTTTTCTTACAAAGTTTTCACAGGCAGATAGTAAAATATTTTTGCTTATTCCGGCATCGGGTCTGATCCTGATGGTTCTTCCGATGTTCAGGCAGAAAGGAAATGCAATTTGGACATCAGCGCTTACATTTCTGGGAATCATATATGTTAGTCTGCCGATTTCGATATTCAATTTACTTGTATATCACCCATATAAAGAAGGATTTAACTACCAGGTGGTTTTATTTCTATTCCTGATTTTATGGCTTAATGATACGGGTGCCTATATTACCGGGAAGCTAGCTGGAAAGCACAAAATGTTTCCCAGGATCTCGCCAAAAAAGTCATGGGAAGGATTAGCCGGAGGTTTGCTGATGGCCTTTCTTGTAACCTTGCTTTGCCATCCATTATTCCCGGATATACCTGCATTACACCTCTGGATACTTTGCCCGGTTATTGTTATCACCGGTACTCTGGGGGATCTGATTGAATCTGCATGGAAACGTGCTGCAGGTGTTAAAGATTCAGGCAAACTGATGCCAGGGCATGGAGGGATACTGGATCGTTTTGACAGTCTTATTCTTGCTGCCCCAGCCGCTTTTATTACCATAACCTTATTGACATGAGAATAAGAATTCATCGTGAAGGGATAAAGACATTATCTGCAATCGGCTCTGGTCTACTCATAATAAATCTGGCTATCTATCTGGGTTTTGGGGTTGATCTCCTGTTTTATCTGGTATTGGGTTTTTCATTGTTTGTCCTCTTCTTTGTTAGCTGGTTCTTCCGCAATCCTAACCGGCAAATAGTTTCCGCAAACGATGCAGTGATTGCACCGGCAGACGGCACCATTATCTCAGTAGATGAATTATATGTCGGAGAGTTTTTTGAGGATTACCGTACCCGGGTATCCATCTTTATGTCAGGCAATAATGTTCATGTTAACTGGATCCCGTTAACGGGTTTTGTCCGGTATCAGCAATACAATCCTGGCAAGCATTTATTAGCTAAACATCCCAAGTCATCTGACAGAAATGAGCGCAGTACGGTAATTATTGAAGATCCGAAAGGTAATTTACTAATGATGCGACAGATTGCAGGCCTCATGGCGCGGAGAGTAATCACTTATCCTCGTCCGGGAAAGTCAGTCAAACAAGGTGAAGAGTTAGGATTTATCAAATTTGGCTCGAGGGTCGATTTATTTTTTCCCAGGGGCACCAAGATTCTTGTCAAGCCAGGTGACAAAACCATTGGCAGGGTTACGAAGGTTGCAAAATGGAATTGATCTGTTAAAAATGATGTAATTCTAGTTTGTTTAACTTTTCTTTAACAACTGATTAGATAGAAAGAGCGTTATCTTCGTACCAACATTATAAAAAATGAAAAAAATGAAAAAATTATTAGTTATTCTGTCCCTGTTAGTTTTCGTAGGTGTTTATGCAGCTCCGGCTCTGACCATGTCAAAAGATAACGCAGCAAAAATCGTTGCTGTTGACAAAGACAAAAAAGACAAAAAAGCTACCAAAACTACTGCTGCCAAATCAGGCAAAAGCGAAGCTAAAGGTGCTTGCTGCGAATCAAAAGAAGGTATGGCTAAAGAAGGTTGCGCTGCTACCTGCACTGAAGCTGCATCTTGCAAAGGAATGAAAGCTGAAGAGAAGAAGAAATAATTCAGTTTTATCTGAAAAAAAAGCCCGGCAAAACCGGGCTTTTTTTATTGACCGTATCTGTTAGTTGAGGTTATACCTAAGAGAGATCAGATTCGAATACTGCGCAATTGAAAGATCGCCCACATCGGTAAGGGCATAATCGATATAAATATTATGATATCGAATCCCGAGACCAAGATTTGGCTGCAGATTGAGATTATCCTTTCCATTCATTCCCGGGACGAGTTGGAAATTCCCTACTCCAAGTCTGGCAAATAGCCAGGATGAGAATCTGAGTTCACCACCAACATACGGGTCGATTCCAATCGGCCCGATAGGTAAGATAACATGACGTCGACCATCAAATGTCAAATGGGCGTCAAAAGCCAGGGCAACACTGAGTTTATCATTCAGCTTAAAATCACGTGAAGCAGCGAGGATCAGACGGGGTACAGTAACTTCGAGGCTATTAACCGGAAGTTCGTTACCAGTAAGCTCAAAGGCTTGTGAGAGGAGGTCCTTATTAAAACTCCAGGCATTGAATGTGCCGGAAATATCGCGGGCAACAGCAGAAAAGCGCCAAGACGAAACTGCATAAGCCAAAGCTGCATCGATTCCAAATCCCCATGCTTTTGCAAAGTCACCAGTATGACGGTAGATTAATTTAACATTAGCGCCAGCCTGGAGGCCCGGGATTTTCATTTTCCTTGCATAAGAGACCAGGATGCCCACGTCAGCTGCCGAGAAAGAAGTAATCCTGTCATAGCGGATATTTCCTTCCTGATCGATCAGTTCTAAGGTATTAGGTATATCATCCACAGCAAACCGAAGAAGTGATAATCCGACAGAACTTGAAGGATCCAATTTATAGGCGACGCCGCCGTAATCATATTTAGCTAATCCTGCAAAATACTCTGAATGCATCAGGCTAAAATCCATTTTCCCAGGTACGTTCAATAATCTGGCAGGATTCCAGTATCCTGCAGTAGCATCATCAACCATTGCAGTTCCAGCTCCCCCCATGCCCATAAGGCGCGCACCAGCGCCTATTGAAAGAAACTCGTTAGAGTATTTCACCTGCGCAAAAGCTACACTGCTTATTAGCAACCAAATGGAAAATACTAAGCTTAATTGTTTCATATTAGCCCTTACGATTCGTATCCCAAGATAAGTAAACTAACCTTTTTAACTATTTTTATGCGGATTTATTGCCTAAAACTATGAAACGGATTATACAGGACCTTGTTCGCCAGATACCCAACACCCTGACTTTACTGAATCTTCTTTGCGGTTCAGTTGCTGTACTGCTTGCGGTTCGCGGGTATTTAGCGGTAAGTGCTTTTTTGGTCATGGCCGGCTTCTTTTTTGATTTATTCGATGGCATGGCAGCCAGGTTGTTGAAGGCTCAATCCCCTATAGGCAAAGAACTTGATTCACTGGCAGACCTTATTACATTTGGGTTGGCACCAGCTTCAATTCTTTTTGGAATTCAGGAACTATTGGGGCAAGGCGGGCCGTTCTCTCTGGTTCAGCCACCGGGCACCATTATTCTGCGCCTGTTACCGTTTTTACTTCCAGTATTTGCCGGCTTAAGATTAGCCAAATTCAATATAGATGAACGTCAGTCGCATCAGTTTATCGGGTTACCAACCCCGGCAAATGGAATCATGGTGCTTGCACTGCCATTACTGATGCATTATCAACCGGAATCATTCATGAACGGATTGCTGAACAACGATCTCTTTGTTCCCCTCTATTCTGTAATTGTATCTTACCTGATGGTTAGCCCGCTGCGACTATACTCTATGAAGATCAAGGGTTTTGGTTTCAATCAGAATAAATTCACCTATACGTTTGGTGCAATAGCCATATTGCTGATTCTCCTTTTCAGGCAAACCGGTGTATTCCTCATCATTCCGGCATACATATTATATGCCGGAATTCTGGCAATTGCTGTTAAGGAATAAGAATCAATCTTCGTCCTTTTCAGGTAGGTTTGATTCAAACTTTTTCAGTGCAAATCTTATTATATAGTATGCTGCAATGATTAGTGCCGGCCAGGAAAGGAGCCAAAGTATTTGCTTTATATACATTTTAGTTTCTTTTAATTGTGACAGGTGACAGATTTTGGTTAATATAAATGTTCTTCGGTGGTCATTTCTTCACGAGTGATTTTCTTCTTGTTCATCGACCACCAGGCGTACCAAATATAGGCAAGAACAAAAGGAACCATCAGTGAAACATAGGACATTGCTGTCAGCGTAAACTTACTCGAAGAGGCATTTTCAATGGTGAGGGATGACTGCAGATCAAATGACGATGGGTAGAATGCAGTATTATTAAAACCGGCAACCAGAAATAGCGCCATCACAGTTAGGACGGTACCAGCTCCTGCAAACCAGATTCCTGAAGTGCATTTGCTTTTAAGCAAGGACGACCCGATTCCATAAAGGACTCCAACAACACCGACAAGAAGCATAACTAGAACCACAGGCATTTCCAGAAAATTATGCAGGTACTTGAACTTCTCGAGAACGACCACTTTTGTATCCGGGTTGACAGCATAACCGTTAAGGAATAATAACCTGATCAGGAAGAAAAGAAAAAACACAAGGAAAGGAACTGTATTAATCAGCAGTTGCTTTTTCGACCTGGTGAAGATTGCTTCATCATCTATATTATTCATAAAATAGAGGGTAGCCAATACTCTGGCCAGGAAGAAGACGGCGAGACCGAGTGCAAGATTCTGAACATTCAGGGCAGCTTCCAGTCCGCGGGCAGGGCCTTCCCAGGAAACCTGATTCATATCATTCAGAGAAAAGCTGGAACCGGTGAAAAATGTTCCGACGGCAGTTCCGATCAGGACAGTCCCAAGCAAACCATTAACAAACAGGAATGCCTCGTAAGTTTTTTGGCCAAGAAAATTTCCAGCTTTGGTTCGGAATTCATAAGATACAGCCTGTAGAATAAATGCAAACAGGATCAATATCCAGACCCAGTATGCCCCACCGAAGCTTGACGAGTAGAAAAGAGGAAAGGATGCAAAGAAAGCACCTCCAAAAGTAACCAGTGTCGTAAAAGTGAATTCCCATTTACGTCCGAGTGAATTGACCAGCATTGAAACTTCCGTTTCATTTTTACCGAGGGTTCTCAAGAGAGTCTGACCTCCCTGCACGAACATCAGAAAAACGAGCAAGCTGCCGAGTAATGAGACTATAATATACCAATATTGCTGTAAGACGAGGTGTGACAGAGATTCAAACATTATTTGGTTCCTCCTTCATTTTTAGTACCGTTTTTAATTGCTTTTAACATGATATTAACCTCAGCAATTGCCAGGACAGTAAATGTGACGGCAAAGAGAAAGAAGGTCACCATTACGCTTCCTGTATCGAGTTTTGTAACAGCAGCAACTGTGGGAAGCAGATCCTGAATAGTCCAGGGCTGTCGGCCGAGTTCGGCAACAATCCAGCCTGCTTCAGAGGCTATATAAGCGAGCGGAATAATCCAGGGGGCAAGTCGCAACCAGAATTTTCTCTGAGGCAATTCGCCACGTGCAGAGAAGAAAAGGAAAATGGCAAAGAAAACCATGAACCCAAAACCAAGGATTACCATGATATGGAAGCTATAAAAAGTCAGCGGTACATTAGGCACATAATACCCGACATCATCGCTGAATCCGTATCCGAAGTATTTAAAATTTCCATCGAGGAATGCTTTATCAGAAAAAAGCGCTTTCAGGCTATCCGCTTTTGGCAGATTCCCTGCCGACTTGGCATTTTTAAAATCGGTAAGTGCTTGTCTGGCAATTTTACCCTTTTCAATTTTTTCGGGGATCGATAAAATTCCTTGGGAAGCATTACCTTTTGTAAAGTCATTTACCCCTGCAACAAAACTTTTCGGATCACCATATGCCATCCATGACAGCAATTTAGGCATCTCAACTTTTACGGCAAAAACATCACCGGCTTCACGTTTTTCTTTACTGTTTAAAATACCGAAGGCTACCAGGCCAGCATCAGTTTTACCTTCGTACATACCTTCCATTGCTGAAAGTTTCATTGGCTGAACAGCGGCAATTTGCTTAGCAGAACCATCGCCGGTAAGAGCAAGAGATACAGAGGCCAGCAGTCCGAATACGGATGCCACTGTTATGCTCCGGATTGCCAGGCGGGATTCCTTTTTACGAAGCAGAAACCAGGCGCTTACTCCAATAACGAATATGGATGCGAGTACCATTCCTGAGGTTATGGTATGCAGAAACTTATTAATTGCCACAGGAGAGAAGAGAACATCCCAGAAATTGGTCATTTCGTTCCTTGCTGTTTCCGGATTGAAGGAAGTTCCCACCGGATTTTGCATCCAGGCATTTGCCACCAGAATCCATAATGCCGACAGGTTCGCTCCGATAGCAACCAGCCAGGAAGAGGCAAGATGAAATTTCTTGCTCACTTTGTTCCAGCCAAAGAACATAATGGCGATAAAGGTTGATTCCATGAAAAAGGCCATGATTCCTTCGATGGCCAATGGGGCACCAAAAATATCACCTACAAACCATGAATAGTTTGACCAGTTGGTTCCGAATTCAAATTCCATTATGATGCCTGTAGCGACACCGATAGCAAAATTTATTCCGAACAGTTTCATCCAGAACTTTGTTAATTTCTTCCACTCCGGATCCCCAGTTTTCACATAGATGGTTTCCATCATGGCGATGATCCAAGTGATCCCTAGAGTCAGCGGAACAAAAAGCCAGTGATACATCGCAGTCAGGGCAAATTGCGCCCTTGACCAATCCACCAGGGGAGTTAAATCGATTGATGCTAACATAGTTTATTGGTTAGGTATAGTTAAATTTTCCAGTACATGTTTAGACCGCTGTTCATCGGTCTTAAAATCTTTTTTCAGAACGTCAGGCATAAAAAGAAGGCGTATTATGGCAAACATGATAAACAGTTTGATAATAATGATTATCCACACCTTGCGACCCCAGCTTGAAAGGCCCCTAAATCCATCTATATAAAATTGCAATATTCTGTTCATGAATAACTTACAATATTTAACCTGCAATAATCCAATTTGTCGTGAATGTAGAGAATTATTAGTCAAATTTCAAAAAGCATAAAATTTCACTGAACCGTTAAATGTTTCGCCCTTTTTCAGTGGTTTTCTCTCTTTTTGGTGATGGCTTGCGAAGAACAAATCTCCACCACCGGTATAGAATGATGCAACCAAAAAATGAATTTTATCATCTGACAACCAAGTTCTTACAGCATGATTTCCTTCTGAGACGATATGTATTCCCTGGCTGGATTCATTAGACAGTTCAGCCCACTTTATATTTTCCCGGGTAGCTCTGAAATCATTTGATCCCATTGAGGTTTGATCGGCTGACCAGGGCCATTGCGGTTTGACACCAAATCTGAACTGGTTGGTTTTCTCATTTGAGAATGGTTTTGCCCAGCCAGTTGGTCGCCCGATATGATCCTCAGGATAAACTGTCCATTGAGCTATCCTATTCCAGGAGAATAGTTCAAATTCACGCGAGAGGCCCATCACAAGACCTATCTGGCGTGGATCAATATCAATCCTGGAAACAAATTGATAATCGATATTTAACATGCCGAGGGAATCCATTCGATAAGTTAGCGATATAGATGCTTCATCGTAAAATCCATCAACTTTAACCCAGGGGCCCTTTTTATCGTTCCCGGATCCGGAAACTTTTCCATTCCAATTTGCACAGGTATTATTCAGAGGGTTTATGTCAAGGCTATGTTCTGTATCGCAAGGACCTGTGGTAAGAGGAAGCATTTGCAAAACCGGTCCCTCTAATGGAATCACCACACCTGCTGCAGCTATGTTACTGATTTGTCCGGTAAGGGCATCAATTTCAATTTCCCTATTTCCGGATTTCAGAACTACCTTATTCCCCTGGGTCAGCAGTTCCGGGGCTTTCACCTCACGGAGACCAGGAATTAATGGTGATACCGATTTCCCCAGTATAATTTTATAGGAATCGATCATATAATTCATTGGACTAAAAATCGATATTTCCAATTCATCACCGTCTTTTGGAGCCTGATCCATCGTTATTGACAGAATTCCTGTTTGTCCCGGATCAGCCCAAACTGTCACGATACCTTTCTTGCTTCCCAGTTTCCATTGAAAAGAGAGTTCATTCAGGTTGGAAAACAAACATCTGTTTTCGACAGGAATCCTAATCGACTGCCCGATTTTAGGAAGGAGCAGATTATTCACCCATATCCTGACCGGGGAGTATGCCTTTTTCATATGCCAGTATTCGGGCTTTGGTCTTCTCCATCCGTCGATCGGACCCCATTCACCGTAACCCACTAACTTTCCAGATGGCAGGTAAAAAGCGTCATCGATCCCGGACCATAGAGCACCACCAAGGCAACCCTGGCTATTATACATATTTTCAACCATTGGCTCCAGTCCCCTGCCCCAGTCGTCGCGTACACCAGGATCAGCAACAATTTCCTGGCGGTTATAACAATTAAGGTGGCAATATTCGCCGAAAAGGAGCGGTCTGTCGAATCTTCGTGCCACATCAGGACCAACAGGGCCTGGATAGTGAAAAACGGCTATCTGGCAATCCATGCTGCCAGCGTTATTATAACTGCCGTATGCCTGGTCATGGAAGGACACCGGACGCGTTGGATCTATTTTGTTAAGTTCGGCTAATATTGATTCCCAAACCGGCCCCCAGTTTGATTCATTTGCCATGGACCAGATAATGATTGAAGGATGATTTCTGTATTGCGCGACGGTTTCCAACACTTCCCTTCGAATTATGTTCAACAGGTTTAAGTCATGTGGATCAGCAGTATTCCAATGTGGATTTGCTCCATGTCCGACCCAGCAAAGCGGCGATTCGCATTCCACAAAGAGCCCAATAGAATCGCATAAGGAGATAAACTCTTCGGCCGGAGGATAGTGTGAAGTTCGAATATAGTTGACATTGGCTTCTTTAAACAGCTGAGCATCTGCCCTCCACTCGTCCATTGACAGACTGCGCCCCTTTCTTGGGTGCACCTCATGGCGGTTGACTCCCAGCAACTTGATTGAACGTCCATTCACAAAAACCTGATTTCCAGCAACTAAAATTTCACGAAACCCAATTTTCTGAGATATTGATTCTATGACTTTGCCATTATTCAGGAGTTGAATTTCCACGGTATATAACCGTGGGTGTTCCGGATCCCATTTTTCCGGACTCATAACTCTCATATTCAATTGCTTTCGCAATATCGAAGTCTCCGCTGATCCTTCCAGCTTAAATGATTTTATGATACTGTGCGTATTATTTCCAATTGAGGTAAGGATTACCTCGATAGTTGATCCAGAAGGGATGAGCTTGTTTGTTAATCTTATTGCCAGATTAATATTGAGGTCTGCATTGACAAATTGTTCATCCAGATCAGTTGTCAAACAGGCTTCTGAAATATGAATATCAGGCACCGCAAAAATCTCAAGTTTACGAGTAATACCGCCCAACTGATGAGCTGCGTACTGGGTGGCTGAGGCAAGGGTATCTGCCAGTGATTCGGAAACAATACCAATGACGATGTCATTTGATTTCCCGGGCCTTATCTGTCCGGTGACATCGAATTCCGCAGGGGTTAATCCTCCAAGGTGACCACCAACAATCTTGCCGTTAACATATACATTAGCATCACTATAGAGACCATCGCACTTTAAAATGATTCTGTTGCCCTTCCAATCAGAAGGAATATCCAGTTTTCTCCAATAAGCGGCCCGGGTATTTTTCTCTACAGTGAATCCCTGCATAAGCCATTCGCCAGGAACCCGAATTGGTTTCCAATGCAATTTTTCAGGATTAACAGATTCCCAGAACGCTTTGGCTGGGGAGCTGCAAAAGTTCCATTCTCCGTTAAGATTTATCACTGTCTGCATAACGCCCTGCGATTGAATCGGTTTTGGCGTATAGGATGGGATAGCGAGGTCCTGTCCGGTCAAATTCACTGAGAAAAATAACAAGGTAAAAAGAAGCTTGACACTTAAATCCATATCAGTTTTAATATTATGAAGGGGTTACTAAGATAATCGTTAAATGATAAACATTTGTTATAATGAGGCTGGTCGGATTGTAGTCGATTTATTATCTTGCTGCGATTTTTTAAAACACTTATGCCTGTGAAACGTATCTGGCTTTTCTTTGTACCTGGTCTGGTTATCGGGATTATATTAGTTTTATCTGGGAATAAAGCAGTTGAAGCTACTTCAAGTGACAAATTTTGTAATTCCTGCCATATTCATCCGCAGGCTGAACTTTCGTGGAAAAAATCTGTGCATTATGAAACCCAGAGTGGTTTCCATACCCACTGTGTTGATTGCCATTTGCCTCCAAAGGGAGATGGGTATCTTCCTGAGAAAGTTAGAACCGGGTTAAGGGATTTGTGGAGTTATTGGTTTAAAGACTCTGCCTCATTCAACTGGGACGCAAAATCGAAACTTGATTATGCAAAGGGCTATGTTTTTGAATCTGCCTGTTTGAAATGCCATCCCAACCTTTTTCCTTCAAAGCTGACCAAAGAAGGATCTGATGCACATTTATATTATGATGCTCAGGTTAAAAAGGGTGAAGATATAAGGTGCATAAACTGTCATTTGAATGCGGGTCATTACGATCCGAACTATTCCCATAAAGCTAATACGGGGTTTGGTAAAGAGACGGTTTCCGGAGTTGTTTATACAGAACCGGCCAAGGTTGAGAAATTCGAATCATTTGAAGAAAAAGTTCCCAATTCCGGGGTATCATTTAAAATGGTCGCTATTCCGGGAGGTACTTTCAACATGGGAAGTCCTGATGATGAGCCCTTGCGCAAGCCTGATGAAGGTCCGGTAAGGCAGGTAAAGATCAGTCAGTTCTTTATGGCTGAGGTTGAAGTAAGCTGGAGTGAATATCTTGCTTTCTATGCTCAGACCGCACGTCAGGGGAAGACTGCAGTTAAGACTGATTTAAATACCGTAACCACCGTTGACGCCATAATAGGAGCCACTCCACCGTACGGACAACCCGATCAAAACTGGGGCAAAGGAAAGCGGCCGGTTATTTCTGCCAGTTTTACCGCAGCGCAGACATACTGCAAATGGCTATCGATTGTTACAGGAAAGCATTACCGCCTGCCAACTGAAGCTGAATGGGAATATGCAGCGCGAGCTGGAAAACAAACTCCATATTTCTTTGAAGGCGATCCGAAAAAATTTGCAAAGAAGAAATTCCTCTCCTCAAAAAGGGATACAACGATGATTAACCGCTTTGTGGTTTACAAAGAGAACAGTCAGGCGAAAACCCAGGAACCGTCATTTGTTTTACCTAATCCATTTGGATTGAAGAATATGCTGGGCAATGTAGCTGAATTCTGTTCCGACTGGTATGCAGCTGATACTTATTACAAGTTTCAGGGTGCAGTTGCCGATCCAAAAGGCCCGAAAACGGGATCGGAGCATGTAGTCAGAGGAGGAAGTTATAAGAGCCAGGCTGACCAGGCACGAGCTGCAGCCAGGGAGGCCACTCAAACCCAGTCCTGGCTAAGAACAGATCCTCAATCACCAAAAAGCATCTGGTGGTATTCAGATTGTTTTTATGTTGGATTCAGGGTAGTTTGTGAATATGATTCTCTTACCGGACACAAGGATTAAACAATTAATAAACACCATAAACTTCAAGCAATGTCTAATAAACCGAATCTTTCAAGAAGGAATTTTTTGGGCCGCGCAGCAGCTGTCGGAGCTGTTGGGGCCATCAGTCCAGCTTTGATTACCTCGTGTGCACCAAAAGGTAAGACAAAGGTTGTTGAATATCTGAATTGTACTTTATTGGATAAAGCGCCCGATGGTCCGGAACTTAAGGCTGGTTTGATCGGCTGCGGCGGTCGCGGTAAAGGTGCAGCAATGAACTTTCTGAGTGCTGGTCCAAACCTTAAAATTACTGCTCTGGCAGATGTTTTCGTTGACAGACTTGAAGATGCCAGAACACAGCTCAAGAATGACTGGAAGCAGGAGATAGCAGACGAAAACTGCTTTGTTGGATTTGATGCCTATGAAAAACTTCTGGCGACTGGCGTAGATGTAGTTATTTTGGCAACACCACCATTTTTCAGGCCCATTCATTTTGAAGCTGCCGTACAGGCCAAAAAACATTGTTTTCTTGAAAAACCTGTTGCTACAGATGCAGCCGGAGCGCGGTCAATCATGGCCTCAGCAAAAAAAGCGGAAGCAATGGAGTTATCTGTCGTTACCGGAACACAGCGTCGTCATCAGCGCGACTATGTAGAGATTTACAAGAAAGTTGCCGGCGGCGAAATTGGAGCAATTACCGGAGGCAATGTATACTGGAATCAGTCTAAATTGTGGCATACCAATCCTAAAGCTGAATGGACCGAGATGGAAGCCATGATTCGCAACTGGGTTAACTGGACCTGGTTATCAGGAGATCATATTGTAGAACAACATGTACACAATATTGATGTTGGATGCTGGTTCATGGGAACCCATCCGGTAAAAGCATTAGGTTTCGGATCGAGGCAGCGCAGGGTAACCGGCGATCAATATGATAGTTTCAGTGTTGATTATGTATATGAAGATGGCCGTCATATGCACAGTATGTGCCGTCAGATCAATGGTTGCGGCGGTGGTGTTTTCGAACGTTTCCAGGGCACGGAAGGAGCTGCTTTGCTTAATGGCAACAACATCAGATTGGTTGATCTGGCAGGAAAAGACATCTGGACATTCCCATATATAGTTGATGCACAAGGAAATAAGAGCATAGCACTTGGCCCATATGATCAGGAGCATGTCGACCTGGTGACTGCTATCCGGACAAATAAGCCAATCAATGAAGCTGAAAGTACGGCTATTTCCACCATGGTTGGAATCATGGGAAGAATATCCGCCTATACCGGCAGAGAGGTAACTTATGATGAAATGATGAATTCAGATATGTACCTGGGACCCAAAACATTTGTTTTCGGACCAGTAACTGATGTCTCTAAAGAGGTACCTGTTCCGGGCGAAGCTTTTGTGGGATAATAAGATCAATCCATGGATCAGAAGAATAATTCAAGAAGGGGATTTATGAGGAAAGCAGCAGTTGCCATTGCAGCTGCTGCAGCCGCCCCGGCCCTATTGAAGGCACAAGGCTCAATTGAAGGCTCAGGGCAAAAGGCTCAAGGCTCAAGTGAAGGCTCAGGGCTCAAGGCTCAAGGAGAAGGCTCAGGGCTCAGGGCTCAAGGCTCAAGTGAAAGCACTGGACCATTCAGGCTTAAATATGCGCCGTCGATCGGAATGTTCAGGGCAACGGTCGGGAGCAACGATCTGATAGCCAATATCAGGTTTTGCAATGATCAGGGTTTCAGGGCAGTTTTTGACAATGGATTAATGGACAGGTCGGTTGAGGATCAGGAAAAGATCGCCAATGAACTTGCGAAGCTCGGTATGGATTTAGGTCCTTTTGTTCTGTATGCTGATTTTGGGGTAACATCTTTCGTTACAGCGGATCCTGAGAAGCGGGCAATGCTTATTGCAAGGATGAAGCAGGGAGTTGAGGTTGCCAAACGGACTAATGCAAAATGGGCTTTGGTGGTACCTGGCAGGTACGATGAAAGGTTGCATCTGGACTATCAGACTACCAATGTGATAGAAAATCTTCGTTATTGTGCGGAGATTTTTGAACCCGCCGGATTGACGATGGTTCTCGAACCATTAAATACTCTTCATGACCATCCCGGATTATTTTTAACCCGGGTACCCCAGGCATATGAAATCTGCAGGGCCGTTAACAGTCCAAACATTAAAATTGTTAACGATCTTTATCATCAGCAGATATCCGAAGGGAACCTGATACCAAACATTGAAGCTTCTTACAGCGAAATCGGGGCTTTTCACCTCGGCGACAACCCAGGCAGGAATGAACCCACATCGGGTGAGATCAACTACAAGAATATTTTTAAATTCTTGTTCGAAAAGGGTTACAACGGAACTCTCTGCATGGAGCATGGCAAGTCATTACAAGGGAAAGAAGGCGATGCCAGAGTGATTGAGGCATATCGGGAAGTTGATGCTTTTTAACATTGGAATCTGGTTAAACCGTTTTATCTTTATACTAATGTTAATATCATGAAGATGAAAAAGTTAGTTCCTGTTTTTTTTGCATTCAGCCTTGTTGCTTTTTCGGCATGTCAACATGAAAAAGTTGCGTTAACCCCTCAGACCATGAGTAAGGTTGAAGATCAGATCCTTAATACCGATCTTCTGGATGACGTACTTGATGAGGTTGAATTTACTTCAGATGTTTGGTTCGGTGAATTGAAGTCAGGCTTTGAAGATTGCCGAACTGTTACCGTTAGGCCGATGGATCGTGTTACCTGGCCAAAGACCATCACGATTGACTTTGGAACCGAAGGATGTATGGTTCGCGACAGTGTTTTCAAAAGGGGTAAAATCATCATCAACCAAAGCGGTCCTCAAAATGGGCGTGCCTGGACGAAGGTGATCACTTTTGAAGAATATTATGTTAATCGCCACAAGATCGAGGGCACTAATACGACCACTTTCAGCCGTGCTGATGGAGCGCCTACGTGGACTTCAACCATTACCCTGGGTCAGATAACCACTGCAGAAGGGGTTATCCGCACTCGACAGGCTGTTCATGTGAGGAAGCAGACCCGCGGAATTGATACTACAACGGATCGCAATGATGATGCTTTTCAAATTACCGGGCATGCAACTGGAACCAGAGCCGATGGACAAGCTTTTTCATGGGTAATCACGGAACCTTTGCTCATCAGCAATAATTGCAGATGGATACGAAAAGGCGTTAAAATTCTGACACTTGAAGGAACAAGCGACATCACCATTGATTATGGCACCACCGAGTGTGACAATATTGCAACAATCACCCAAGACGGAGTGTCCAAAGAGATTACTTTGAGAGGTAGAAGACAATAGGTGTAAAACAAGTAAATAAAAGGGCGATCCAACCAGATCGCCCTTTTATTTTGCTTTAGTTTGCCCCAATTAGTTTGATGATTTCCTCCCCGATACCGATTTTATAACCAGAAGACAAGTAGGTTACTCTCCCATCCTTATCAATCATTATGACGATTGGAAACTGACCGGAAAGACTTTTACCGGTGACTTTCTCCAGTTCATTTAAAGAGAGAAGGTCAGGTAAGACAACAAACCGTGATGTTGCCGGGAGATTTTTCCAGGATTCTGGGCTAAAGCCAGCTGGCAGTTTATTCTCAGGCACCATGAAAATAAAAGGACAGTTTAATTTATCGATCTCTTTTTTTAGGGAGGCTAGATCCTGGAATATGTGTTTTGACGGTTCCTTGTCCGGATCGACCCAGCAAATAATTGACTGTTTGGCATCGAGAATACCTTTCCACTGGAACGGTTTGCTATCCATTGATTTAACAGGCCAAACCGGGTTAAGTGACCCCAGCACTTCAGGAGCCTGACCTGACTTACGAAGAGTAATCACAAGCTCCTTCTGTTCCCCGCCTTTCATTTCAAAGAATGTCATGTTGCTTAGGACTTTCCCCCCGGGAATGCGATTGCCGGTAACCAACAGGTAAAAACCCTGGTCGAGAGTGAGTGGTCCTGCAAGAGGATCTCCAAAATTATCGGAGCCATAAGCAAGGGTATGATATTTTCCATGTTCGAACCGGGCCAGAGTGTAATGGGTTTCATATTGAGGCTTGACCGGATTGGAGGGATCACTGGACAGAATTAGTGTGGCAACGGACAAGGTTGAGGCAGATGCTCCATCAAAGTCAACATTATTCCAAACTGATTCAGCCCAATACTCAACTTCGAGAGTTCCAGGTTTCAGTCTGGCAGGAATCCCGAATGTCCGGAGACAAGCTACCGCAAAGATCTTCCGGGAATCGATATCAGCCACCCTTAGATTATATACGCCAACCGGAGTTAAGGGTGTATTATAATAATTTTCCGTGGTATAGATTTTAATATTCTGACGTATCCAATTGATCAGTTCATTTGGGTTCAGCCTAACCTGACCAACAAATTTTTGTCCGAATTTATCGGTTAAAAAATCCCGGTATGCAACGAGCATTTCATTTGCAACGCGAGGGTTTAGGAGAGCTTCGAAAGGAAAGGCGCTTTCGGGGGATTTGGTGGTAAGGGAAGAAGTCCCCGCTTTTTGCAGGATGACAGAAGAGGGTTTATCGATTTTGTATGATGTACCTGTGAGGTGATCGAGAAGGATTTCGGCTTTGGTATCACGCAGGTCTTTGTCGGCAATCAGAGCCAGAAGTTGCATGGCGACCGGCCGCAGATCCGGGCTTGCAGCTTTAAGAAAATACTCGATCTCGGTATAGTTACCCCGGCTGCGTGAAATAAAATTCCAAGTTTGATCAGGATCCAGATTAAGTGACTCCGCAAATTTCCTGGTCTGTTCCTCTGAACGAAATGTTTTCTCGTATGCTCCGCGGATGGAATCTTCCCTGCGAAGCGCCAGGTTATTTTTGTCGCGGCAATCGTTGGAGATCTGAAGGGGCTCGCGTTGAATTGGTGGGGTCATATCAATATCCACCTTGAGCGAAGAATAAGGATTCTGATCGAGATTCAGTGTCAGTGTGTCAATATCAGCAACTGTAATTTTCTTATATCCAAACCGTTCACCCGCATAAGCCCAGACCACGAGATCACCAAAGCCGGTAAGGAAGCTGCATACCCCGTTATCATCGCTCTTTTTAACGGAGATCGGGTAATACTCTGCATAATTATACAATTGGAACTCAACCGTTGCATTTTTTTCAGGAACACCGGCAGCATTCATCACTTTTACATGAATTTCCTTTGTTGGTGCATAGGTTGTCAATGTATTCAGGAGAGCAAAATTGGATTCGCGGTTTTCAGCCCGCTCCTCGCCTTTATAATCACCGAAAGCCTTAGTATGAATAAGCATTGCGCGACGGGCAGGTTCGGTAAACCAACCGAGGTTTGGTACGCAATCAGGTTCACAAGCGCCCAGATAATACCACTTGCCATCGGCCCAAAACTCCACCCATGCATGATTGTCATCTGAATGGGCCCAGCGGGGAGTATAAACCTGACGTGCAGGAATTGCCACTGCTCTGAGAGCCGCAACAGCAAAGGTTGACTCTTCGCCACAACGACCATAAGCAGTTCTTAATGAAGCCAATGGAGCAGATGTACGTCCATCGCTTCCACGATAGGTTACCTTTTCATGGCACCAGTGATTAACTTCAATGGCAGCATCTAGCATCGACATATTCTTTATCCGACTCTTGATTTCCCGGAAGAATACGATTCTTGCAGTATCCAGGTTTTCATTATTTACCCGATAAGGCAGAACAAAATGGCGGAACAAATCTTCAGGCACCGTTTTACCCCAGGAAAAAGTATCACGTGCCGCCAGGCTCCACTGTACCTGTTTGAGAAAAAATTCCCCACTATAATCAGCCATATCGCTCAGAGGCATATATGCGTACAGGAATTTCAAGCCTTCCAATTCAGCAGGTATGAGCTTCCTGTCCATTACCCCAAACAATACGCTATCCCTGTTCATAGCTAGAGACTTTCTTTCAGCGAACTTAGCTTCAACCCTTTGACTATAAGCTGGATCAGAGTAAACATGAAACTTTGGCCCGCTGCAGGAGGAAAGGAGAACGCCGAACACCAGCAGAGCAAAATAGGTGAGGAGGTGAGGAGGAGAGGAGGTTAATGGAGTTAACGGAATTAAGGGAATTAAGGGAGTTCGGGTTCTCATGGCAGGTTATAATTTACAAATCAATATATTAGAATATCATCAAATCAACATATCAGCTCATCATTTTAATGGTTGAAAATACAATTTTTACTATTTCGTTGGTTTATTCATAATCGGTTTCTATTTTTGTGGCCTGATCGCAAATAATTATGCAAGCATTTTCCGGAGTGTATTATTTTTTCTTTTTCTACCTCGGCTTTTATTTTAAAAGCTCGACCGGGAATGCCGTGATCATAAATTAGTAAAATATAAAGATCAAAATAGGCGAATCCCGGTCCACAAAGGCCGGGATTTTTGTATTTAAGCAAAACAGATGAAAGACTCCAAGACCATCAGAGTGGCGATACAAGGGATAGCAGGATCATTTCATGATCAGGCTTCGAGGGAATATTTTCCTGACAAGGCAGTTGAGCTTGTACCTTGCGAGGCATTCGAAGATTTATTCGAAGCAGTAAAGGCAGGACGGGCAGATGTAGCGGTCATGGCAATTGAAAACACGGTAGCAGGATCGCTTTTACCGAATTATGCGTTGCTCAGGGCTTCGGGGTTTACGATTTTTGGTGAAATATTTTTACATATCAGCCAGCATTTGATGGCATTACCAGGTCAATCAATAGAAAACATCACCGAGGCGCATTCCCATTACATGGCTATTGCGCAGACACGAAATTTCTTCAGGGCTTATCCCGGCATAAAGCTTATTGAAGCTGATGACACTGCAGCAAGCGCCAAGCGTGTCGCTGAAAATGGTTTAACAAATCAGGCAGCAATTGCTGGTGAACATGCTGCAGAAATGTACGGACTGGAAATCCTGGCTCGCAATATCGAGACCAACCAAAGAAACTTCACCAGGTTCCTGCTGATTTACAAGCCCAATGGCGTACATCCTTTCCAGGCAGAAAATCCGGACAAGGCATCATTATCGTTTACACTACCGCATGCAACAGGAAGTTTGTCGCAGGTTCTGTCGATATTTTCATTTTACCGCATAAGCCTCACGAAGATTCAATCCATTCCAATTTTAGGTCAGGAGTGGGAATATCATTTTCTCATAGATCTTACGTTTGATGATCCGGTGAGGTACGGGCAATCGCTTGATGCGATCCGACCATTGACTCATGAACTGACCATATTGGGTGAATACATTCAGGGAAAACAAATCCAATGAAAAAACCACTTATTGAACCATCGGCAAGGATCGACGGATTAGAGGAATACTATTTCTCGACCAAGCTTAAACAGATCCGGGAGATGAATCTCACCGGTGAACCTGTTATAAACCTTGGAATTGGCAGTCCGGATCAGGCACCATCACCAGAGGCACTTGAAGAACTGGCACTCCAATCTAAGGATAAAAAAGCACATGGCTACCAGCCCTACAACGGGATACCTGAGCTTAGAAAAGCTTTTGCAGGATGGTACTCCAGGTCCTATGGTGTTGATTTGGATCCTGAAAGCCAGATTCTGCCTTTGTTTGGATCGAAAGAGGGGCTGATGCACATTGCCATGTCGTTTCTGAGTCCGGGAGATGCTGCTCTGGTTCCGGATCCCGGATATCCCGCATATTCTGCTGTGACCAGGCTGGCGGGTGCAAAAGTCATCAACTACCCTCTCCTGCCGGAGAATGGGTGGATGCCTGATCTTGGGTTTATCGAATTAATGGGAATTGACAGGGTAAAGGTTATGTGGGTAAATTATCCCCACATGCCAACTGGTACCCGTGCAACGAAAGAGTTATTTGAAGAGTTGGTAGCATTTGCCAGGTGTCATAACATTCTGCTGGTCAATGACAATCCCTATAGTTTCATCCTGAACGAAGAGCCCATCAGCCTGTTAGCAGTATCTGATGCTATCGATACCTGTCTGGAGCTTAACAGTTTAAGTAAATCACACAACATGGCTGGTTGGAGAATAGGAATGGTTGCCGGCCGTAAAGAGTATCTGGATTATCTGATGCGATTTAAGAGCCAGATGGATTCAGGAATGTTTAAGCCGATGCAATTTGCCGCAGTTAAAGCTCTGGAAGCCGGACCGGAATGGTACGAAGGATTGAATTCAGTATACCGGGAGCGTAAAAAAGCAGCACATGCCCTACTCGATTATTTAAAATGTGAATACAGTATGGATCAATCCGGGCTTTTCGTCTGGGCCAAAATCCCCTCAACCGAGGTATCAGGTCAGGATTTAGCTGACCGGATCTTGTTGGAAAAGAGGGTCTTTATCACTCCGGGATTCATTTTTGGACCACAGGGTGACCAATATGTCAGAGTTTCACTTTGTCAACCCAAAGAGGTGATCATCAGCGCAATTGACAGAATTAAAGGAGTACAATCATGACCGTATGCATTATAGGCCTGGGTTTGATCGGCGGATCAATAGGTCTTGAATTGAAGACAAAACGCTTTTCGGAGCGCGTTATCGGGGTTGAAAAAAATCCCGTATATGCACAGATTGCTTTGGAAAGAGGGTTAGTAGATGAAGTGACCAAATTGGTTGATGGTATTCAGCAATCTGATCTGATCATCTTAGCTATCCCGGTTGACGGAATACTTTCCCTTTTGCCCTTTATTTTGGATTACGTTACGCATCAAGCCGTTACGGATGTTGGTTCAACCAAGATGAGCATTACTGAGATGGTAAAAAATCATCCGAAACGTTCAAACTATGTCCCATCACATCCGATGTCAGGTACTGAATTTTCGGGTCCGGAAGCTGCAATTTCCGGGTTATTCAATAAAAAAGTTGGCATCATATGCGATATGGCCCTCAGCAATCCAAAGGCATTGGAGTCCATTACAAATTTATACATGGCACTCAATATGAGGCTGATTTTCATGAGCTCCAAGGAACATGACCTGCATACTGCTTATGTTTCCCACATATCTCACCTGACGTCATTTGCTCTGGCGCTGACTGTACTTGATAAGGAGCAGAATGAAAAAAACATTTTGAACCTGGCATCAGGGGGGTTCGACAGTACCGTCAGGTTAGCTGCATCATCAGCGGACATGTGGGTACCGGTTTTCGATCAGAACAGGGATAATGTGGTTGAGGTGATGGAAACGTATATTGAGAAGATGACCCAATTAAAAGATTTGATTAAGGCTGGTGAAACAAATAAAGTCAGGGACCTGATAAAAAAAGCAAACATTATTCAAAAAACATTAAAATTGAACCCATGGAATCAAAAATAGCAGCAACACCATTCGAAGGTTGGGGTTTCGATGCGACCCGGCCATTAGTTATAGCGGGACCTTGTTCAGCGGAAACTGAGGAGCAGGTATTAGAAACTGCGAGGCGATTAAAACCAACGCGCACACAAGTTTTCCGCGCAGGAATATGGAAACCCCGCACCCGTCCGAATTCATTTGAAGGTGTTGGAGTTAAAGGTCTGAAATGGCTCAAAATGGTGAAGGAAGAGACTGGCCTTTTGACTACCACTGAGGTTGCGAATGCGCAGCACGCTTATGAAGCGTTGAAATACGGCGTAGATATTCTTTGGATAGGGGCCAGGACTACGGTTAATCCTTTTACCATACAGGAAATTGCCGATGCACTGAGCGGCGTAGACATTCCGGTATGTGTAAAGAATCCGGTAAATCCGGATGTGGATTTATGGATTGGATCCATTGAACGCTTGCAAAAAGTTGGAATAAAAAGGATAGCTGCTGTCCACCGGGGTTTTTCAAGTTTTTCGGAAACGCGTTACCGAAATTCACCCAATTGGCAGATACCCATCGAGCTAAAAAGAATCAGGCCTGATTTACCTTTAATTTGTGATCCGAGTCATATTTCCGGTCGCCGGAACTTATTGCTTGAAGTATCGCAGAAGGCGATGGACCTGAACTTTGACGGGTTGATGATTGAAACGCATCCCGATCCGGACAATGCCTGGTCAGATGCCAAACAACAAATAACTCCGGAGGAACTCGGGCAATTACTTGGACAACTGATACTCAGAAAAACCGACCCTGGCAGTAATTTTCAGCATCAGCTTGAAGCGCTCCGATGTGAGATTGACCGACTTGATCAGGAGTTGATGAATATTCTTGAGGACAGGATGAAAGTTGCAGCAGGCATCGGGCAATGCAAGAAAGAAAACGGAGTCACAATTCTGCAGCCAGCACGCTGGGATCAGATCATATCAAAATATCTGGCAGTTGGTGAGAAAAAAGGATTTTCTGAGGAGTTCATCCGCAAGCTATTTATGGCGATCCACCAGGAGTCTATCAATACCCAGACGAAGATAATGAACGACGAATAATGATATGATGATTTGATGATGTGTTGATGTGTTGAGGATTGATTAAATTCGAGGGATTAAGGTAAGATTATGCAAATAACGGTTCAGCGATCCAAGGTCTCGGGTGTTGTGGAAGCACCGCCATCGAAGAGTTATGCACAGCGGGCATTAGCAGGTGCTTTAATGGTTAAAGGAACCACTACTATCCACAATCCGTCGCGAAGTGATGATGCTGAAGCAGCTATCGGGATTATTCGGCAGCTGGGCGCTCAGGTTGAAGACCTGGGGGATCGTTTGGTTGTTAAAGGAGGATTTAACCCGATCAGCCAGAAGCTGAATTGTGGTGAAGCTGGTTTAAGTTTGCGCATGTTTTCTCCGATCGCAGCTTTGGCTGACCAGACCATGCTTATGAACGGCACGGGGTCATTGCTTAAACGCCCGGTTCAGATGATCATTGAGGCATTAAATCAGGTAGGCTGTCGCTGTCAATCGCAGGACGGATATCTGCCAGTCTGGATAAAGGGTCCGTTAAAAAGCGGTAAAGCCGTGATAGATGGTTCAATATCTTCCCAATTGCTTACCGGCATGCTGATGGCTTTGCCTGTTGTAAAAGGCGATTCGGAAATCAAGGTCACCAACCTCCAGAGTCTTCCTTATATTGATATGACTATCAACATATTAAAACAATTTGGCATTAATATCGAGCATCGGAATTACGAATTATTCAAAATTCCAGGAAAGCAGAAATACCGGCCTGCAGAGTTAACCATTGAGGGGGACTGGAGCGGAGCTTCCTTTCTGCTGGTTGCTGGTGCTTTGGGAGGTGAAATTACGGTTACCGGCCTTCAGGCTGATTCATTGCAAGCCGACAGGCAAATATTGAAAGCCCTGGGATTTGCCGGGGCCAGAGTTGAGATTGGAGATAATAAGCTCACCGTAGGCCGCAATGAATTAAGGGCTTTTGATTTTGATGCCACGAATTGTCCAGACCTATTTCCCCCGCTGGTTGCGCTTGCTGCGCATTGTAACGGGGTAAGCCGAATTGAGGGGGTTGGTCGGTTAGTCCATAAAGAGAGTAACCGTGCTAAAGTTTTACAGGAAGAATTTTATAAGATAGGAGTATCCATCCGAATTGAAGGAGGCAACCTTTACGTTGCTGGACCATCGCTGATGAAAAATGGGGAGGTGGATTCACATGGAGACCATCGTATTGCTATGGCTGCTGCAACTGTAGCAATGATTTCGCGGACTCCTGTCAAAATATCCGGAGCAGAGTGTGTAGCAAAATCATATCCTGAATTTTATCAGGATATTAAATCCGTTGGAGGAAGAATCGATGAATAGTTTTGGCAAGAATTTCAGAGTCAGCATTTTCGGAGAATCCCATGGAACCCTGCTCGGGATCACCATTGATGGATGCAAACCAGGCATTCCACTTTCCGAGGAGGATTTTATGGAAGATATCCGTCGGAGGCAACCAGGGGGTAAGGGAACCACACCACGCGTGGAATCCGATCAGCCAAGAATAGTTTCAGGATGGTTCAATGGGTTTACGACGGGTGCCCCATTAACGATAGTATTTGAAAATCAAAATACAAAATCAGGGGATTATGATCACCTCAGGAAGCAGCCAAGACCCGGTCATGCCGATTGGGTGGCGATGATGAAGTTTAACGGATTCAATGATCATCGCGGAGGCGGGCATTTCAGCGGCAGGCTAACGCTTGCGCTGGTTGCGGCTGGAGTTGTTGCGAAAAAGATGATCGGATCGATTCAGGTATCAGCCCGCCTTATAGAAGCCGGCGGCAACCCAGACATTGAAGCAGCCATTGCTAAAGCCATTGAGGAAAAAGATTCCATCGGAGGGATCATTGAATGTGTTGCTTCGCCTATGCCGACAGGGCTTGGCGAACCATTTTTTGATTCTGTGGAATCGATGCTTGCGCATGCTGCTTTTGCCATTCCGGCCATTAAAGGAATTGAATTCGGAAGTGGATTCAGTGCTGCAAGGATGAGAGGGAGTGAACACAACGATCGCATTATATCGATTGAAGGAAAGACTGATACTAACTATGCCGGTGGTATCAATGGAGGATTAACCAATGGTAATGATCTGGTTTTCAGGGTTTCGGTTAAGCCAACTTCCAGCACATCTCAACCACAGCAGACCATGAATCTGGAAAGCGGAAAAGTGGAAGAGCTGCTAATTGGCGGAAGGCATGACACCTGCATTGCGCTCCGGGTTCCGGTCGTTCTTGAAGCCATTACTTCAATCGTACTCGCAGGATTTTAGTCATCAGAATTTCGTATTTTGGGGAATTAAATAACCCATCATACAAAATTTATGAATTCTTTTGATCCGGCATCCAAAATACAAGATCTTCTGCAATTTGGCGAATACGGCGACGTAAATCCATCGATCACAGACAGTGCGACTTTTACTTTCATGCAGGCCAAAACGATGGCCGACACCTTCCATGGAGACAACCAGGGGTGTTTTCTTTATTCCCGTCACTGGAACCCGAGCAATAAATATCTGTCGGATGCGCTTGCGGCAATGGAAGGCACAGAAGCTGCATGGGTAACCGCTTCCGGTATGAGTGCCATTACCTGTGCACTGTTGCATGGAATAATAACCGGTGATCATATTGTTGCCAGTGTTACCTCATATGGAGGGACATTTGCTTTCCTCAGCAACTGGATCAAAAAATTCAACATTGAGGTTACGTTTGTCAATATCACCAACCTCGATGCAGTAAGAAAAGCCATCAGGCCTAATACAAAATTGGTTTACACCGAAACCATGACCAATCCGATGTTACAGATATCGGATATACCTGCCTTGTCGAAAATTGCACATGAGAACGGCGCGAAATTAATTGTCGACAATACTTTTTCTCCAATGATTGTATCGCCGTGCCGCCAGGGTGCAGATATTACAGTTTACAGCATGACCAAGTTCATCAATGGCAAGAATGATTGTGTGGCAGGAGCCATCTGTTCCACAGCTGAATATATCAGTTCACTGATTGATGTCAACAATGGCACTGCAATGCTGTTAGGACCGGTTCTTGACCCGATGCGATCCTCTTCGATCCTTAAGAATCTTCATACCCTTCATATCCGGATGAAACAGCATAGTTACAATGCTCAATATCTGGCAGAAAAATTTAAAACGATCGGCTTGAATTTCAATTATCCTGGTGTACCCGAGCATCCGGGTCACGAGCTATTGAAATCCATGATGAATCCCGGATTCGGATTTGGCGGAATGATTGCTATCGATCTGGGTACAGCAGAAAAGGCAAGTAAGGTTATGGAAGCGATGGAGATGAAAGGGGTTGGCTATCTGGCTGTCAGTCTCGGTTATTTTAAAACGTTGTTCAGTAATTCCGGGAAAAGTACCTCCTCTGAGATTCCGGATGATATTCAGTTAGAAATGGGATTATCCGAAGGTTTGATTCGTTTTTCGGTTGGCCTTGACAATGATATTGAAAGAACTTTTGAATTGATCAAAGAGTCGTTGAAGGAATCCGAATAGTTTTATAACTTTCTGTATGATTTAAACGATGTTGCCATGATCAGAAAAATTGAGAGCACACTTGGAAGCACACCGGTTTTAGAAGGGGCCGGAGTGAAACTGCAACGGGTTTTCGGTTATCCGCGAAAAGGGTGGTTAGATCCTTTCCTGATGCTGGACCATTTTGGGTCAGATAATTCAGAAGATTATATGGCAGGATTTCCATGGCATCCCCACCGTGGAATCGAAACAGTCACTTATATGCTTTCGGGCGAGGTTGAACATGAGGACAGCATGGGGAACAAGGGCCTCATTAAATCTGGTGATATTCAGTGGATGACAGCTGGTGGCGGCATACTTCATCAGGAGATGCCTCGTAAATTTAATGGGGTGATGAGTGGATTTCAATTATGGGTTAATCTTCCGGCTTCTCATAAAATGATGAAACCCAGGTACCAGGATGTTCCTTCGCACCTGATTCCGGAATTCGACTGGAAAAACATTCATATAAGGCTGGCTGCAGGAAAATTCGGAGAATATACTGGTCCGGTTAAAGATATCGTTGTTAAGCCCCGGTTTATGGACATGACAGTTCCTGCAGGGGTTGAGCAAGTTTTTGATGTTAACCCTGAGCACACTGTATTTGCTTATGTTTTTGAAGGGGCAGCCTTTTTCGATATACAAAAGGCACATGCAGTAGAGGCTGGAACACTTGTAAAACTCGTTACCGGTGACCAGGTTTTCGTTGCTGCCAGCAAAGCAGGTGCCCGTTTTCTGTTTCTCGACGGAAAGCCCTTGCATGAAGAGATAGCCTGGAGAGGACCAATCGTAATGACCACCAAGGAAGAGCTTTATCAGGCTTTTGAGGATTACCAGACGGGCAATTTTGTAAAGAAGTAAGAGTTTAGAGATTCGAAGACCAATTCAGAATTCTGAGGCTGGAGTCTTAAAGTGTTACCAACAAATTTTGTGGGTATTAAAATTGTTTTGTAAATTAGGGAAGGATTAACCACCTAATAACCAAAACAATGAAAAAATCACTATTTATTTTGCTGTTGGGGTCCTTATTATTGCTCCCACTCACTAATTCCTGTGGCCCTTATGAAGACCCACCGGAAGTTGTAAAAAGTCATTGGGAACTAACCTCTTCTGAATTCTGGGGAGTGATACCATCAGGAGATGAGACCCGCATACAATTCAGCCAATTCCCGTTCAATATAAGCTATCCTTGGAATGGTGATGTTTACACCTATTCCGGGCAGGAAATGAGTGTAACCAGATCGGAATGGTACTATCTCAGTAATTCAACCGTAAGTATTACTTATACCTGGTCTCAGATGCCGGATATTATTTACCCTGATACGGATTATACGTTAACTTACGAATCAAAGGGGAATGTCGGAAATGGTATCTGGATTTCAAAACCTGTTTATTATGTTGATTCTTATGTCTGGCTTCCAACAGGGGGCTATAGAGATGGGCCAAAGACAGCAACAATAAGGATGACTGCACCAGACAGCGATCCGAATCATCAGAAAGCAAAGATGGTTGTTGAAATGGCAAGCGGCAGATCTTATCACATGGAATGGTTGTATGTGTATGAATGGGTTCAGTAATCTATCTGAATAAATTTACTTTCAAACGGCTTCATATTCAGAGAATTCAGAGACTGACCAATTTCCTCGCCAATTATATTGACTTCGAAAATTCTACGGATAGGACGTCCGTTAATTACTGAGGTTACAGTAACTGAACCAGCTACCCCGTCGAGCTCCCTGAAGTGCAGAAGAACGCTACCTGGCTTCGTTGGTGATGGTCTTGAATTCACCAGCATGATACTCTTTGCTCCATCGATTTTCAGTGTCTGGAATATCGGTGAAACGAGCTCGTTATTGCCAGCCGGGAATGTCCGGGTGGGGAAAGGATTACGCACACCCCGGGCAAATTGAGCTGCCGAAGTTTCAGTTGTATCCTTTGTGGTGGTCATTTGATAGGTCCAGTGGAACCCGCCTTCCTGATAAGCCCTGAAATTGGTGAACCAGTAGTTATTCATCACCCAGGAATAGAGCCATGGTTTGCAGGGGGCCTGATATCTATCGAATTTACCCAGATTGAAACCACCAAATTGCCAGAGGGGAATTTCATCACTAACCAGAATGATCTGTCCATCAGCACTTTTCACCGATACATAATTCTGTGCCACATTCCAATCCGTTGAGGAACCCGGCAACTGTTTTCCCTGGGTTAATGAACCGCCAATAGTTTCGAATACAATTCTCGATCCCGGAAGGCTGAAAGGGAAAGTAACATACAGACCTTCAGGACTGGTCAATATTTCCTTTCGACCCAGGTAATGAAACTCAATCAATTTTGTTTGGTCGTATAAACGCACCTCCCACTCCAGTCCTTTGGGAGCTTTAGCAGTGCCTTTCTCAAAGCCATCGAGATCAGCGGAGAATTTTACACTCTGCCATAAATCACCTTTAGCACCTTCTTCCATTACCACATTTGTTACCGAAGTGTGAGCAGTTTCCTTCATGTTATTTCTGTCGGCCAGGGTTTCATGAACGAGCTGACCAATTTTCCAAGGATTATCCTTATCAATGAGTTCTTTATTTAATCCCTTATCAAACAAGCTACTGACCGCACCCGTAGCAATATCGAAACTGATTCGATAGAACTGGTTTTCCATCGTTTTTAATTGCGAATTCTGTTTATCAGGCATCGTATTCTGGTTGCCGGATTCCACTTTAAATGCTTTCCAGCCTAAGGCAGGAACATCGTCGACCTTCATGGCCCAATAAGAACCCTCACTCCGGCTTCGTACCAGCTGCACCTGGATTTCACGGTTTGTTGCCAGATCGATGATTTTGAATTGTTTCCTTGGCGGAATAATCTGATTATCAACAAAAAGTTCAACTATACCTGAACGGTTCCAACCCATGGAGTTCATAACATAGATCACGGGAAAGTTCGCTTTCTTCAGATAGGTCTGGATACGTCCAAGGGCATCTTCATTGAGGAGGGTAACTTTTTTAAGTGCCTCCCATGCATATGCTCCTTTTTGAAGCCACTGTTCCGTGGTATTTTCAGAATAAGGCCGATCGATACTTTCATCAGCGCCGACGGTATGTTCATCGAAAAAGAGAGCATTTTCGCTTATGTGTTCAATTTTGCTTTTCAGATCAGCTGATAAATCACCACCGAGCATGGAAACCATGGCAAACAGGCCTTCGTCGACCTGCTTAAGATTTTGTGTTTTGCGCACCTTAGCTGTTTCGCGTGAGGTGGATCCAAATCCATCTGTCCACCAATCCAGCCATGCATTACGATATACCGGTAACGTCTCCGAATAGTTCTTTTCAACATATTCAAAGAACTCCGAAGCGGTTGCCAGCCGGAGTTTTGGCGATTCATACTTTTCGTTCCATGATTTGATGATTTCGCAGGCTCCGGTTGACGGAGGTGAATTATCCGTCAGGTATCCTGAAAACTGAGCTGCAACACGATCAAAAGGATATCCTTTGTCTTCCAGATTTTTCAGGTACTGGAATATTTTATTCGGATCAAAATTATTGGCATCCGGCAACCCGAAATTATTTCCTGTCATATAATGATCACTGCGATAAGCCAGCAGCCTGGAACCTGACGGGGATTCCCACCAGAAGCAGGTAGGCACGAAAAATGGCAGAATTGAACGGGTTTCATTAATTCCAAGAGTAAGATACTTTACGCTGGTATTCTTCAAATAATCCGGCAGGCACCATGCGACGCCATTAACATCATTTTGCATGGTTGTTTTCACTGTAATTCCCTGATCCTTTATTTCCTTTAATGGCTGAAAATAATCGAACATGATATTTTCATCTGCAATTTCAGCCATGTTGAAATACATTCCTGTGACCTCTATCCTACCCTCGCCGATACGTTTTTTGAATCGCTCGATCTGAGTTTTCGGACGTGTTCTCAGATATTCCCTTACCACCCACGTCGATTCGCATGTCCAGCGGAATTTTGCATCATCCGGCATGTTATCAGTCTGGTCGCAATAGTCAAGGGCATAATCGATATAGCGAAGATGTTCAGCAAGAATCTCCGATTGTGGCCGGGTATATCCTATATCCGTATGTGAATGCTGGATCAGGTATACCTCCCACTTTTTAGTCGGCAGCTGGGTACCGGTCACTTTCTCGTTTAATCCGGTATCGTATTTCAGGGCGATTTCAATCTTTTTTGGTGCTTTAACCGAAGGAACCGGCACAAAGAACTGGTTGAAGCCGATTTTTGTCTTGCCGGTCAGCAATTCTTTTCCTCCATACGAAAAAGTAATCCCGCAAGGTTCTCGAAACTGAATCTGGGAAATTCTCACCTGCTGACTGAGAACACCATTTTCCTTTGCCAGGATTGAAGTATTGCTGAGCGTGTTGCCGGATTGAAGGGACTTCTTAAAAATAATTATCCAGGCGCTTTTAGAAGTCGGCAACAATTTAACCTTGATATCGACAGGCTCCTTTTGCTTTAGCTTGTCGGCGGGAAGAGTTAAAATCATGAATCCATTGATCTCAACACCATAAATATTTTTCGATTGATAAAAAGTCAGCAATCCGCCCTGAGATCCTTTGACGGACCATGTTTTCTCTTCATTATTGGTAAATCTGAATTCCTCGTCGTTATTAACTTTCAGGGTAAAACCAAGATCGGTTTTATCGGTAGACATAGCTGCCATAAAAACAAATGCAACCTGTCCGGAAGAAACCGGTTGATTGACTGGGGCGGTTTTCCAGTTCATCTCAGGATTCTCAAATGAATTTCTGAGGATGTAGGCATCTTCACTCTGAGGGAGAGGTGATCGGTAGTTAAAATCAACACCACTGATTCCCTGTCCAAAACCAGGCAAATACAAGGTTGGTTTTGTCTGTTGCGCTGAAGCTATCTGCATAGTAAACAGAAAAGCAAGCATAAATTGTCCGATAAAGGCGGCTATTCTTTTCATTCCGTTCAGGGTTTTAATTGCTGATGCAATTTATTGTTGTCTATTCTACAAATCTAATCTCAATGATCTTCTCTTCCCAGTGTTCTCCAAAATCTATGGCAAGAATATTTTTATTTAATTGAACCCGGCTATCGACGTTGCTTAATTTTATCGATTTACCGGTAAGCAGTTTGAATTCCTGTTTGCCAGTTCCGCTCAGGCTCAGGCTTATCTGACTATCATTTGAAGTAATAATTCGCGCGCCACTACCTGGAAGAGTAAAATTCAGGACGATATTCTTATCCATCAATATATTCTCCAGAGTACCTTCGCGAACCGAAACCGGGAGATTAAACCCCGGAACATGTACAACGAGGTTTTTTGTATTGCCGGCAATCGTCCAATCTGTATTTAGAAGGACGATCCGTTTTTGACTGTTAGGAAGGTTGTAAATATGGGAATCGACCTCAAAGGAATCACCGGACAAACAGATACTATCTTTATGTAGAGCGACAAGTGTGTCACCCAGTTGTTTACGGAAGTTGTCGAGTGCTTCCGTTCCCCAATATTCTCCGGCGACAAGGGTCCATACTTTACCGGCACCGATAAAATTCTCAACAAGGACAGGCTTTCCGGTTTCACTTTCGGCCAAAACCGAGGCACCAGGCATAACTTCTGCCTCCAGTCCGGGTAACCCTTTTGCAGTGCAAGTTTTGCCATTTTTCCATTTTATTGATTGAACCGGAGCGATAAGGCTGCCAACTTTTAATCCGCATAAGCCGGAAAGGTCTCCCTGATTATAGAAATTGAAATCCTTTTTGTCCAAGAGAAAATCGCGGGTTACATGGTTTGTGCATTGAGTTGCCGCGATGACCAGGTGTCCGCCATTCCCTACATATTCGATTAATTTCTGATAATTCTCATCCGTCATGGTATTCCAACCGGGAAGAATCAGAAGCTTATATTTTTTCAGTTTTTCAATATCACCGTCGATGGTCACCAAGTCTGTTTGCCCATTAGGTGAAGCTGATAAAAACATCCTGATCTTTGAATTATCCTGCTTAACCGGATACAGCCATACTCCCGGCATAAATATATTCAGCAACTCCCATCCACGTTCGGGGGTATCGAAACTCCAGGAATCTGTTTCCGGGCCGAACATACCCCACACCTTGGTTGGCTCCATTTCGGGTGATGACTGAACGCCCCCAACCAAACAATCATATTTTCCGAGCAGGTAGGCTGTTTTTACCTCTTCGTTTCCTAATTGAATTGCCGAACCATAATGATAAAGCTCCTGCATCTGCTTTCGGCGAGTAAAGCTCATCGGATCAGAATATGAATAAGAAGTTGAATGGATGCCATAAAGAGCACTTTCTTCATCATAAATCAGGCGGGCGCCATATAACCAGGACTGCCATAAAAAGAGAAAATTTCGTCGCAGGGTACTCTCATCATCGGGCATTCTCATTACATGATTAGCCAGATGTACTCCCCAGAAAGGCTTGTTATACAGATAAGACCCACCACGGTTTGAGGCCATCATCAGAGTAGAATGCCCGGTAGGAAATTCGCTCGAGATAAAACCTACTCCTGATTTATAATCGAGGTTACACATTGGTAAGGCCTGCCCAAGCATTTTAATGGTTTTCATCCTGGTGGTGTACGCGGCTTCGCAATCAGGCAGGGTACGGTTGATTCTTGATGCCTTAGGTTCCGAATCGCCCCAACCATAAATCAGGTTACTGGATTCATGCTGATGAATACCGAGGAAGTTACTTCCAATAGTGGTGGACAATATTCCGGACACATCGCCTCCCAAAGTTGTGCCAGCCTTAAAATTATTTTGCTGTATCATTCGCCCCCATCTACTGAAATCGTCAAGAGAAACGGTGTTAGTCTCCTCGATTCGAAAGAGCACATAATTACCCATTTGCTGAGCTGCCATCCGGTTTATCAGGGTATCAACCTCCCCATTCTGAGTGGTCATGGTATTCAGGTCGTATCCCACCCAAAAATTCGGAACGGAAGGTAATGGAGGCAGCCTTAAATTATTTTCTCCATGGGATGCTTGAGGTTCATTGATATAAACACGGTGAACCATTAAAGTTTTAGCATCATCACCATTGGATATCCTAATTGAATTCTTTTTCGGATTGAAGGCAGTTGACGGAACCTTTATATTTATATCAAAAAGTTTTTCCGCCTGCCGGAAATAGGTTAGAAAGTGTCTGATTTTTTGAGAATAATCTCCAATCATAACCTCCAGCTCCATCCATCCGGAAGTGGTTTCAAATTCACCACCTGGTTTTTGAGACATAGCAGCCATCAGTTGGATTTTTACAGGTACCTCGCGGATCAATCCGGCATTAAAGTTTTCTGTTAAAAACTCAGCCTTCGCAGATTTCTTTGGTCCAATCGAAGCACACCAGGCGCTCATGAAATTTGATTTCGAGCCTGAGAAATCATCAGGAATAAGCATTGTTCCAGTTCTGTTTTCTGATGCAAGTTTACGGGCATAAGCCTTTTTGCTCATTCGTGGGCGGGCATCCGGGCCCAGGAAAACAGATATTGGTTGGAATGAATAATATCCTCCTACTGGAAATTCCAGATATTCCTTATCGAGCAAATCGCCAAGTTTAAACTTAGCCAGGCCTGCTTTCGTTTCGATTGATATTACTGATGCCGGATCACCCTGGACAAAAAAGCGGACACCCTCGAGTCCCCTTCCTGAACCCGGCTTTATATCGGTAGCCCATTCCGGTTTATCGAGCCTTCTTGAATATTCACGGGAGCAGCCTCCGTATCCCTTTGCCCAATCAGTAATACCGTATGTCAACTTAAAAATTGAATCAAGCTTGCCGCCTTCCACTTTAACATTGCCGCTCCAATCCAGAATTTCATTACTGTGGGGTGAATAGGCATATGCTTTTCCAAAGGTTACTGAGACCTGGTAATTAAGCTTTGGGGTTGAACAACTGGCGAGTATCGTTACGAATGCAAAAATCGTGTGAAAATGGATAAGACTTTTCATATTGCTGGTTGAGGAAAGGAAAATTACAACTATTTTTCATTCGCAAATCCATTCAGTAAAAAGTCGCAAAAATGAAAAAACTAATGTTTGTGGTTTCGCTTGGCATGATGGCTTTATTGGCATTACCAGGTTTAGCCCAATCCGGCAAGGATGCTTTGAACCTATACCAGCAGATTGACCAGAAAGCTAAACCTAATACACTGGTTGACAAGGAAAAAAATCAAGGATGGAAGATTCTGTTTGATGGAAAGACCACGGATGGCTGGCACGGTTATAATATGAAAGTTTTTCCCGCATGCTGGATCATTGAAGATGGCGCATTTACCATGACCAGTAAAGGCGGGGGTGAGGATCAGGATATCATAACAAGCCGCAAGTACCGCAATTTTGCCTTCAGTGTTGATTATAAACTAACGAAGGGAGCCAATAGCGGCATTATTTACCAGATTTCTGAAGATCCGAAATATAAATTCCCTTATGAAACGGGTCCGGAATTTCAGGTGATTGATCACGAAAACTGGCCTGACAAGCTGGAAGACTGGCAGATCAACGGCGCGAATTACGCCATGTACCCTCCAATGGCAAAGCCATATAAACCATTAGGTGAATGGAATCATCTGCTTCTTGTGGTAAATGGCAACGATGTCACGCAAATATTAAATGGAGAAGTGGTTGTTCATTATGTCAAGAAAAGTGACGAGTGGATGAAGCTTCGCAACAGTGGAAAATGGTTGAGTTTTCCGGATTGGGGAAAATTCGATGAAGGTTATATTTCCCTGCAAAATCACGGGACCAAGGTATGGTACCGCAACATCAAGATGAAAGAACTTTAACCCGATAACTCCCGAACCATGGCTTCAAAAAATCTTTCACGCCGCAGTTTTTTAAGGAACACCTCCATTGCAGCAGCAGGAATTTCAGTTATTCCGAGTAATACGGTTAGTGGATTGGGACATAAGGCACCCAGCGACAAGCTCAATATTGCCGGTATCGGTATTGGCGGCAAAGGTCATCCCAACCTTGTCGGCATGTCGACCGAGAATATTGTTGGATTATGCGATGTGGACTGGAAATATGCGGACAAGTGTTTTACTGAATTCCCGAAAGCGAAAAAGTATTGGGATTGGAGGAAAATGTTTGATGAGATGGGTAGTTCCATTGATGGAGTGATGGTTGCAACAGCCGACCATAGTCATGCCGGAATTGCTGCTGCTGCCTTATCGATGGGGAAACATGTTTATTGTCAGAAGCCCCTTACCCACTCCGTATATGAATCGCGGCTTTTGACCAGGCTTGCAGCCAGTAATAAGGTTGCCACACAGATGGGGAATCAAGGCAATTC
>CAIXHD010000266.1 GCA_903919065.1 uncultured Bacteroidota bacterium
ATTGCAGACCTTAAATACCTTAAAACGGTATCGTCCGTACACAATGTCTGAATTGAATGATTTATATATTCTTGATCGTAAAAATGCTCATTTAACCAATGAACCTAATCAAGAAAAAGTTTCACAAAAGGGATAAGCGAGAAATATTTTTGATTAAACCACAACTACTGCGGGCAAGGGACCCCGCTTGCAGAATGCTGAGCATCTGCCTGACAGCTTCCGGGGTTTTGAGAATACCCCGCCAAATTTGTGCACAATCATGGTGATTTAAAGTTGCCAACAATAGGAAAAGTTGGTAAAAGTTGCCAACTTTAAGAAAAACTATCCATGAATAGATTCTCCATCATCACCCTGAATGAATTCATTATTCACGGGCAAACTCCGGCTGGCATATGAATTCAATCCGATCGCTTTTATTGCAGAGCAGTCCGGAGGGAAGGCATCCAATGGATTCAACCGCATACTCGACCTGAAACCTGATTCCCTTCACCAGCACTGCCCGTTTTATGTGGGTAGCAGAAGAATGGTTGAGAGACTGAAAGAGATGATGTTATGAGGAAGAGAGACCAATAGCAACCATGAATATCCAGAAAAAGAAAGCATGTACAGAAAGACAATGAATATGGGATACCAAAGATCACTTGGAGGATTGGCGCTGATGCTGATGCTGATGCTGGTAAATCCGGGCAACATACGGGCACAGGATGACGGTCCAAAGCTTACCCTGTCCGAAGCGGTATCAATGGCTTTGGACAAGAATCCGCAGATCAGGAAACTGGAAGCACGGCTGCAGGGCAAGTCAGCCGAATGGAAAACCGGAATCGGATTAAGCAATCCTGAAATCAGTTTTGCCCGGGAAGGATTATCAGCCATTTCGCCCGAGCCCTATACAGAGCAGCGGCTGGCGGTACAGCAGGAATTTGATTTTCCGCTTACCTCGTTCTACCGGCTGAAAAAAGTATTTCATGAGAAGGATGCCGTGGCAAGGGAACTCGAAGCTCTTCGGAAAGAGGTTTCAGTCGGAGTTAAGACCAGGTACACAGAAATCCTATTTTGTGAATCCATCAGGGAATTAAGGGCGGAAACCTACCGGCTGTCGAAAGAACTTGATGATGCCGTGAAAATGAGGGTTGAAAGCGGTGTAGGCTTTTATATGGACCAGCTCTCTTCTGAAATCCGGCTGGTGCATGCAGAAAACCAGCAATATGAAGCTAATAGGTCGTTTCACGAAGCCCGGTATCGCCTTTTCAGCTTCATCGGGATGAATCCCGACGAACAAAGGTATGACATCCAGTTTGCTGACACGCTGTTTACCCATGATGAACTTATCGAGCAGGAAATCGCATTATATACACTGGAGGATCAGCCATTGTACAAATCAGCGAAAGCACTGCTGGCAGCTTCTGATTTTGCCATAAAAGAAGCAAAATCAGGCTTTCTGCCGTCAGTCAGGCTGGGTTATCTCGCACAGGATTTCGGAACCGGGTATCATTTTCGTGGATTTGAAACCGGCCTCACCATTCCTGTTTGGGGAATGTTCAATGAGAAAGGGCGTGTTGAACAGGCAAAATCCATCTATAATGAACGGCTGTGGGATCAGAAATCAATAGAACTGAATATCAAGGAAAAAATTGAGCTGGCCTGGCACAGCTACGACAATAGTCAGATTACCATTCAGTTATATCAAACCCAATTGAAAAATAAATCAGAGAAGCTTCTGGCTCTCACCCAGGAGGCATATCGGCTCGGGCAGATTGATCTCCTGAAAATGATTGAAGCCCAGCAGCTCTATTTATCCAGCCAGGAAAAGTATTTGAGTGCTTTGAGAGATTATTACCTGAGGCTGATTGAATTGGAACAATATGTTAACAAAGAACTAGTATACTAACATGATAATCAATAAACTAATACCAGGACTACTGATTCTGGGCATGATGGCCGGAACTGCCTCCATCAGTTGCAAGAGAAAAGACAGGAAGTCAGCTGACCAGATCACCACGGATGTTCCCCCATCGGTAGCTGCCACTCAGGGTACTGCAACAATCATTGTAAAGCTCACCCCCCAGGAAGCTAAAGAGCTGACCATACCAGTGCAGACCATATCCGCCCAATTAAAGCAATATAAACTGGCAGCCCCGGGAACGGTAAATCCGGCACCCAATCATATCGGCATAATCAGTGCCCCCGTTGACGGCAGGATTTTAAACCTGCCGGTCCAGGAGGGTGAAAAAGTAAGAAAGGGACAGGTGGTTCTGGAACTCGAAAGCCTGACATTCGGTACCCTGGTGGCCGACTATCTTCAGGCACTGGCGGAGGTGGATCTTCAAACCAATCAACTTCAGCGAATGGAAAAGCTGGTTGAGAAGAAAATAAATCCGGAAGCTGAGCTGGAAAAAGTGCGGGCCGACCACATACGTGCCCAGGCATCGCAGAATGCTGCTTATGCAAAGCTTAAAACGGTGGGCGTCAGCGATATTGAAATCGATGCATTAAGGAGCACCGACCGGATCAATCCAAGGCTCAAGATTCACTCACCGATCAGCGGAGTCATTGATTCCCATAAAGTTGAACTTGGCCAGGCCGTTGCAGGAAATGAAACCCTGGCAACCGTGATCAGCCTCGATCAGGTACTGGTAAAGGCATACCTGTCGCCCGAGGACGGAACCCTGGTTAATCCCGGCGATTCCATCAGCATTCATCACAGGCTGCTGAATGAAGAACCTCTCAGGGCGGTTGTTTCCACCATCAATCCCGGTCTGGATGAAACCAACCGGTCGGTAGTGATCAACATACTCATGTCGCAAAAAACCGGACTCCTTAAACCGGGCGACAATGTAAGGGTCGAGATAACCACGACCAGTCCGATTGAAATAATCACCGTAACCATGGATGCGGTTACCTATGACGGCAATGATCCGGTGGTATTCATACGGGTGGCTGACAACACCTTTGAGATGAGGAAATTATCCATTAAAGAGATTGTTAATGGATTTGCGGTGGTTACCAACGGGCTTAAAGCGGGAGATCAGGTTGCTACCGGCCAGGTTTTCAGCCTGAAAGCCCTGTCGAGATTTAAATTGATATCCGAAGAATAATCCGCCAGAAAAAAAATTATGCTCAATAAGATCATAGAATTCAGTATCCGGCAAAAATTCGTTGCGCTGAGCCTGGTTGTTCTGATGGCATTTGCAGGAATCAACGCACTGAAGCAATTGCCGATCAATTCACTGCCAGATGTAACACCGGTGCAGGTATTGGTGATCACCAAAGCCGGCCGCTACTCGCCGTATGATGTTGAAAAACTCGTCAGCTACCCGATTGAGACAGCTATGAACGGTTTGCCCGGAGTGAAAGAAGTTCGCTCGGTTTCGCAATTCGCCCTATCGGCAGTTACCATCGAATTTGATGAAGACACCGATATTTATTTTGCGCGCCAGATGGTCAGCCAGCGCCTGCAGTCGATCAGCAGTGAACTGCCGCAGGGAGTATCCTCTCCGCAGCTGGGCCCCATATCTACCGCGTTAGGTGAGATATACCAGTATGTGGTTCACGGGGAAAACTATTCACTGACTGAACTCCGGGAAATACAGGACTGGCAGATTGCCCCTCAGCTAAAAACAGTTCAAGGGGTTACGGAGATCAACTCGTTCGGGGGATTTGTCAGGCAATTTGATGTGATCATTGTGCCGGGAAAGCTGAGAAGCTACCGGATCAGCCTCGATGATGTGATCAATGCCATCAACAGCAACAACAGTGTTTCCGGCGGCAGTTTTTTGGAGCATAACAGGGAGCAGTACATCATCCGGGGATTCGGCCAGATCACCAGTGCAGATGACATCCGGAACATCATTGTTACTCATCTGAACAACAAGCCCATTTTTATCCGCGATATCGCCACGGTGGAAACCGGCAGACAGATCCGGCAGGGAGGAGTAACCCAGGACGGCAAGGGGGAAGTGGTCACCGGCATAGTGATGATGCTCCGCGGCGGCAATGGACGCGATGTTATTTCCGACATAAAATCCAGAATCGAAACGATCAATAAAAGCTTGCCGGAAGGAGTTGAAATCAGGAAATTCTACGATCAATCGGACCTGATCGACCGCACCACGCATACCATAACCACAAACCTGATCGAGGGAGGATTTCTGGTTATTGCCATTCTGCTGCTGCTGCTGGGCGAAATAACAGGTGCACTGCTCGTTGCACTGGTCATCCCGTTTTCTATGCTATTCGCGTTCATCGGGATGAAAGAATTCGGGCTGGCAGCCAACCTCATGAGTTTGGGAGCCATCGATTTCGGGATGGTGGTTGACGGATCGGTAGTGATGGTGGAGAATATCATTCACCGGCTTCAGGGCCGCAAGGAGGGGGAAAACACAGAAGCCCTGATCATGGATTCATCCAAAGAAGTTGCCCGGCCTATCTTTTTCGGAGTATTGATTATTCTGATGGTATATCTTCCGATCATGACCTTCAGCGGGATGGAGGGAATATTGTTCCGTCCGATGGCCATAACGGTCGCCGCGGCGGTGCTGGGATCGCTGTTACTTGTCCTGATATTTGTTCCAGCCATGTCGGCCATTGTTTTCAAACGGGGGATCAGGCCCCGGAAAAACTACCTGATCGACTGGCTCAAGCCGAAATATGAAAGGTTCCTCGAAAGAAACCTGAACAAAAGGCTGATCATAACCGGCACAGCCGTTTTGCTTTTTGTGGTATCCCTGTTTATCATGACCCGGCTGGGATCGGAATTTTTGCCCGAGCTGGATGAAGGATCCATATTGGTTGAACAGGTGAGGATGCCTTCAGTAACACTGGATGAATCCATCCGGAATGCAAACTGGCTGGGAGGAAAACTCATGCAGAACATTCCTGAAATACAAACCGTTGTGCCGAAAACCGGGCGATCCGACCTGGCCAACGACTGGATGGGTGTGCATCAGACCGACGTCTGGATTGTGCTGAAACCGGTTAAGGAGTGGCGGAAGAAAATGACCAAGGAAGGTATTATCTCACTGATAGAGCCTTTCCTGAAAACAGAACCCGGGCTGGCCTACAATTTCACCCAGCCAATTGCCATGCGGGTAGATGAACTGACCAGCGGAGTAAAATCCGATCTGGCCATCAAAGTATACGGGGAAGATCTGGATATTCTAAAGAATCTGGGTGACAAAATCTCCGAAGTGGTAGGCACCCTTAACGGCACCGCCAATTTCTTCGTTGAGCAGCCTGTGGGGCAGCCTTACCTGACCATTGAGATTGATCGCGAAGCTGCTGCGAGTTTCGGGTTGAATGTGGATGACATCCAGTCGGTTATTGAAGCGGGAATCGGAGGAGAATCCGCAGGACAGGTTTTTGAGGGTCAGCGGCGCTTTGATATTGTGGTGCGGTTCCCGGAGGATTTGCGCAACCGGTTTGAAAAGATCATGGAGATACCGGTTCAGCTGCCCAACGATGAATTTATCCCATTGAAGCGGGTTACCCGGATCATTCCGCAGGAGGGACCCAGGGAGATTCAGCGCGAAAATGGCTGGCGGAGGTTGATTGTAGGCATAAACATTAAGGATATAGACATGGGGAGCTACGTGAACGGGCTCCAGTCGGCCCTGGATCAGGCTAAAATAATACCTCCGGGATATTTCATGGAATACGGCGGAACCTTTGAAAACCAACAGCGCGCCATGAAGCACCTGATGCTTGTTGTACCCCTTTCCTTGCTGATTATCATAGGTCTGCTCTACTTGAATTTCGGCAAGCTCCGCTACGCGATCCTGATTTTGCTGAATCTGCCGTTTGCCATGTCGGGGGGTGTTTTCCTGATGTGGATCCGCGGAATGCACCTGTCGGTTACCGCCAGCATAGGTTTCATAGCCTTGTTCGGCGTTGCTGTACTGAACGGGATTGTACTTGTTTCCTACATCAACGACATCCGGAAACGCGGCATGGAGTTGCGGGAAGCCGTTATCAGCGGTTCAGTTAACCGCCTGCGGCCGGTGCTGATGACAGCCCTTGTTGCCAGTCTCGGCTTCATCCCGATGGCGTTCAATACCGGTCCCGGCTCGGAGGTTCAGCGACCACTGGCGACGGTGGTAATCGGAGGGCTCATAACCTCCACCCTGCTTACTTTGTTTGTGCTGCCGACGGTTTATAACTGGATGGAAAGAAGAGGGGTTAAGAGGTTAAGAGATGAGGAGGTTAAGAGTTTAGGAGGAGAGGAGGTTATAAGCGCCAGCTGAGGCTGAAGGTGGGAAGGAGCGGGAGCTGGTTGATGCGGTCCATGGAGAGCCGGTGATACCAGGGCAGGCGGCCTGATCATCCATTGGTCAAATAGTTTGTTTCATGCTGTTTGAAGATATATCTTTGGTCCACTGAGGGAAGCAGGAAATTTTAGCATGAATAAAAATTGCTCAATGATTTAGAGACACGAGTGGAAGCTCGTGAAAGCAATTCCAATTCTATAGCTAAAGAATTCACGGAAAGACATGGTAGTAAAATCTGGGTTGAAAGCCACAAATAGCATGGAACTGAAGCAAAAACCAAATATCCTCATGGTTGATGATATTCCCGAAAATTTATTTTTGTTTGAAAGCATCCTTAAACCACTGGATGTTAATTTAATACTTGCAAATTCCGGATTAGAAGCAATATTGAACATAGAAGGTCATGAAATTGCTCTGGCCCTTATAGATATCAGAATGCCGGGAATGGATGGAGTAGAGCTTGCCACAATTATACAGAATGACCAAAAGCGGGAATTAGTCCCTATCATCTTTATTACAGGACAGGCGCAAGATGAAATGGAATTAGACTATTACTATAAATCGGGGGCTGTTGACTTTATTTTAAAGCCATTTCGAAGTAACATTCTACTAAGCAAGGTTAAGATCTTCCTTGAATTGTACAGACAAAAACAGCAAATACGCGACAATAAGGAAAAACTAGAGCTGACAGTTAAAGACCTGGCATCCAGCAATAAGATGGTAAGAGAGTCCGAAAATCTTTACCGCACACTGCTTAATGCATCCCCGGAAGGTATCATCATCATGGATACGAAGGGCAGAATCACAGAAATTTCCGACATCATTCTTGAACTATTCGGCGCTAAAAGCAAGAATGAATTTATCGGGGTACTCTTTTACCAATTCATCCCTGCACATGAATTGAAAAAGATGAAAGATATCCTGAACAGGACACGATTGGAAGGCTTAGTCCAGGATATCGAATTCCTCCTTACCCGAAGTAACCAGTCTCAGTTTATATGCGAGCTTAGTACAACCCTCATTCAGGAGAGTGATGGCAGGCCTAAGGCGTTTATGGCGATTATCCGTGATATCTCTCAGAGAAAGAAAGTCGAACAACAGCTTATCCGAACGGAGCGCATGGTGAGTTTGGGCGAAATGGCAGCAGCCATGGCCCATGAGATCAATCAGCCACTTTTGTCCATAACACTGGGCATAGAGAATATGTTTGCAAAAATCCAACAGGATTGTCTGACAGAGGATAAATATTTGAGGAAAAAGTCAGAGAGTATTTTTGAAGATATTTCCAGAATAGGCCGGATCATTGATCATGTAAGGGCTTTCTCCAGAGATCAGGATGAATATATTGCAACGAATTTCAATATCAATGACAGCATTGAAAATGCTGTTTCCCTTATTCAGGAGCAATTCAAGCATCACGGGATAGTTTTATTAGTAAACCTGGATAAAGACATTCCTTCAATAGTTGGGAACACTTATCGGTTTGAACAGGTTATCCTGAATTTTCTGACCAATGCAAAAGATTCGTTTGAGGACCAAAAGAAGAAAGCAAATTCCGATTTCGAGAAGACGATAAAAGTTCGGACCTACCATGATGAAATCGCTAACTATGTGGAAATAGAAGACAATGGTTGTGGGATTAAGCAGGAAGATATCCATCGGGTAATGCTTCCATTTTTTTCTACAAAGAGGGTTGGCCAGGGCACCGGGCTTGGTCTCTCGATTTCGTTCGGTATCATTAAAGAACTTGATGGCAATATCGAAATAGAAAGTGATCTCATGATCGGCACAAAATTCAAAATTACTCTTCCGATGTTGGCAAAAAGACTAAAATCGATCAATAATAGTACTACATACCTGAATCATGAATAAATTGACAGTGCTCATTCTGGATGATGAAAAACGTTTTACTGAAGAATTGACTGAATTTCTTGAGAGTTCAGGTTTTCAGGCGTTTGAAGCCCATACTGGTGCCCAGGGATTAGCCATCCTGAAAAAGCAATCGATTGATTTATTGATTTTGGATGTCCGACTACCGGGTGTTGACGGTTTGGATATTCTTAAGGATGTAAAGGTTAAATACCCCAATACTAAGGTAATTGTTGTTTCAGGTCATGGTGACATGGATACAGTTATTAAAGCTATGAGACTTGGCGCCATGGACTATTTGCGCAAACCTTTCCGCCATATAGATATCAGGATAGCAATAGAACGCACAGAAAAGTTCCTCTTACTCCAACGCCGTGTTAAATTGGTAGAAGAACGCAATTCATTGATTTCCAAAAATCTGGAGGCCAGGATCGAACGCCATTTTATCGGTGCCAGTCCAAGAATCCTGGAAGTATTAGACCAGGCAATGACAGCAGCCGAGTTCCCCGACACCAATGTGCTGATCACCGGAGAAAGTGGAACAGGAAAAGAAAATATTGCCCGGATCATACATTTCGCAAGTAAACGTAAGGACAATATTTTTTGCGCAGTCAACAGTAGTGCAATTACTGACACATTGCTTGAAAGTGAATTCTTTGGACATAAAAAGGGTTCCTTCACCGGAGCATTAATGGACAAGAAGGGATTCTTTGAGATAAGCGATCAGGGGACCCTTTTTCTGGATGAAATTGCCGATATGCCATTAAACCTTCAGGCTAAAATGCTTAGAGCAATTGAGGAGAAAAAGGTTACCCGAGTTGGTGACACTAATACGATCGCGACCGATTTTCGAATAATCTCGGCTACCAATCATGAATTGGACCATTTAGTTGATGAAAAAAAATTCCGGCTCGACCTCATTCACCGTTTAAATACGCTGCATATTCATATACCCCCCCTTCGTGAACGCCCTGAAGACATTGAACCACTTCTGATTTATTTTGCAGAAGATTTTTCAACCAAGTTTAACAAGCCATTTTCTCCGATAGATAAGGATGTCATTCCAATGTTAAAATCGTACGATTTTCCAGGCAATGTCAGAGAGCTGAAAAACCTGATGGAACGTGCCATAATATTAAGTAAGGGAAACCCTATTGGAATTAAAGATTTCCCTCTTAAAACAAAATCCAAATCTGAAGCAACC
>CAIXHD010000267.1 GCA_903919065.1 uncultured Bacteroidota bacterium
GACAACGAGATAGTTGCCATTGGCGTCTTTGGCCCTCAGAATATAGTCGGGCTGCTGCGACTTGAATCCATACGCATTCTGGATATCAATATATGCCATGAGCGACCATTTCTTAAAGTAGAAACGCTTGTCGATCCTGGCATCCAGCTGGTGGAATGGTGCAAGTCGCAGTGAATTGATCTGGTTGAAATCCAGTAAAGGTCCTCCGGTAACATCCCAGGCAGCTTTCAGTGAGGAGGTCTCAATGTCATACGGTGTATATGGCTGTCCGCCAACATATCTCCACTTGAATCCTGCACTCCAGTTCTTTCCAAACCCCTTGAAAACAGTGAGGTTGAAAATATGCTTGTTGTCCCAATTGGTGGATTGGAACTGACCCTGTACATTTTTATATTCGCTGATGACGAAAGTATAGGCTACAATGATATTCAGCCTGAGTTTTTTATCGAATTTCGATCGGTTCAGTAATTCAAATCCATAAGCGCGGCCTTCGCCGGTTGAGGTCACCTCTTCATCGCCAACAACTCCAAAATCAGCTCCTTTTGAGGCAAGACTGAGTGAGTCCCTTACGGAGAAAGGATAGTTCCTGTAATACTTATAAAAGCCCTCAATGGAGGTCACAATATTTTCTCTTGGCTGATATTGTAATCCGGCTATTATATGATCAGAGGAAATGTATTTCAGATTGTTGTCCTTGTTCACGAAATTGCCTGCAAGATTCTTGTATCCAAGCGTTGTGTATGCGGGTAGTTGGAAATACCGGCCGGTATTCATGCTCACCGTCCAGACATCAGTCAAAGCATAGGAGGCTGAAAACCTGGGTGAGAACTGGTCAAGGAGATTACTCATGCTTTTGGAATAGTTGTTTGCATCCATCCGTATACCCAATGAAGTAGATAACCTGCTCTTGAAAAACGACTTGCTGGCTTGTGCAAAAGCGCCCCACTTGAAGAAATTTATATCCGTGGAGTAATTGATGGTCTGAAGCATACCGTCGGAAAAAATCTGCTGGTTGGTATTGTTGTTGTATTTCACGAATTCCCCGGATACCCCGTAAACAAGTTTCAGCGGCTTTAATCTGAGGTTATTTTCATACCTGAACTTGTTCTCGATTTCCTGCGATAAATAGTCGATAACCTTCGGGCGCGTCTCATCATTATCGGGATATTTGTATGTCCTGTTATTAAGCATGTTACGGCTTAATACGATGGTCTGAAACCCTTTGTTGCCAAAGTGCTTGTAAACTCCACCAATGGCATAATTCCACTGTTCATTAACCGGTATATTGGAAAGAATATATTCCTGTTCCCGTGTGGGATTTTTGATGCCCAGATTAAGTTTGAACTGATCGAGCGCACCAATGGAAACAACTGAAATTTCATTCTTTGCATCGATCTTACTCTTTACCTTCAACTGGTAGTCATTGAAGGTTGGAAGGAATGGCAGCCCGATCAGATTAAAAAGAAATGATAGGTAGCTGCGCCTTGCAGAGAATATTACTGATGTCTTTTCCCCAATCGGACCGTCGAGCGTCAGACTGACCTCTGATGCACCCAGTGTGCCCCTTAATTTAAGCTTGTCAGGATTACCATCCAGCTGGGTAAATTCGAAAACTCCGCTGAGCGCATTTCCACGTGATGCCGGAAAGGCGCCTGAATAAAAGTTTACACCATTGATCAAGTCAGCATTCAGAATCCCCACAGCACCCCCGGATGAACCCTGAGTGGCGAAGTGATTCAGGTTTGGTATCTCCACCCCGTCAAGGTAAAACCGACTTTCGTTCGGACCACCACCACGCACAATAATATCACTGCGGAAGGATGCCCCTGATCCTACTCCCGGGAATGACCGAATAACTTTCGCAATATCACGGTTGCTTCCTGGATTGGTCTCGATTTCACTGACCCCAATTCGGTTAAGTGACACGGGACTCTCATCTGTTTTCCTGAATGGAGATGCCTGAACAATAACCTCCTTGAGCTTGTTGTCCTTGGCTGCCAGCTTGATTTCAATAAATGATACGTTTGCATTGGTTACCTGGATTTCCGTCGAGAGTTCATCTTCATAGCCAATAAATGAGGCTTTAAGCACAACGAATCCCGGCGTCAGACCGGTAATGATGAAATTCCCGTCGAGGTCGCTGGTAGCTCCAATTTTGGTTCCATTAACAACGACGTTAACAAAGGGCAGGGTCTGGTTGGTGGTTGCATCAATTACCTTTCCCTGAATTTTTCCTGATTTTTGGGCCAGTGCCGGAAGTGATGATAATAAGGCAATAACCAGTATTAACAGGATAGGCCTGAATTTTAATTTGTTGGTTTTCATATCAGTTTTTCCCGCTAATCAATTTAATACTCACATGATCAATGATCTTCAAAGCCGTTGTCATGGTTCGCAGATCGGTGTACAAATTCCCATCTTTACCGGCAAACTGGCCATGACCGATCGGATTTAAATAATATTCTGCTTCAGGTTTATCGAGGTCAATGGCAACTGAGTAAATCAGCGACGGCTGACAGGAAGTCCGGTAATCCGGATCATCATATAATGCATTGGTCCAGTATTCATTCCAGTCCCACGGCTGATTGATCTCCATCATTAATCTCAACTTGCGTGGCATCAATTCAGGACTGCTGGTTTTAATGACAAAATTGCCCTGAGGCGTTGCTCCTGTGTAACCATCCACAACCGGATGCGTGGAGTCGGGTAATAAAGGAACATTCAATTTCGCTGATCTTTTATGCAGCCAGTAGGGCAATGTGGCCGGTCGTTGCTGTGGCCCCGGTTTAATATCCCAGACTTCCTTCTGAATCGGGCCATGGCCAAAAATTCCAGTGGCAATTGATTTTGTTACAAATAGGGTGCGAATGTAATGCTGATCCATATCCTCCACCCAGATCGCAAAAGTCGGGTGATTATGAGCCTTGCCTTTCACAAAGTCGATCTCAAAAACATACCCCTTATTTGATTTATCTATCCTGATAGTATCAGTTTTCACCACTTGCCGCTTGGGGTTTTGCTGGGCATAGCCATTACTGTAAGAAAGGGCTGCTATGGTTATTGCTGATAAGTATACTATGGAAACTATTTTCATAAAATAAGTTTATTTAGTTTTTCATAATACAATTATACTCGTAATAATGTTTAAAATATAATAAAAAAAAAGTTGCCGGCTTTCACCGGCAACTTAATGTCCATTTACACTAACCTAAACCCCAATACTTTATTTCCAGGGCATCATGGAAAACTCATAAATACTCAGGTAGCCCAATTTCACGATCTTCACAAATTTATCCCATACGATCAATTCAATATGGTCATTGAATTTGTGATATTCCGGTGGCATACCTGCCATGAAATAATAAATTGGAATATCCTTATTTGCGAATGATGCATGGTCGCTTCCGCCGCCTGGCTTGTCAGATCCGGTGAATTTGATTTCCAATCCCATATTCAGGTCCTTGTTGAACTTCTCAACCATATCTTTCGATTGAGCAAATTTGTTCGAATAGTTCATCATGATCTTGTTATCCTGATTTTCGCCAGGATCATTCCTTGAAATCATATCGAAGTTCAAATCGCAAAGGATCTTATCTTTATATGGATGATCAACAAAATATTTTGATCCCAGCAAACCTTTTTCTTCAGCTGTCCATGCACAGAAAACCAGCGTCTTCTCTGGCTGAACTCCGGTAGCCATCATTGCCTTGGCAATGGTCATTACTCCAACAGTACCCGAACCGTTGTCGTCAGCACCGTTATAAACGAAACCATCCTGTTTTCCCATATGATCATAATGTCCGCCGATTACGATGATCTCATCTTTGTTTTTTCCTTCTAAAACACCAACAACGTTTCTCACCCGTACAATTCGTGAATCAACGGTAGTCTTGATATGGATAAATTTGCCTGTCAGTTCGCGTGAAGCAGGTTTTCCTGTTTCAGTAATCTGCTTTTCAATGGCAGCAAGATCAAGTCCTGTACCATTTAGAATTTCGTTCAGAACCCTGTCGGTAATCGTAATGGATACTAAGCCGCTGCTGATTTTGTCGCCCATGATGCTCATCGACTTTCTAACGCGGTTTTGCGGAACATCACCTTCGTAGGTATCCGAATTATAGCGGAACGGAATGTTTGCAGCCCACTGGGTCGTAGGATCGTTACCTGGCCTGTATTCAATTACGCCGATAACGCCTTTTTCTGTTGCCCATGGATACTGGCTGAATCCACCCGGCCTGAACTGCCTTGGTGCATTTGGATCTACCGCCGGAACTACTGGTTTGAATTTCTCGTAAGTTTTGGAATTCAGGTCTTTTGATCCCGGAAAGCCGTTAAGTTTGATAACGAACTTGCCTTTAACATCAATCCCTTTAAAATCATCATATCCGTTCTTTTCATCAGTCAGACCATAGCCGACAAATACAATAGGAACTTCAGTTTCAATGCCTACCTGACCAGCATTCACCGAGAAGTCAGTCTGATAGTCGAAATTGATTGATTTTGAACTTGCTCCATTTTTGGTAATAATACTCATCTCCTGTACAGCTCCGGGTGTTGATTCAACCAGGTTAAAGCTCTGGAAATAAGTTCTTTTTGGCTCTGGGCGCGCTGTAGCTGCTCCACCGGCAGTAGGTCTCTGACCACGGCCAAATCTGGCTTGTTCCGCATCTCCGCCAGGAGTCAGACCGTACAATTTGAACATGCTGGCAATATAATCCGAAGCCATATATTCACCTTTGGTTCCTGATTCACGGCCTTCCGTCCAATCTGAAGCCAAAAATTCAAGCTGTCCCTGAAGAACCTCCTTGTTTATGGCATTTAAGCCCTTGTCCCTGGGATTTTCCTGGGCAAATTGCGGTGTCGCAAAACCCAGAAGGATTCCCGTTAGTACGATAAAACAAATCTGCTTTTTCATAGTTGTTTAGTTTATTTCCAGTTTTTATTCGCGAGTTCATAAATATTTAGATACCCAAGTTTGACAATCTCTGTCATATAGGGAAGTACGGCCTTCTCAGAATGGTCAGTATACTTGTGATAATCGGGGGTGAATTTGCCGTGCAAAAGGAATATTGGTATGTCCTTGGCCGAAAATGAGGAGAAGTCAGATCCTCCTACAGGTTTAGGCGATGATTTATATTCCATCGTCAGCTTAATGGAATATTCCTTGACATGTTTTTCTGTAATCTCCTGTAAATAAGGCAACCCTGATGAAGAGTTGAAATCGCATTTCAGACCAGTGCTGTCAAGGGGATCAGTTCTGCTGATCATGTCGTAATTCATATAACACTTGATATCCTTGATCAGCGGATGATTAGCATAATAAGACGACCCTAATAATCCCTTCTCTTCTGCCGTCCATGCACAAAATATCACCGTCACTTTTGGCTTTTCCCCTGTCGCCACCATGGCACGGGCAATATTCATGACACCAACCGTTCCGGATGCATTATCATCCGATCCGTTGTAAATAAATCCTTTAACCTGTCCCATGTGGTCGTAATGAGCCCCAACAACAATGCAGCTGTTCTTATCCTTGCCTTCCAGAACCCCAACAACATTGCGACCTCTCACGATTTTCGTGTCTATAGTACTGATGAATTTTAAATACCGGTCATCTGGCATAGGAATGGGTTTCGCCGCACTATTTGCAGCCAGCTGTTCATACGCGTTGAAATCAATACCCGATCCTTCAATTAACTGATTCAATGCTCTCATCGACAATTGAATACGTGTGAGCGATGGTTGCTTGAGTCCTTGTATTTCCGTGCGATAGCTGACTTCCGAATTAAATGGAACGTCACCTTCATAAGTCTCGGTATTATATCGGAAAGGTAGATTTGTAGCTGCCGGCACAAAACCTGTAGATCCTGGGGCAATGTCTATTACAGCAACAGCGCCTCTCTCCAGTGCAATCTTATCCTTATTCTGATATCTCTGTGCTGTTACCGCAGCATCGGTGGTGAAGAATTTGTTGTAATTCTTCGACGAAGCATCCTTTAAACCAGGAAACCCTGTCATCCTGAGCAAAATCTTCCCTTTAACATCCAACCCTTTATAATCGTTCTGCTTAAGTTTTTTGTCATCAATTCCGTAACCGACAAAAACTACCTGGCCTTCGGTTTCAACAGATTGACTGCCTGGAATGATTGAATAATCGACCTGATAAACAAGATTAACCTGATAACGGCTCGAGTTGGTTTTCCGCATGATGGCACACTCCTGTTTATCACCTGGACGGGTCTGAATAAAGTTAATGTTCTGAAAATAGCTTGGATTAAAACTGTTATTTGTCCCACCAGGTTTTAATCCAATTGTTTTGTAAATACTTGCGATATAGTCTGATGACATGAATTCTCCTTTGGTCCCGGTTTCCCGACCTGTCATCCAGTCCGATGCCAAAAACTCCAGCGGTCCTTGTATGGAATTGGCCGTAATGGTTTGCAACCCTTTGTCTTTGGGTTTTTCCTGTGCAGAAATCGAAATTGAAAATGAAGTGAGAAGTAGGAGGAGGAGGAGGAGGGTAGTACGTATCATAGTTGTTAGATCATCCTAACAAAAATAATCGTTGGACCCGGTTAACAAAGAGATGAATAGTTAAAAGTTGTTAATCCTTGAAAAAGGAAAAATGAACCTTGCCATACTTGCGTTCCTCAGCAAAACCGGGGAAATCCTTGAAGTTTTTATCGGGTCCGTGCTCCAGCACAAAGAATCCGTCCGGACGCAGGCGGTTTTTACCGATGACCAATGAGGGTAAGGTGGTCAATTGATGATGGTCGTAAGGAGGATCGGCAAAAATAAAATCAAAGGGATGGACATCCTTTTTTAAAAAGTTGAATGCATCTGTCTCAATGAGCCTGATCGTATTAATATCCAAAAATTCAAAATTTTTCCGGATGGCAGCACAATGGAACCGGTCACGCTCCACGCAGGTGATATCCCTGCATCCCATGGAAGCGAACTCATAACTGATAATGCCGGTGCCTGAAAAAAGGTCGAGTACCCGGGAGTTTTCAAAATCAAGCCTGTTTCGTAAAATATTGAACAAGCCCTCTCTGGAGACATCAGTGGTTGGTCGGGCAAGAAGATTTTTGGGGATCAATGGCCGTCTGCCGCTGAGCTCACCGTTTATTATTCGCATCTGGAAAGGTTTAGTAAAGGTAAAAGCTGATGTGTGGCCAATTCGCCAAATGAATCGCTATAGGTGAAGACTTTCGGGAATTTGCGTATAATCACCTGCTTTAAATACTGTTGCAGGAGTTCCGCACATCCGGGGTACATCTCGATATATCCGGAAAGAATGACTGGCGATTCTTCCTGCGAAAGACCGAATTGCTCGTATAGATATAGTATGTAGAAAACCACATCTTCCGTGTTCTTGATAAGGAAACTGTTAAACAGTAATAATTTGTCGTTTTTAACCACCAGCAGATCTGCCGACCCCGCATTAATGCTGGCAAAAACCTGAGCCGTATCGGGTATGCCGCGTGATCCGGGAATGGCATCTTCAATCAACGGGCAGGCTTGATGAAAGAATTGTACATTCTGAAGCATGAAACTAACCTGATCCATCAATTCCTCAGGGATCGGAAATAATACAAAAGCATCTATGGCAGTAACCTTTCGGTAAACGACCTTATCATCAGGCTGAAGAACAGCCGAAAATCGAAAATAGGCCGACGGATCCTCCTTCCTGAACAATGGGGAAGGGACCAGAACTGAAACCGGTGTCTGATAAATAAAATAAACGGATTTGTATGCCCTGGTAAGGTAACTGTCTGAATTGAGAATGTTTCTGATATGGTCAGCCTGTTTTTGTCGCGGAACCGGACTGTCAAACCAGAAGCACTTATAGGCAATGTATTTCATGCTGGCGGTGTCCAGGATGGCAAAGGAAAAATTCCGGCTGGAATACTGGATCGAGAGCTGATACGTTGAAGTTAAATCAATATCAAAATTCTCGTCGATAACCGCGATGTTTCTCATGCCTTAAAAATAGGGAATCTTATTAAGTTTGATGGCCAATCGTATTTTAAAATGTTTAAAGAAGAGTTCCATCAGCACCTTACGAGTAATCTTGGTCATGTGCCTACTGAGGGCCAGGAACGGGTAATCCAGGCGCTGGGGAAATATCTTTTTATACCGGATGACAGGATTTTCCTTATCAAGGGGTATGCCGGTACTGGAAAAACCTCATTGGTTGCTTCCCTGGTGAAAAGCCTCGTTCATTATCGATATAAGTCTGTCCTGCTGGCTCCTACCGGTCGTGCGGCAAAGGTTCTTTCGCGATATTCCTCATCTGATGCTTATACTATCCACAAGAAAATTTATCGCCAGAAAACAGTAATCGATGGATTCGGCGAGTTCGAACTCGGACCGAACCTTCATCGGAATACGCTTTTTATCGTCGATGAGGCCTCAATGATTTCAAACCAGTCGCTGGAACTTTCGATTTTCGGTAGCGGCAGGTTGCTTGATGACCTGATCTCCTATGTGTTCAGTGGTTCCGGATGTAAATTGATATTGCTCGGTGATGATGCCCAGCTGCCACCAGTTGGGTTTGATCAGAGCGATGCTCTGGATCAGAAATATCTGGAACGTTACGGATTTCCGGTGGATGAATATTATCTCGATGAAGTGGTTCGCCAGTCACTGGATTCCGGAATATTATATAATGCAACGGCTCTCAGAAAGAAAATTAAACCCGATGTCCATGGCTTTCCTGGTCTCATGGCGGAAAAGTTTCCCGATTTTATCAGCGTCACCGGCGAAAATCTGACAGATATGCTGGAAACCAGCTACAGTCGGGTGGGGCAGGAGGAAACTATTGTCCTGTGCCGGTCGAATAAGCTGGCCAACCGCTATAACAAGGGTATCAGGAGTACAATACTTCAGTATGATGAAGATATCCGGATGGGCGACCTGGTAATGGTGGTGAAAAACAATTATCACTGGCTGAAGGATTCGAAAGAGGTGGATTTCATTGCTAACGGAGATATTCTGGAAATCAACAGGGTTAAAGGGTCCAGAGAGTTATACGGATTTGATTTTCGTGATCTGGAAGTGCGGTTTACTGATTACCGCGTGTTGGAATTTGAGGCTAAAGCATTGCTCGATACTCTCTATACCGACACCCCAGGAATGGACAAGGATCGGACCCGGAAATTTTTTGCCGATGTTTCTGAGGATTATCAGCACATGAAGGGCAAAAAGCATAAAACCGATGCCATCCGTGAAGATCCCTTTTACAATGCTCTTCAATTAAAATTTGCCTATGCGATCACCTGCCACAAAGCCCAGGGAGGCCAATGGAAACATGTGTATATCGATCAGGGTTGGCAAACCGAAGAAAACCTGAACCGCGAATACTTCCGCTGGCTGTATACCGCTATTACCCGTGCCACCGAAAAAGTTTTCCTGGTGAATTTCAAGCCGGAATTTTTAGTTCAGTGAAAATTAGCTATCGACCAACGATAATATTATGCATCTCGTTGTAAGAATCAATCTGGTTCTGAAGTTCCAGCTTCTGATATTTATTTAAACTGTCTGAATTTGTCGTTCCTTCGATACCCTCAACACTGGTGTACAATAGCTGTGATTTAGGCTGATAATAAAAATAGGCCCCGCCAATAATGACTTTGATAAGATCTTTTTCCATGGAAAAAAAATTGGAAAACTGTAAGTATTCCTAATTATTTGAAAACCAATAACTTTTAAAGGTACGGTAAATATCCCAATTAATGTGTTATTTTATTAACTGTACTATGCAAACGTGCCGTACTTCTCTGTTTTCAAGCGTAAAAGGCCACCATGCAAAATAGTATTAGCTTTGGAGCACCAATAAATCCTCACCCATTGATGAAAAACACACCACTCCTACTATTAGTTATCCTGATTGGATTTTGTGCCTCCTGCAAAAAAGTTATCGTGCCCGCAGTGGAAACCATCGCTTACGAGATTGTTTCGCTGGACTCCGTGCTCCTGATCGGTGAGGTAACCAATGAGTCTGATGGGGCAGTTACGAAAAGAGGATTTTATTGGGGAACAAATCCAACCCTTGCACTTACCGATAGTTCTTCCGAAGATGGAAATGGTCCCGGGGTTTTCACACACACTATTGGTAGCTTCATCCTTGGACAGGAATATTTTTTCCGGAGCTATGTTGTTGATGTCAATGGTACTGAATATGGTGAGACCCTGTCCTTTAAGGTTGAACTTAACCCGGTTACGGGAACAATGACCGATTCCCGGGATGGAAAAATTTATGCAACAGTTGAAATCAACAACCAGACCTGGATGGCCGGAAACCTGGCTTTTTTACCCTCAGTCAGTCCGTCTTCGGAAGGCTCCCCAACCGCACCTTATTACTACGTTTATGGCTTTGAGGGTAACAGCGTTACCGATGCTACAGCCACCCCTAATTTTAATACCTATGGTGTACTATATAATTGGGATGCTGCAAAAATCGCCTGTCCTTCCGGCTGGCATTTGCCAACTGATGCGGAGTGGTCCAAGCTAGCCAGTTATTTAGGTAACTCCGCCGGTGCAATATTGAAAGAAGCCGATACCACCCATTGGAAAAGTCCAAATACTGAAGCAACAAATGCCAGTCGTTTTACTGCCCTTCCAGCCGGGGGACGCTTCATCAAGGGGGGATACTTCACATTAGGCTACTACGGCCTCTTTTGGACTGCCACCGAAGTTGAAGCACCGAATGCATGGTACCGGCTGCTTAGCTATAACAGCGCCGGTGTACGCCGGGATTTCGACGACCGCGCTACCGGTTTTCCGATTCGCTGCTTAAAGGACTAGAAAGGATTTGTGTTCTCTGATTATCCCCATACTTCCTCATGCGTGGCTTCTTTGCTTATAGAAAACAGTTCAAATAATGTTTTGTAACTTTACCTGAGGAATGAGTGTTTTTGGAAGGGGAAACGCTTAATTATAAAATCATGACCGATATTGAGAAAATCCTGAAGTATCTTGAAGAAGGTTCAATAGGGAAACTCGACATGAGTTGGAGCCACCTTAAAGGTATCAATCTTTCCGGGGCAATTTTGCGTGAAGTTAATCTGACAAGTGCTGACCTGAGAGACGCTGACCTGTCAAATGCTGATCTTAGCGGTGCAATCTTTGTCAGGACGAAACTGTCCCGAGCCAACCTAAATGGTGCAAATTTAAGCGGAGCTGATTTAACCGGTGCAGATTTGAGGTATGTGGAATTTAAGAACACAGACCTCTCCGATGCAAATCTGACTGATGCTGATCAATCGAGTGAATTTATGACAACTACAGATGAAAAGGTGACCAGATTATATAAAACTAATTTGACTCAGGCCATTCTCAATGAAGCCCGACTATTAAAAGCTGATTTATCCGAAGCTCTCCTGAATAAGGCCAATCTGAACAAAGCTGACCTTACTGAGGCCATACTTACACAAGCTGATCTTCGTTATGCTGACCTTACGGAAGCAATACTTAGCAAAGCTAATCTGTTGGCGGCGGATCTGATGATGTGTAACCTAACGAAATCCAAACTTATCTATGCTGAATTGTCGGGAGCCCAGCTTATGCACGCCAACCTTAAGGAAGCAGATTTGACTGAGGCTAAATTAAAACAGGCCAACCTGGTAAGGGCTAATCTTGCCAGGGCCTTGCTGATAAATGCTGATCTGAGTAATGTGGATTTGAGAGGTGCTGATTTAAGGGGAGCCGATCTTAGGGGAGCCAATTTAAGTGGAGCTAATCTCTCTGATGCCGACTTAAGCGGAGCCAACCTTACCAATGCAGACCTGACTGACGTCATACAGAAAAATAATGACTCGCCAAATAAGGGCTACTGAACACCTCCGTTCAGAATATCACCTTTATTCCCCGATAATCTTCACCAATACCCGCTTGGCCCGCTTGCCGTCGAATTCACCATAGAAAATCTGCTCCCAGGGCCCAAAATCCAACTTCCCTGCTGTAACGGCTACAACTACCTCACGCCCCATCACTGTCCGCTTCAAGTGCGCATCAGCATTGTCTTCATAGGAATTATGGCGGTATTGGCTGTATGGCTTCTCCGGAGCCAGGCCCTCCAGCCATTTTTCTATATCCTGATGTAACCCCGATTCATCGTCGTTGATGAAAACGGAACTCGTGATGTGCATCGCATTACAAAGGAGCAAACCCTCGCGAATGCCACTTTCTCTTAGGCACTCTTCAACTTCATGCGTGATGTTTATGAGCTCGCGGCGCTGGTTCGAGTGAAACCAAAGCTCCTTACGGTAAGATTTCATCTAAAATAATATACGTTAGCCAGCTATTGATCAAGTTTCATATCAGCAATAAGTGCCTTTATTTTTGAATCCAGAATCGATTCCGCCTGAACAAGCTCCGACTGCTTATTTACCTTGGTTTTTACACTGAAGTAGAATTTAATCTTCGGTTCAGTCCCAGAAGGCCTGGCTGAAATAATGGACCCATCTGCCGTGACAAATTGCAAAACATTCGACTTGGGAAGATCAATCTTTACCTTTTGTCCGGTTAACATATCTTCCGATTCGCTACTCGAAAAGTCAAGGATGGTAACCACATCTGAACCACCAAGCGACTTCGGGGGCTCACTCCGGAACTTCTCCATCATGGCATTGATCTGTGCAACCCCGGATTGGCCTTTGCGCACTATCGATATCAGGTGCTCTTTGTACAATCCGTATTTTACAGCAATGGACTCAAGGAGATCAAGCAAAGTCATTCCCTGATCTTTAGCCCAGGCAGCAACCTCAGCAATCATGGCACAGGAGGAGATCGCATCCTTGTCGCGGACAAAACTGCCCACCATGAAACCATAGGACTCTTCGCCGCCGCCAATGAATACTTCTTTAGCCTCTTTATTCCTGATCAAATCGGCAATGTATTTGAAACCGGTCAGAACAACATAAGTCTTTACCCCGTACTCGTTCGCAATATCTTCAAACAATGGTGTGGTGACCACGGTTCTTGCTATGAATTCATTTCCTTTCAGCTTTCCTTTTTCTGACCAGTTCTTTAACAGGTAATATATTAACAGGGATCCTGTCTGGTTGCCATTCAATAGTTTAAAACTGCCATCGCGATTTCGTATGGCAATCCCAACGCGGTCTGCATCAGGGTCAGAAGCCATAACCAATTCGGAATCAGTTGCAATAGCCTTTTCTATAGCCAGATTCAATGCAGCTTTTTCCTCCGGATTGGGCGAGACAACTGTTGGAAAATTTCCATCCGGGATATCCTGCTCGGGAACATTCATGAGATTGGTAAACCCATATCTTTTTAGGATCGCCGGAACAAGTGTTACACCTGAACCATGTATCGGGGTGTAAACAATCTTCAGATCATGGTACTTGCTGTTGATCTCCGGATTCAATGAAAGTGAAGCGATACAGGAAAGATAGGCTTCGTCAATCTCCTGACCCAACGCATGAATCAAGGCTGGATTTCCTTCGAACCTAACCTCTTTGATGCTCTGTATTTTTTCAACCTCCTTGATGATATCCTCATCATGCGGGGCAATAACCTGACCGCCATCGTCCCAGTATACTTTATAGCCATTGTATTCTTTTGGGTTATGTGAGGCTGTCACCACAATTCCCGACTGGCATCCGAGATGCCTGATGGAGAAGGATAATTCTGGTGTTGGCCGAAGGCTCTCAAATAAGTATGCATGGATTCCATTGGCTGAGATTACTTTTGCAGTGGTCTCAGCAAACAATCTTGAATTATTGCGACTGTCATGAGCAATAGCAACTTTCAGATCGTCCCTTCCGGGGAAATTCTTCTTAATATAATTACATAAACCCTGGGTGGCCATACCAATAACATAGATGTTCATCCGGTTGGTCCCGGGCCCCATGATTCCACGCATCCCTCCGGTGCCAAACTCAAGGCTGCGATAAAATGATTCACTCAGCGATTCCGGATCGTGATCAATCATCCACTGCACCTGCTGCCTGGTTTCCTGGTCAAATTCAGGTGCAAGCCACTGAATGGCTTTATCCATCACTTTTGTGTCCATCGCGTTCATATACTGTTTTTTAATATTTCATGTTTCTCGTAGCAGCTAAGCAAGCTGCTTCTCCAGTAAGGAATTTCAGGCCAAAAGATATTCCTGAACTTAGCAGTGTCAAGTATGCTGTAAGCTGGCCTTGGCGCTGGTAACGGATATTGTTCTGTACTCAGAGGTTTAACCTGGCAAGTCAACCCTCCGGTCTCCATAATTGCCATGGAAAGATCAAACCAGCTGGCTACACCGGTGTTGCAAAAATGGTAAATCTCCGGCTCCTTGATCCACCCATCATGAAGATTGTCATACTCCACAATTTTCATCAGCCCTTCTGCCAGATCTCCGGCATAGGTTGGAGAACCTATCTGATCAGCAACTACTCCGATGGATTCTTTGTCTTTTCCCAGTCGAAGCATGGTAAGGAAAAAATTCTTTCCAAATTCGGAGTATAACCAACTTGTCCTCACAATAATTATTTTCCCGCCAGTCTTTAAAAGAACTTCTTCACCAGCCAGCTTGGTTTTGCCATAAGCTCCCTGTGGATCCGGTTTATCGGTTTCTTTGTAGGGCTGGTAACTCTGACCGGAAAATACATAATCGGTCGAAATGTGAATAAAGGGGATATCCGCTGATTTTGCTGCTATGGCCAGGTTTTCTGGTCCGTCGGCATTGATTTTCAGAGCCTTGTCATACTCCTTTTCTGCCTGGTCAACAGCAGTATAGGCTGCACAGTTAATTATGTAATCAGGGGAATACGAATGAACAAAATTCAGAACATCCTGTCGGTTGGTGATGTCGAGTTCTTCATAATCGGTCGGAACCCAATCCACACGATCCGACAACCCGGCCAGATTCATTAAACAGTGGCCTAATTGACCGTTAGCCCCGGTTAAAAGGATTTTCAATTTCTTCATTGACGGTAAACAAAATTCATCACAGCATCTTTAAACAAAGGTAAAATCTTGTCTTTTGAGCTTACAATGGCTTCATTTTCAGGTATAGGCCATGGTACCGCTAAATCGGCATCATTGAAATGAATACCACGTTCCGCTTCAGGATTATAAAAGCTGTCGCACTTGTAAAAGAATATGGCTGTCTCACTGGTTACAGCAAATCCATGGGCAAATCCTTTAGGTATATATAATTGGATTCTGTTTTCAGCGCTGAGTTCAATCCCGAAATACTGGCCGTAAGTTGGCGAGTTCTTCCGGATATCAACAGCCACATCCCAAACGGATCCGTAAAGAACGCGAACCAGTTTGCTTTGCGCAAAAGGAGCCAGCTGATAATGTAGTCCTCTCAAAACTCCATATTGTGATAGCGACTGGTTGTCCTGAACAAATGCGGCATCAATGCCTGCATCCGTAAGTTCCTTGGCGTTGTAACTCTCAAAAAAATATCCGCGGGCATCCTCAAATACCTTAGGTTCAATGATCATCAACCCGGAAAGGGGCGATTCTTTTATTGTCATAATTTAATTACCAATTCTTGATTTTCTCATTTGCAATGGCCATCAGGTACTGGCCGTATTGATTTTTTATCAGAGGCTGCGCCAGGTTGAGCAAGTCCTGCTTGCTGATATACCCCATCTTAAAAGCAATCTCCTCCAGACAGGCTACTTTAAGTCCCTGCCGTTGCTCAATCGTAGCAATATAATTGGATGCCTGTAATAAACTGTCATGTGTGCCGGTATCCAGCCAGGCCATTCCCCTGCCCAACAGGCTGACCTTTAAAGAATACTCTTCCAGATATAATCGGTTCAAATCTGTAATTTCCAGCTCACCTCTTACGGATGGCTTAAGCGATTTTGCTTTTGCAACAACTGTTTTGTCATAAAAATAAAGGCCGGTAACTGCATAGCTTGATTTAGGATGCAGCGGCTTTTCTTCGATACTCATTACTTTGCCGTTATCATCAAATTCGGCAACCCCATAGCGCTCGGGATCATTAACATAATATCCGAATACAAGAGCCCCCTCTTTCAACTTTGCAGCATCCTCGAGTATTCTTCCGAAATTATATCCGTAAAAAATGTTGTCTCCCAAAACGAGGCATGCCTCATCTCCATCCAGAAATTCCTCACCAATGATAAATGCCTGTGCAAGTCCATCAGGAGAGGGTTGTTCTGCATAGGTGATCTTTAATCCCAGGGATTCGCCGGTGTCAAACAGGTCCTGATAAAGATGCAGGTCCTTAGGGGTCGAAATGATAAGTATCTCACGCAAACCTGCCAGCATCAGCACCGACATGGGGTAATAGATCATCGGCTTGTCATAGATCGGCACAATCTGCTTGGATATGCTTTTTGTCAGGGGATATAAACGGGTTCCGGCACCACCTGCAAGTATGATTCCTTTCATTTGATTATAAGTTTTCCAGTTGTTTAAAATAGGCTATAGTCTTCAATAATCCCTCTTCCAGATGAACTTTTGGTTCCCATCCGCCCAATACCTTTTTTGCCAGTGAAATATCCGGCTGTCTTTGCGTTGGGTCATCCTGCGGCAGTGGCATGAAAATCAGTTTAGACCTGGCTCCGGTTAACTGAATAACCTTCTCAGCCAGTTCCCGGATCGTAAACTCTATAGGGTTTCCAATATTCACGGGTCCGATGAAATCATCACCAGTGGCCATCATTCTGATCATTCCCTCAACGAGGTCATCGACATATTGAAAGCTGCGCGTTTGGTTACCATCGCCGTAGATCGTAATGTCATTATTGTTGAGCGCCTGAATGATGAAATTCGATACCACCCGTCCATCCTGTGGATGCATGCGCGTTCCATAGGTGTTGAAAATACGTATGATCTTAATTCTAACGTTGTTCTGATGATAATAATTCATGAACAGCGATTCGGCGCACCTCTTGCCTTCATCATAGCATGACCGCATGCCGATGGGGTTTACATGTCCCCAGTAATCTTCCGTTTGGGGATGGATCTTTGGATCGCCATAAACCTCGCTTGTCGATGCCTGGAGTATCTTAGCCCTGATGCGTTTTGCCAGGCCAAGCATATTCACAGCTCCCATTACGGAAGTTTTGATGGTCTTGATCGGATTGTACTGATAGTGAATTGGTGAAGCCGGACAGGCGAGATTGTAAATTTCATCAACCTCGATAAAGAACGGTTCAGTTACATCATGACGGATCAATTCAAAAAATGGATTGTCAATCAGATGGACGACGTTTCGCTTGCTGC
>CAIXHD010000268.1 GCA_903919065.1 uncultured Bacteroidota bacterium
ATTACTAACAAACCATTGTCGAGATTCGAAGACCAATTTTGTTCCCGCTTTCGGCTTCGCCTCCGCGAACGTTCTCTCAAATCACTCAGTACGACAGCGTAAAGGTGCTCTCAAAGACCTCGGTACGACAGCGTAAAGGTGCTCTCAAAGACCTCGGTACGACAGCGTAAAGGTCCCGGCTTCAGGCTGCGCCTGCGCCGGGATGACAGAAAAGGAATGCTACGTTGGACGCCTTCTGGAAGAACGTTTTTGCTGATATATCTGGAAGAAAGTTTTTGCTGAAATGGTTGAAAGAACGTTTTTGCAGAAAATGCTGATCAGTGCTTTCTTTTTCAAGCTATCCAAATTAGAGAGCCCTTTTCTGTCATTCCCGCAAGGCGCAGCCGCAAGCGGGAACCTTCTCTGTCATCCCGGCGCAGGCGCAGCCTGAAGCCGGGACCTTTACGCTGCCGTACCGAACTAACAAAGAGCACGTTAGCGCTGTCGTACCGAACTAACAAAGAGCACGTTAGCACTGCCGTACCGAACTAACAAAGAGCATGTTAGCGCTGTCGTACCGAGGTATTAGAGAGCACCTTTACGCTGCCGTAGTAAGTTCAAAAGTATCCCTTGCTTTGTACTAAAATTATCAAAAATTATCCCTTGTTTTATAACAAAATTGACTAATTTTATCCCTTGTAATTACAAGATATGATTGATCGTAATATAAGCAATGATCTGGAATCATGGCGATTAAGCTCAAATAGAAAACCATTGATTTTACGTGGCGCACGTCAGGTGGGAAAAACTACGGCTGTCAAGCTGTTCGCACAGCGATTCAGGCAATTCATAAACCTGAACCTTGAGAGGCCCGAGGACAAGCAGCTTTTTCGCGAAGGCCGCTCTTTTCGGGATACTCTTGAAGCCATATACCTGACAAAGAAAATTGTGCCAAAAGGATCGATCCTGATTTTTATCGATGAAATACAATATTCCGTTGTGGCGGTTCAGCTACTTCGGTATTTCTACGAAGATGCCCCTGAATTGTATGTCGTCGCTGCCGGATCGATGCTGGAAACTTTGATCAGCAAGAAGATCCATTTTCCTGTCGGAAGGGTTGAGTTTCTGAAAATGTACCCGGTTTCTTTTAAGGAGTTTCTTACCGCGACAGGCGAGGATTCAGCTATAAAGTTTCTGGATTCGGAGGAAATTCCGGATTTTGCACATGAGCACCTGACACAGTTGTTTAACTGGTATGCCATGATTGGAGGTATGCCTGAAGCAGTTGCCAGATTTGCAGAGAATAGAAGTGTTGCAGCACTGGCACCTATTTATCGTAATTTGTTATTATCGTATCTGGACGACGTTGAAAAATATGCCTCCGGTGATCATGAAATAAAGGTCCTCCGTCATGTTATCAGCCGTGCTTACCTATATACCGGGAGCAGGATCCGATATGCCGGTTTCGGGGAATCATCCTATAGTTCAAATGACATTTCCGAGGCCATAACCATCCTGGAAAAAACCATGCTATTTGTTTTGGCAAGGCCTACAGTTTTTCCAACTACTCCGCTAATTCCTGATTACCGGAAGTCGATGAAATTGTTTGGTCTCGATGCTGGGTTGATCAACTTTCAATTCGGTAATCAGATTGAATATCTCGACCAGACTCCTATCGGGAATATCCTGGATGGTCGCATGGCCGAGCAAATCACAGCTCAGGAATTGATATCTGATGTTTTACCACCATTTGCCGAGCTCAATTTCTGGACCCGCGAAAAGAGCCAGTCACAGGCCGAGGTCGATTTTGTATTGCCTTTCAATGATTTACTCATCCCGATCGAAGTCAAATCCGGAAAGTCCGGAAAGTTAAGGTCATTGCACTCCTTCATAAATAATTGTCCTCACCATTGGGCAATTAGAATCTATTCCGGACCATTGCTTATCCATTCAGATAAAACATTGCAAGGCAAAGACTTTCAACTCATTAATATCCCGTTTTACCTGATTTCCCGACTACCGGCAATCCTCCGGCGAGTACTCGGCAGATGAAAGAAAGACGAGGCTCCATGGCCAATTTTGAATGCTGAAATTCCAAAATCAAGTGGCCCTCGAGAGAGTTGTCATCCCCGCGAAGGCGAAGCCGGAGGCGGGGACCCCGTCCCAAACCACGAATGCTATGTCGGGACCCCGTCCCAAACCACGAAACTAAGCAACTGTTGACTGCCGACTGAAGACTGAGTACTGAAGACTGAGTACTGCCGACTTTCTCAGTACAAATACCGACCCCCGCACCGTACAATTTTTTTCCCATACACAATATCTTTGCGCGTGTTAACCCGATACATGATACCTGAAAAACAAAATCCGCCACAAAGAGTTGTCATCCCCGCGAAGGCGAAGCCGGAGGCGGGGACCCCGTCCCTAACCACGTAAACTACATATCCCCGTGACCCTCCAGCAGCTAATCGTCATCGCCGTCCTCGCGTTCGTCCTGATCTCCCTCTACTTCGAGTTCATCGGCGCCACATTCACCTTTGTGCTGGCAGTGGTCGTTCTCGGACTGACACAGGTTTTAACCACTAAAGAGATTCTCGAAGGATTTTCCAATGAGCCGATGTTGCTCGTAATTATGCTGTTACTTGTGGGTGAAGTCATCCGGCAGACCGGTGCCATCAGCGGATTCTTCGAAAATATGATGAACCGCGCAAAAACCAAGCGTGGGTTCATCTTTAAAGTGCTTACCCCGATGGCCGCAGTATCTGCCTTCATCAACAATACCCCTCTGGTCGCCATTATGATCCCGTTTGTCCAGACCTGGACCGGCAAAATGCGGGTTCCGCCATCGAAACTGATGATCCCTCTGAGCTTTGCTATTATTCTTGGCGGAAACATCACACTGATTGGGACATCAAACAACTTGATAATCAGCAGCCTTATTCACGATCAAAAAATTATCCCCGGATTTGAAACCATCGGGTTCTTCACCTTTGCATGGGTCGGACTACCCATGCTCATTATCGGGATCATTTACCTGCTGTTCCTCAGCGACAAGCTCCTGCCATCCCGCGAGCCCGCCATCGACCGGTACACCACACACCAGCGTGAATATATGGTCGAGGCCTCTATAAAATCCGGTAGCCACCTCATCGGCCAAACTATCCCTGAATCTAACCTTCTCAATCTCAAGGGTCTCTCCCTTATGGAAATAAGCACCGCCTCTTACCCCCTTCTTCCTAAGGAGGGGGCAGGGGGAGGTCTAAGTAGTGCCGGGGGAGGTCGAATTCCATCTACCGACCCCGATTACCTCCTCGCCGCAAACGACACCCTCATTTTCACCGGCGATACCACCGCCATCTCCGAGCTGATCGACAACTTCGATGGCATTGCCCTCCTGGAAGTCGGCCATTTCGATCAGAAAGAGCATCTCGAAGTCGTGGAGGTGGTGGTCAGCCATAACAGTCCGCTGGCCTCAAAAACAGTGCGCGATATCAAGTTCCGTCAGCGATACGGCGCTGTGGTGCTGGGTATTCATCGCAACGGGGAAAAGCTGGTCGAGAAAACGGCCGACATAAAAATTCGTCCGGGCGATGTGATCCTTCTGTTGGCTGATCCCGGAATCCGTTTCCGGACCGAAGAATCAGGTGATTTCTACCATCTGCAGCAGATACGGCAAATCAAGAAACGCGGTAAGCTGAAGAATTTTGCGATACTGGGCGGGCTTCTGCTCGTTATAGGATTATCTGTTTTCGGACTGATAAAACTGATCATGGGAGTTGCCGTTTACCTGATGATACTGCTGCTTACCAAGATCGCCAATCCAAAAGAAGTGTTCCGGAGTCTCGATTATAACCTCGGATTGATCATTGTCATGACCCTGGCACTCGGCACCGCGATGTATAAAACCGGTCTGGCCGAGAAATTCGCCTGGAGCATGATCGATCTGATGCGGCCGTTCGGACTCGTCGGGATCCTCGCCGGATTATATTTAACCACGGCACTTATCGCAGCCTATGTCAACAATAAAGCCGCCGTCACCCTCGTCTTTCCCGTCGCACTCCTCACAGCACACAACCTGGGCCTCAACCCGCTGCCCTTTGCCCTTCTCACCGCCTCAGCCAGCATGGGCGTTTTCATCACTCCCCACGGCTACCAGACCAACCTCATGGTATACGGTCCCGGCGGCTACAAATTCAAGGATTTTCTCCCCATCGGATTACCCCTGAGTGCGATCAATATGGTGGTGACGATCGGGGTGCTGTATTTTGTGTACTTCAGATAAATCTTTGGAGAGTCTACAGTACTCAGTACTCAGTACTCAGTCGGCAGAAAGAGAAGGCGGGAACCTTTTTGTTTCACCTTTTTTCCATTTCCCTTCCAATAGTGCATCTATACTATCATATCCTTAAAAAGTGGAATGACGAGATGCACACAATATTCAAATTTTCAAAGCATGCTGAAGAAAGATTATTGACAAGAGGACTTGGCAAAGATCTTGTTTTAGTGGTACTTAACAATCCCGATAAGATAATTGTATTGGATTCTGCCTTGTTAATTTATCAAAAAATTCTTGTTGAGCCCGATAAGCCATATCTTTACCGAGTCTTTGTCAATCGGGAATTGGATCCAAAATTGATAGTGACTGTTTATAAAACCTCAAAATTCGAAAAGTATGAAAATCAGGTATGATAAAGAGACTGATATAATTTATATCCTGTTTTCTGAAACCAAAATAGCCGCCAGCGAGGAAGAAAAGCAGGGAATTATTTTTGATTATGATGCGGATGGTGGAATCGTGGGAATTGAGGTTTTAAATGCATCTACCAAACTGGACCAGACGAATTCAGTCATTTATGAAGTAGCCTGAGGGTAGTCTTCAGTACTCAGTTCTCAGTACTCAGTACTCAGTACTCAGTCGGCAGTCGGGAACTTCGGTGCATGCAAAAGCGTTCTTACAAAATGCTTCCAACGTAGAGACGGATAATTATCCGTCTCTACTCTGTCATTCCCGCAAGGCGTAGCCGGAAGCGGGGACCCCGTCCCTTACCGCGACATTCAGTAAGCGGGGACCTTTCCGCTGTCGTACTGATGTATTTGAGAGCACCATTCCGCTATCGTAGTAAGTTAAGAAATTAGCCCTAACCACGGAGTCATGGAGAACACAGAAAAACACGGAGTTTGCTTAAAGATAGTGACTTGGTAATCATGACACTTTGGTATTCAGAGATCCACGGAACTCTGAAAAAGCCTTCTTGGAGAAAGCACCCATCTTCA
>CAIXHD010000269.1 GCA_903919065.1 uncultured Bacteroidota bacterium
CGCTTCCGGCTCCGCCTGCGCGGGGATGACAACTCTCCGAGGGACATTTCTGCCGACTGAGTACTGAGTACTGAGTACTGAAGACTGAGTACTGCCGACTGTCACCTGTCACGATCTGTCCTTCTTCGGGTAGTCGAGATTATAGTGCAGCCCCCGGCTTTCTTTGCGCTGGCGTGCGTGCTTGACGATCAGGTAAGCCACTTTGATGGCATTTCTCAATTCACAAAGTTTTACGGATATGGTTGACTGGGCGTATAAATCCTCTGTTTCGCGATACAATATATAGATGCGGTCGAGGGCTCTTTTCATACGTGCATTGGTGCGGACGATTCCCACGTAGTTCGACATGATCTGCTGCAATTCCCTGGTGCTTTGCGTAATCAGCACCATTTCGTCGGGATTGCGCGTTCCTTCATCGTTCCAAGGCGGAATGCACTGCTGATGGTTCAGCGATGGCAGCCGGCGTCCTGAATCAACCGCGGCGCGATGCGCAAAAACCACCGCCTCAAGCAAGGAGTTCGATGCCAGTCGGTTGGCGCCATGCAGACCGGTACAGGCAACTTCGCCTGCAGCATAGAGATTACGTATGGTAGTCTGGCCGTTTTCATCGGTCCGGATACCGCCGCAGAAATAGTGTGCTGCGGGAACAACCGGAACGGGATCTTTGGTCATATCGATGCCAATCGAGAGGCATTTATTATAAATATTCGGAAAATGGGCCAATAGTTTTTCGGGATCGATACCGGTGCAATCCAGGTTGACAAAATCTTCACCCCGGTTTTTCAGCTCCGTATCAATGGCACGGGCAACGATATCCCTGGAGGCCAGTGATCCCCGTGGGTCATATTTTTTCATGAATTCCTCGCCATCCTGAGTCTTCAGAATTCCGCCGGCACCCCTTACCGCTTCTGAGATCAGGAACGACGGGCGTTCTCCGGGATTATAAAGGCTGGTTGGATGGAACTGGAAAAATTCGACATGATCCACGTATGCTTTTGCCCGATAAGCCATACCAATACCATCACCCGTTGCAATTGGAGGATTGGTGGTTGTCTGGTAAATATATCCGCTGCCGCCGGTGGCCAGCAGGGTGACTTTCGATAAAATCGTATCGATCCGCCTGTTTTTTATATCAAAAGTATATGCCCCGTAACATTCGATCTCAGGATTTCCGCGGAATACGGGTGTTCCGAGGTGATGCTGGGTGATCAGGTCGAGTGCGAAAGAATTTTCAATAATGGTGATATTCTTATGTGTCCTCACGCGGGCCGATAATGCCCGCATAATTTCTGCTCCGGTATTGTCTTTATGGTGCAGAATTCTGTGCTCCGAGTGACCTCCCTCACGGTTCAGGTTAAAGGTACCATCAGGATCTTTATCGAAATTCGCTCCCCAGCCGATCAGGTTCTTGATTTGCTCGGGAGCTTCGTTGACCACCATCCGAACAATTTTTTCGTTGCACAGCCCGTCTCCGGCAATGAGGGTGTCCTGAACGTGTTTCTCCAGATTATCCGGTGCGTACATTACGGAAGCGATACCGCCCTGGGCATACCATGTGTTGGTTTCTTCCAGCTTGGTTTTGCTAAGCAAAATGACGCTTCCAAATTCAGCAACCTGAAGAGCGAAGGACATCCCTGCCAGTCCGCTGCCGACAACCAAAAAATCAGTTTTGTGTTCCATTGGTGCAAAAATCGGATAAATTAAGGAATTACCCTATTTTTGGAGCTTGATATACCGATAGTTTCCTATATGAATCAAGAAGAAGTATTTAAAAAGCTCGTATCCCACTGTAAGGAATACGGTTTTGTTTTCCAGTCGTCGGAAATTTATGACGGCCTGAGTGCTGTGTATGATTATGGTCAGTACGGCGTTGAGCTGAAGAATAATATCAAGAAATATTGGTGGGATTCCATGATCCTTCTGCATGAAAATGTGGTCGGGCTGGATTCGGCAATATTCATGCACCCCACGATCTGGAAGGCTTCCGGACATGTGGATGCTTTCAATGATCCGCTCATCGACAACAAGGATTCCAAAAAGCGCTATCGTGCCGATGTGCTTATTGAGGATGAAATGGCCAAAATGGAAGCGAAGATCGATAAAGAGGTCGAAAAGGCTAAAAAGCGTTTCGGCGAGACTTTCGATGAAACGATGTTCCGTCAGACCAATCCAAGAGTCACAGAGATTCAGGTGAAAATTGATGCTCTTCATGCACGTTTTACCAAGGCGCTCAACGACGCTGATCTGGATGAACTGAGGCAGATCATTGTTGACGCTGAAATCGTTTGCCCGGTATCCGGCACCCGCAACTGGACGGAAGTCAGGCAGTTTAACCTGATGTTTTCCACCGATATGGGCTCCACGGCTGATGGTGCACTGAAGATTTATCTCAGGCCGGAGACTGCACAAGGAATTTTTGTGAACTACCTGAATGTGCAGAAAACAGGTCGCATGAAATTACCTTTTGGGATTGCCCAGATCGGAAAAGCATTCCGTAACGAGATTGTCGCACGGCAGTTCATTTTCCGAATGCGCGAATTTGAGCAGATGGAAATGCAGTTTTTTGTAAAACCGGGTGAGGAGCTTACCTGGTTTGAATACTGGAAGGACCTGCGAATTAAATGGCACCGTGGTTTGGGATTCAACCCGGAACATTATCGCTTTCATGATCATGATAAGCTGGCGCATTATGCAAATGCAGCCACTGATATCGAATATAAGTTCCCGTTTGGGTTTAAAGAGGTGGAGGGTATTCATTCCCGTACCGATTTCGATTTGAAACGTCATCAGGAATTTTCCGGCCGCAAGATTCAATATTTTGATTCTGAAACGAACGAATCGTATACTCCATATGTTGTTGAAACTTCCATTGGGGTTGACCGGATGTTTTTACAGGTGGTTGCCGCAGCTTATTGTGAAGAGGAGGCTCCGACTTCAGACGGAGGAACTGATATCCGCACCGTGCTGAAACTTCCGCCGGCACTGGCTCCGGTAAAACTGGCAGTATTCCCGCTGGTGAAGAAAGATGGATTACCAGAGATTGCCCGCCAGATTATCGATGACCTGAAATTCGATTTCTATTGCCAGTATGATGAGAAAGACTCGATCGGCAAGCGGTACCGCCGGCATGATGCTATCGGAACACCGTTCTGCGTGACCGTTGATCATCAAACTGTTGAAGATAATACCGTTACCATCCGTAACAGGGATACGATGGAGCAGGAGAGGGTTGCGATCAGTGCCCTCAGGGAGATGGTTGGGACGAAGGTTAATATGAAACTCTTGCTTAAATAATAACTATGTTCGGCTGGCGCCTCACTAATTATGCGCTTCGCGCTAATTGTGCTCCGCTTCGCTACGCTAATTTGTTATTTCAAGTGATGATTAGTTGCTGAGTGAGTAATTAGTGACGCGTCAGCCGAACACAATTAGCGCGAAGCGCATAATTAATATTATGAATATGAAAAAAATATTGAGCGCCGTATGGCCGGAGTTGATGATGGTAGCTATCATGGCTGTGTTGGCCCTTGGCTTCATGAGCCCGGTATTTGAGGGTAAGATTCTGTATCAGAATGATATCGTGCAGGCTAAGAATATGGCCAATGAGGTAGAGAAGTATCAGAAGCAAACCGGGGAATATTCAGGATGGACCAATTCCGCTTTTTCCGGAATGCCCGCTTATCAGATTAAATCGGCTCCGTCGGGAAATATTTTTCTATGGCTGTTCCGTATACTGAAGTTGTACCTTCCGGGATACACGGTGGCCATCCTTTTCGTTTGCATGCTCGGATTTTATTTTCTGCTGAGGACTCTGAAGCTTAGTCAATGGCTGGCGTTGGCTGGTGCGGTGGCATTCGGCTTCGGATCGCACAACCTGCAGCTGATTGCCGCCGGTCATGTTAGCAAGATTTATGCAATTGCTTATATGGCACCGGTAATAGCAGGCGTTTTTCTGGTTTTCCGGAAGAAATATCTGGCCGGAGGCCTGCTCACCGCAATAGGCTTTGGCATACAGCTGGTTACCAATCATCCGCAGGTATCCTATTATCTCGGGTTGATAATATTGGTTTATATGCTGGTGGAGCTGATTTTTGCTATCCGCGAAAAATATTTCGATCATCTGATAAAATCAGGAATCACACTTTTTATTGCTTTGGTATTGGCCATATTACCCAATATGACTGCGCTGATGACCACGCAGGAATATAGCAAGGAATCTACCAGGGGTGTATCGGAACTGGTTAAACCGGGCGAAACCAAAACCAAGGGATTAGATGTAAAATATATTACCGACTGGAGTTATGGAATAGGTGAAACGCTGAACCTATTTATTCCAAATTTTGCAGGCGGCGGATCGAGCCAGGATCTTGGTACGAATTCCGAGACCTATAAGGCAATGATCAATAATCAGATACCAGCTGAGCAGGCCAAACAATATACCCGCGGAATGTCTTACTGGGGAAGTCAGTACCTGGGAACATCGGGCCCGCATTATATCGGTGCCATATCGATTTTCCTGGCTGTTCTGGGATTTTTTATTGTTAAGGGTAAACAAAAATGGTGGCTCGCTTCAATTATAGTCATCTCAATTCTACTCTCCTGGGGACGGAATTTCATGGGATTGACGGAATTCTTTGTGAACAATTTTCCTTTGTACTCAAAGTTTCGTGATGTTACCAACACATTGATCATTGCACAATTCGCGATCCCATTGCTGGCTTTTTTAGCCATAAAGCAGTGGTTCTCAGACGAAGAGACGGACACCGCGAAAAAGCTGAAGACATTATATACTGCTGCCGGAATTGCCGGTGGTGTTGCACTTCTGGTTGCTGTTATCCCCTCGATGTTCGGTTCATTTTCGAGTGCTACCGAAGGCAATTTGCCCGATTGGATTAAAGGACCATTGCACACCGATCGAATGGGTTTAGCCCGTCAGGATGCTTTCAGAACATTAATATTTGTTCTGGGTGCGGCCGGAATTCTGTGGTTTTCGCTGAAATCCAAAATGAAAAGGGAATATCTGTTCATCGGGCTGGCATTGTTGATTCTGGTCGATATGTGGTCGGTTGGCAAGCGCTACCTGAACGGCGATAATTTCATCAGCAGCCGTCAGGTTGAGCAGACCTTCAAAGCCACTCCGGCCGATGAAACCATTCTAAAAGATAAAGAACAGGGATACCGGGTACTGGAAATGTCCAGTACTTTCCAGAGTGCACGGGCCTCCAGGTTCCATAGTTCGATCGGTGGATATCACGGTGCAAAACTGGGTCGTTATCAGGATTTAATCGATAAATACCTGGGTCCGAATGTCCAATCGATAGGCGCTGTTTTTGAGGATAAGCCTACCTACGAAAAGTTTGATGCAGCTATTGGCGGGATGAATGTCCTGAACATGCTGAATACCAAATATGTCATTATCAGTCCGACTTCGCCGATTCAAAATGCTCACGCTTTTGGAGAAGCATGGTTCGCCGACCGGGTAAAATGGGTGGAGAATGCTAATGAAGAACTGGAAGCATTAGGCACTACTCCTTTATCATCTGATGCGGTTGTGGATAAGCGATTTAAGGACAAACTTTCTTCATTGCCGGCTCAGCTGTCACCTAACCCCGAGCCAGATGCAATATCTTTAAAAGAGATCAAACCGGATTACGTGAAATACGATGCCAAAACTACCGATAACCGGCTGGCAGTATTCTCACAGATTTATTACCCATATGGATGGCAGGCTTTTATCGACGGGAAAAGGGCTGATTATATCCGTGCTGATTATGTTTTGCGTGCATTGGTAATTCCTGCCGGTACGCACACTGTGGAATTCCGTTTCGAACCAAAATCATTGAAGACTGGCAAGATGATCAGTCTGGTTGGCAGCTTTTTGGTATTGCTGCTGATTATTGGTACGGTGGCTCAGGAAGTGAGACGGAAAAAGGTGACGGGTGACAAGTGACGGGTGACAAGTGACGGGTGACCCGGAGGACCGAAGAAGAAGATCGGTGGACGAAGAAGAAGATCGGAGGAGTCGGCAGTAGCATAATGTAGGGGAGGTACCCGTGGGTCCTCCCTCTTCAGATGGAGGCCGAAGACGGACGAGGCTCCAGGGCCAGTTTTGAATGCTGAAATTCCAGGATCAAGTTGATTTGGGTTCAACTGTATAGTTTCGTTGTTTGGAAAGAGGTTCCCGCTCCCCGCCTCCGCGAGGGCAAGCTTTCGCGGGAATGACAGAGAAGGGCTTGGTACGAAGGATGCATTCCGGAACGCCGCTTTCGCGGGAATGACAACACTATCGAGGGTTCCCTTGATTTTGGAATTTCAAAATTCAAAACTGGCCTTCGAATCTCATCATTGGTCCTTGAATCTGGATATTCGGAATTCTAAATTGGATTCTATTCTATTTTACTTTCTGACTTCATTGTTTAATACACCGGACGTAGCAGGCCTCGGGTGATTTAAACCCGATAATATATCCCGGAAAAAATGGGTGATAGATCCAATCGGGGCGGCAATAGCTTTTTACGAAATAGGCAGAATCACGCGTAAAATTGATCGCGGTGAAATAGCGTGTGGTATCCTCGCCAGTGAAGTTGGGGGTCCAGTAGCGGACCGAATATTGTTCTCCCTTGTATTTGCCTTTCATTGGTGTATAGGGATCGCCATATTGATAATATCCCCGCATTTGAACGCCGAGGTTTTCGATTGACGACGAGCCGAAATAATAAAGAACATCGAATGGTTGTGAGTATTTTTTGAGAATGGCAGCCCATTGATCAGTTGTTGGAATTCGCCAACCGGGAGGGCAGATATCCTTGTAAACCGATTGGGTGGGATACCAGTTGGCCTCCACCCAGGTATACAGGCTTCCATAATAATCAAAATCAGCGCTGTTATTGAAGCGGAGATATTCCACCTGATCGTCGTTATGAAATGGTGTCTGGTTATCAAGCGGAGTTCCATACCTGAGGTTTTCGGCCATCCACCAGTTTGATCCGATTTTAACAATATGATAATGCTGACCGTTGCGCGGATCGGTTAGCGTATCAGAATTCAGGTTTTTAGCCAGGATGAAAACGGAATCAGTGTAAGTTGCTGTACCTCCATCATCATCAGCTACTTCAAGAATATATTTTTGGTAGCCCGTTTTTGCGAAGCGGGCAGTATAGCTGGTTTGAGTGGAGTATTCGCAGTCCCAGGTCCCGTTTGCATCGGTATCCCAACGATAACGGAGAGCAAAGTAGGAGGTTTCCATATCCGAAGAGTTCTTTGCTTCCAGCATGAAAATCGTAGTAGTATCGCCGACTTGCGGGAGTGCGAAAGCTTTGGGTATCGGCGGGGTGTTTTCAGCCTGGCAGGAAGCCAGGAAAATAATGGGCAATATCGAAATTAGAATCCTGTTTTTCACTTGTAATTATTTAATAATATGCGAAGTACAGGTGTCTGGTATATTGCCCGAACATAATGGAATCCTTGGTTTTAAGGTCAAGATTCAGGTCGTAAGCATTGAGGGTCATGGAGGTAAACAATCCGATTCCATTTGTAATATTGGTGATAAGGTATCCTGCCTGATCGGGTGGCTGAACCTGGATCATCAGTCGATAATCAAACAGGTCGGATGGAATACCTACAACAACAGCCTGAAAACCGGTAACATGGCGATATTTCACCAGCCTGTCCGGTTTAATCTGACCGGCGATTCTTTTCATCATATCCTGTCCATAAACAAAATCCTGCGACAGGTCATAGGGTTTCATGGTATGATATTCCCGCCAGCTAATGGTTCTCTCAATCGTGTTATCATCATAAATATCATTATAGAACATCTTAAAATACAGCTCTGTATAGGGTGCTTCAGATACCCATGAAAATTCAAGCGGATTCAGAAAAAGGTTGATCATTCCGGATATTCTGGGTAATGTCAGGCGGGAGCTTGGATAAGCCATTGTTTTGGCAAAAATCAGCGGCATTCCGGGGATTTCAACAGTAAGATGATATTCCTGGTTTAGTACGGATCCGGTAAAAAAGGTCTCAGTTTCCGGTGACCTTACTAAAATATAGTTCCAGTTGGGTTTTGATGGAAAAGCCCCGGGCAGTCGGGTTGTGAGATCAGTTTTGGTGAGTTCGGCTTTGTTAACCCTAAAATTGCTATTCCATTTTTCGAGCCAGACTCTGGCAGTCGGATAATAAATTGAATCGCCAACGGATGCATTATCAAAAGCTGAACGAGCACCCGAAAATGTTTTTGTAACACGGACGCTGAGGGTATCGCGGTGCAGTTCCAGCACACTGTATACCACAGGGATATTCTTGCTGGCAGGCAATTGCACCTCGAGTTCATTGCTGCAGGAAATTGCGGCGAGCCCCGTTGCGCCAAAAAAAAGAAGTTCTCTTATTGCAAAAGCAAACCTCATGGTAAGGTTTTAATCAGGTTATTACACTTTGGGGGACTGGTCCAAAGATACGAAAATGAAGTAAGATGGTTGAGATTCCAATTCGGAATTTAGAGATTCGAGGACCAGTTTTGAATGCTGAAATCACAAAGCCAAATTTGCCTCGGATTCACTTGTTTAGTTTCGTTGTTAGGGACGGGGTTCCCACCCCCCCGCCTTCGCGAGGGCAGGTTTTCGCGGGAATGACAACACTATCGAGGTTTACCTGATTTTGGAATTTCAAAATTCAAAACTGGCCTTCGAATCTCATCATTGGTCCTCAAATGTCTGACTTCCTACTCAAGAGTAATTTCCTTCTCTAATACCCCGCCGCGGGTGGATAAAATTTTCACTTTTCCCTTGATTTTATCAATCTTGGAAGTGCGTACCGTAAATGTCGCGGAGGCAATCTGATTTTGCCACAGGTGGCCGGCATATCTGGTTTTATCAAAAGTTTTAGGATCCACAATTCTGATTTTCGGCTGATCACCTTCCAACAATTTTTTATCGAAATCCAATACGGCCTGATCTTCCTGAACAATTTTCACTCGCTGGGCCTCGTCCAGTGCAGTAGGTATTCTTGCAGTATTTGTCCAGCTCACCGATATAACATAGTCCACAGAATCCTTATCACTTACTTCTTCATTACTTCCTTTTTGCCCTGAGCCTTGCGCCTTGCGCCCTGAGCCTTGCGCCTTGAGCCCTGAGCCTTGCGCCTTGAGCCTTTCCTTTTGCCCTGAGCCTTGAGCCTTCACCTTTACCGCTTTCCATTCCAGCGTCGGCAAATCGAGCGCCATCGCCACATTAAACATGGCTTGCTTGCGTATCCAGGGCTCCAGGTGTTCCGGAGGCGGATTCTGTGCAAAGAATTTGGGATTGTAGCCACCGAGCTGAACAGGGCCGAGGAATGGATGCATTAAGGTGGTCCATTCTTTAAATCCACGTCCGCCATTTTCCTGATCATCCCAAATCAGTATATCGAGCTCATCCTTTTTCCCATCCTTATTCAGATCACCGTAAAGGCCACCATTCCAGATTTCATCACCGTACCAAATGGCGCCAAAATAGCTATACCCAAAGTCGGGCCCATGGCCGAAGAGAGGTTCCGGTTTGGCGCTGTCGCCTGTAAAATCATTGACCGGGTCCTTGGTATTATATTCGTCATAAACATCACCAGCCCAAGGGTAACCCGTGATTTTCATTCCAAGGGTGTCATAGTATTCCAGTAGATGCCGGTCAGCCTCATACATTCCTTTGGCAGAAAATTCTGTGGAAGGGCCACGGAGGTGCATAGGTACACGTGTATCCATCGAGTTAACGACTGATATATTCGGGTGGGTGATCATGAAACTGAAGACTGCGCGGGTTTCCGGCTCGCTGAGTGGATATTCGCCAGCTCCGCCTTGGGTCCAGCCTCTGCCGGTGGCATCAAGACCATTTTCAGGGCGCCAGTTTTCAGGATAATTCCGGTGGAGATCGAGTCCGCCGATGCCATCTTCGTTGATTTTACTGTCACCATCATTGTCCCAGCCTTCGGAGGAGCTGGTCCATAAGCCCTTGCCTTTGGCTACACGTTTCATTAACCGTCCTGACGGGTCGCGCGGATCGGGTATGAGGGTTCCCTTTTCGAGATCCACCCATCGCATGGAAGATAAAATTCCATCCTTGTTGATGTCCTCACCCGGGTCCTCGTCGAGTAGTCCATCGTTGTCGCTATCGGCAGGATGCACTGTGCTTCTGTTGCTTTGGGCGGTGTTCAAATATAGATTTGAGCCATCGGGATTGTTTTCAGGTCTGATGTATATTGTCTTGGTATCCAGTAGGGTGGTGATTTTCTGATCGGTGCCGTAGTTTGAAAGGAGGTAATTCAGGAGCCAAAGTGCTGATTCGGTAGCTGTGACTTCACCCGAATGCCGGCCGCCCTCGAAAAACGCTGCCGGCTTGTCGGTATCCTTGCCGGTCTTTTTATTAGTAAGCGTAACCTGGAGGATCGGCCGGCCTTCATAACTATATCCAACTTCATAAATATCAATAAGATCAGGATATTTTGCAGCCCATTTTTTCATCCAGGCATAAACCACATCAACGGTATGATAACGATCCCAGGTGAGGGTTTCGCCGGCTTTATATTCGACTTCCTTATAGTTTACCTGAGGGAAAACACTGGTTCCGTGACGGTATCCCTTAACGGTATAATTAACGGTGTCCTTATCGGATTCGGGCCAGGTGACGGTGGTTAGCGGACGTACCTGGGCGGAGACTGAAGAAAGGCACAAGGCACAAGGTACAAGGCTCAGGGGAAGGCTCAAGGCCCAAGGTACAAGGCGCAAGTAAGTTTTAAGGAAGAGGGTTAGCCGGAGTTTCATAAGGATATTCTGGTAAAGCTGTCAGCTTTATAGAGCTGTCAGCTGATTTATACAAAGGAAAAATAGTAATTAAATCACTAATAATCAGGTGTTGAATAGCACTATCTAAAAAAGAGGAATAACGGGTTAAATCACAGATATAAAGTTGGATATAGTTAGAGCTGACAGGTGATATTATTTCAGCTGTCAGGTTTTTCAATAAAATGCAGATTGATAAGTTGTTGCCAAATTCAACCGTATAAAACAAGTTTGTATTTGCCAAATAGTCAGAGACTTAATAGATTTTCAACTAGCAGACAGCTCTATAAAGCTGACAGCTTTACTTTACTAAAACCGTTTATGCCGAAAATAGTACCATCCAAATTTGAACCCAATCGGCACGTGCCACAGCACGGTTGGCACCCATCCATAATGGCGCACCATGGAGTGAAACCGTTCCTTCAGGCTGATCCCGATATTCTGCTTGGAATGACCCCCATCCAGGAACGCACACAGTACAAGGTTGGTGTTTACTATATCCCCAGACTGAAGTCTGGGGTTAACCATAGGCTCAGTGTCTTGCGCCTTGAGCCTTGCGCCTTGAGACTTCTCTTGTGCCTTGAGACTTGCGCCTTTCGCCTTCCCTTGAGCCTTGCGCCTTGAGCCTTGAGCCTTAATCAGAGCTCTCAGCACCCAGTCATAGTCTGCCGAATGCCGGTACTGCGGATCAAAAGGCTCAACAATCTCCCGGCTCACCAGGATTGCCTGATGGCAGACGAGCATTCCTTTTCGAAAGCTTTTCCAGGTGAGGTTTTCCGGCGGTCGCAACCTGCGCAGACCGACCTCGTGGTACCCTGCATCAACAATCATGGCGTCACCGTAATAAATAGAGGCCAGATTCCTGAAGTCAGGTTTGCCACCTTGATCAACCTGAACAGCCTCTTTTCTTTCATCAAGTGGTTCGAATTTCCGGTCAGCCTTGGTTCCACTAAATATTTTCTCTGTGGTTTCCGGCGAATATATCAGGTCGCCGGCATTCATAAACCATACATAATCGCCGGTGGCTGCGGCCAGACCTTTATTCATGGCATCATAAATTCCTTTGTCGGGCTCACTGATCCAATAACTCATCTGGTGGTCATATAACCTGAGTATTTCCACGGTTCCATCCGTTGAACCCCCATCGATCACTATATATTCAATATTTGGCCAGGTCTGGGAGATAACACTTTTGATGGTTTTTTCGATCAGGCTCAGACCATTAAATACCACGGTAATAATTGAAACAACCGGCAGTCCCGCTTCTTGCGCCGGTGAATCGCCATGCAGCCGCTGTCCGCCTTTCAAGGTCTCTTCCATCATGTTCGGTTTGGATGGGAAATTAGTTAATTTCGCACAAACACCTGATATGTTTTACGCTTTACTAAAAATACAACGCTTTGCGGAATCGGTCTACCAGGCTCTCATCAGCCTGATGCGGGTATTTTTTCGATTCCGCTTTCGCTCTGACCTTACCAAGATACATGCTTTCGGCAAGGAACTGGTCATTTTAGCTAATGGGCCATCGCTTAAGGCCGATCTTGAAAATTATCCGGCCTTCTTTACCGGAAAGCAGCTCCTGTGCGTTAACCAGTTTGTGCTGAGCAATGAATATGAGCAGCTTAAGCCGCAGTATTATATCCTCCTTGATATCGGTTATTTCGCTGAAAAAACCATTCCGCGTGTGGCTGAAGTGCGCGAACAGATCAAACAGGCCCTGATCAGCAAAACCACCTGGCCGATCACCATTTTTTGCCCAGCCGAGGGTAGGGGCAGCCGTTTTCACCGCGAACTTGCATCTTCCGGCATACCAATCACATTTGCTTTTATGAACAGGACGGTGGTTGATGGCGTTCGGTCAATCCGCCATTTCCTCTACCGCCGCCAGTTGGGCATGCCCGCTCCTCAAAATGTTCTTATTGGAGCACTGATGGCCGGACTGGCATGCGATTTCAGCCGGATCGTTATTCTTGGAGCCGATCATTCCTGGCATCAGGGACTGGAAATCGGGGAGGACGGGAAATTGGTATCAGCTGAAAACCATTTTTACGATAAAAAACCCTGGAAAGTGGCGATTCATCATCCCGAAACACTTCAACGGGCAACCCTGCACGACTATTTCTTTAACCTTTACCGTACATTCCGAAGCTATCACCTGATTGAGGAATTTGCAAAATCGAGGAACGTAAAAATCATCAATGCCAGTTCGGTAACTTTCATTGATGCCTTCGAACGGAAAAAGCTGAGTGATTATCCCTGGGAAGTACGCTGACCGAGATAGATTCCTGCGAGGTCGAAATCCACCTGATCATCAATATCTATGGAATCCTTACGGCTCATGACGTAAGCATAGGCCCCTGAATTCAGGAACAGTGTTCTCTCATCCATCATTCGCTGTATACGGCAAAAATACAATGCGCCATTCAGCCGGTAATAGGCTGGCAACAGTTGTGATGGTGTTTTCTGAATGTTCTGGGGAATAAACCCTTCAAGCGACAAGCTCTCCGGTAAGGTATTGCTCCACAAAGGCGAATGTTCCGACCGGCAGACAGATATAATCGCATCGGCCTGTTTTTCTTCCAGCTGTTTTACTGCCTCACGGATATTTTGTGCTGTCCGAAGGGGTGAAGTCGGCTGCAAACAGGCAACATGTGTCCAATCTGAATCGTCTTTGGCCTTTAACTCATTAATTGCATGAATCATAACATCAACGCTGGGGGTATCGTCCTGCGTGAGCTCATCGGGACGCATAAAAGGCACCTCTGCGCCAAACTGGGCAGCCATCACAGCAATCTCCCAGCTATCTGTGCTGACAACCACCCTGCTGAAAACTCCGGATTCAATTGCGGCTTCGATCGTCCAGCCAATCAGCGGCTTACCGCCAATCAGCATTATATTTTTTCCCGGAAGGCGCTTGCTTCCTCCCCGTGCGGGAATTATGGCCACATATGGGCTGTTATTATTCATTGAACAGTCGGTTATAATCAAAATTTGCCCGCTCGTAATCCTCCGGTTTTCCGATATCCATCCAGAACTCCCGAATCGGGAAGGAGAGTGTTGTCATGCCCCGTTCCACTGCCTTCTCAAATAATCCGGTCATATCCATGGGATTACCCTTGGGTATGAGGTCTAAGGTTTGGGGTGTGAGGACATAGATGCCGGCGTTAACATAAAATTGCTGAACAGGTTTCTCCTCAATCGAAACGATATTTTCCTTGTTCAGCCTGACCACGCCATAAGGAACTTCCATTCCATATTCCCTGATACACATGGTGGCATCCGAGGCGTTTTTCGTATGAAACTCCATCAGGCTTTCGAAATCCACCAGGGTGAGAATGTCAGCGTTCATCACAAAAAACGATTCATCCGGAGTACGATTAAGTAACCCCAGCGCTCCCGCTGTTCCCATTCGCTGATTTTCTTCCAGATAGGTGATATCGACTCCCATCGTGAGTCCGTTTCCAAAATATTTCCGGATGATATCCGCCTTGTAATTCAGTGAAATGACAAATTTTGTGTATCCGTGTTTTCGGAACCGGCCGATAACGGTTTCGAGTATCGGCTTCCCTCCCACCGGCAGCATGGGCTTGGGAGTATGGTCAGTTAACGGTTTTAACCTTGATCCCAATCCACCGGCCATTAATACAACGGTATTCGGATGTTTCTCCTGTTTGATGAGCTGGTCGATTTCTGCCATACGGATTACATGGCCTTCATCATCCACCACAGGGATTTGAAAAACTTTCCGCCCGACTGCCAGCTCAATGACTTTCTCTTTCGGATCTGAAATTTTTACAGAAAGGGGCTGATGATTGAATATCTCTCGGATGGGATCACTCATTTCCATTCCCTTCAGCAGTCCACGGCGTATATCCCCGTCAGTCAGTGTCCCGATAAGCTTGCCCTCCTCATCTACCACAATGGCAATTCTCATGGCACCGGTATCAATGATGCGCATGGCCTCACGAATGGTGGCGGACTCGGTAATCTTTATGTCGGAGATCAGATACATTACTTATCGTAGAAACGTTTGAGTATAAGGTTGCTGAAATCAGCCTTCTTGAGGACCGATAAAATCTTGCCGGCTGCACCACCGGTGCCATAAGGATTTTCAACAGTCTTTAGTTTTTTGCCGAACGAGGCCGAGTAAAGTTTGGTAAATGCCTTGCTGATAGATTTTTCAGAGGTGTCGCAATCAATTACAGATTCAGCCCTGATACGTCCGTCCTGTCGTTTACCGATATTGATGGTTCCAATATGAAAACTTGGTGCTTCAATGATCCCGCTCGATGAGTTGCCAACGACGGCATCCACTAATTTCATGGTCGAAAGGTAGTTGAGCTGCCCCATTGATGGTATCAGGATGGCACGGCCTATGCGCGTTAGTACAAAGGATTGTATCTTTTGTATGATAATCCTGTGACCGGTATCGGCATTAGGCATCGTGAATATCAGACCGGTATCGGGCAACATATCGAGTGCCGATAGAAGTTCGCCGATCTGGTTGCCTGCCTGTCCGGGATCCAGCGTTTCCGGGTGATAGGTGATCAGCAGGTTGTGCTTTTTGAACTTGAAGGAGATAGCCTTTTCGAGTTCCGCCTGTTCCAGAAGCTTGACTTTATTGATATTATCAATTCCAAGACCACCGACCATAAATACCCTGTCGGGTTGCTCGCCCAGCTGGATAATCCGGTTGCGATAGGGCTCAGCTGCAGCAAAATGCAGGTGTGAAAGCTTGGTTACAGCATGCCGGATGGCATCATCGATGGCCCCTTCGCTGAGTTCCCCGCCATGCAGGTGTGCCACAGGAATATTCGCAATCAGGGCAGCAGTTGCCGCTCCGAGAATTTCAAAACGATCGCCGAGAATCACCACGAGATCAGGTTTCAAAGTCTGGAATGATGCGGCAAATCCTTCCAGGGCTAAAGCCAGCGAATGAGTGATATCGAGCACTTTATCTCCGAAAAGTTCAAGGTCGAAACTCCTGTCCACCTTAAATCCCTCTTCACGTATGCGGTCGATGGTTGATCCGAACTCAGAGGATAAGTGGGCGCCGGTCACCACAACCTGCAGTTGAAATTCAGGATCCGACTGAATACCTTTCATCAGCCAGTAGAGGAGGCCATATTCGGCCCTATTGGTAGTTATAACGCAGATTTTTCGCATCAGATGAGTTCGTCAGAAAGATAATCACGGGCGGCAAAGGTACCGATTATATTGTCCCACTGCAAAGGGCTGATGCCCGTTCCCGGCCGCTTGACTGTCAGGTTTTCAGGGGTAAAAGGCTCCCCCTTACGTATTGGGCAGGCTGCCACAATGCTTTTCCTTGCCGCTGCCATGTTTTTTCTTTCCCCCGCGCTGGGTTCCTTTTTTGAGGATCCGAGTGCCTGCTCAATATGGCGGATGGATTGCACCATGGCACGGAGTCCATCAGGTTCCAGGCTGGCTTTATGATCGGGGCCTTCCATATTGCGGTCGAGGGTAAAGTGCTTCTCAATCACCCCGGCACCCAGTGCAACCGCTGCAACCGGCACCTCAATGCCATCGGTATGATCGGAATAACCCACTTTTACCCCAAATTCAGTGGCGATTGTTTGCATAGCCCTGAGGTTGACATCGGTGTACGGGGTTGGATAATCAGTATTTGCATGCAGAACAGTGATCATCGACCGCGATAGTCCTGCCTGTTCAATGATTCCAATAGCTTTTCCAATCTCTTCCATTTCAGCCATGCCGGTCGATAATATGATTGGTTTTCCGAACCTGGCCAGCTGCCTTAACAAAAGAATATTTGTCAGATCACCGGACCCTACTTTGAACAGTTCAACGTTCAGTCTGTTCAGCATTTCTGCGCTGTCTTCATCAAAAGGAGTTGAAATCATCCGGATGCCATGCTTCAGGGCATGCGCTATTAAATCCTGATGCGCCTGCTCATCGAGCTCCAGCTTTTTCAGCATGGCAAACTGGCTGCCCTGCACTCCGGTTTGTATCTCCTGATAAGATGCTTTCTGTGCTGTAGCCGTGACGAGTTTTTCGGTTTTGAAAGTCTGAAACTTGATGAAATCGGCACCTGAAGATGCAGCAATCTCGATCATTTTCCGGGCAGTGCCGATATCCCCGTTATGGTTCACCCCGGCTTCCGCAATGATGATTACATGGGTGTTCATCGGATTTTTCTTAGCGGATTTCCAATATATGTGCCAGGCTGATCCAGCGAGCGCAGCACCACCGAACCTGCCGAAATCAAGGTGTCGTCGGCAATGTCGGTATTGTTCGAAAGTACCGTTCGGCTGCCCACAAAAGTTCGGCTGCCCACTTTGCACTGTCCGTTCAGAATGGCATAAGTTGATATATGACAGTGGTCACCAACCGTGGCTTCATGTTCCACCAGTGCGCCTGTATTCAGAATGCAGTTTGCGCCGATAACTGCCTCAGCATTGACCACAGAATGATGCATCACAATGGTACCCTCACCGATCAGTGCGCTTCTGGAAACATACGCATTTGGAGAAACGATCACCGGAAATTTTCCGCCGATGCCCTTGATCAGGTTATATAGTTTAATCCTGATATCCGGATGCTGGATCTGGCCCACCGTAATCAGCACATTTTTATACTCCTTAATCAGCTCCGGCAGATCATCGTCGGTCCCAATGACCGGGTACCCCATCACCTGATACCCGACACCCGATACCTGATACCCTTTATTCTCTACAATCCCCGCGATCTCAAACCTTCCCTCCGCCTGGATTACATCGATACACGATTTGCAGTGTCCGCCGCCTCCGATAAGTATTATTTTTTCTGTCACGATGATCCGGTTTTTACAAAGATAAATTATTTAAGCCTTAGCCCTCCAATCAACTCTTTCCAGCGCCGGTTCAGATCGGGCGAAACATTCAGAAGAAGCGTTGCCCCCACAAAAACGATGGAAATGGCTGCGCTGCGAACTCCGATATCGATAATCAGGCTAAGAATTTTATGGTTTTCCTGATACAAATCGGGAATCAGCACCGCAGGAAGGTAAGCCACCACGGCAATGACCACAGCCAATGCATGTTTCCAGGTATATGGTTGCATGCCATATCGCCACCAGAGAAAAATAAAACGCATGAGGGCGTAGAAAAGTGCCGAAATGGCCGATGCAAGCGCTGCGCCGGCGATGCCCATGATCGGGATAAAGATCAGGTTGGTGGTTAAAACAAGGACCCCGAATGCCACAACAAACAGCGCCAGTAAACGATAGTGGCTGCTGGTAGTCATGATGGACCCGCTAATGCCCGATGCCATGATGAACAGGTTAGATATCCCCATATAAAAGATCACGTAACGGCCGGTAGCATAACTGTCGGGGATCATGTGGAAAATATTTTTCACGTTTCCCCAGATTCCGATAAAAATCAGGAGGCCAAAGATGATCTGGTGCAGACTGGTATCGCGGTAAAGCTTATTGATGGCATCATGTTCTCCATCCTTCCAGTGCTGGCCAACCACCACTGCGGAGATTTTGGATACCGAGCGAATGGGTATCGAGACTAATGTCCCGTAAAAGGCCATTCTGCCGTAGGTGCCCGTCTCTTCTACTCCAAGCATGTCATTGATCAGTATTCTATCGAGATAAAGAATGAGAATATTACTGAACGCGATGGTAACCCCGAAAAATGCAACGCTCACCACCGATTTTGTAAGCTCAGGCGTGAGGAATTCAGGGTTTGGCCTGATCTGAAATTCCCCGTCTTTCATGAGCAAAACGGCAATAATGATGCCTGGCAGAGAGAGCGCAACCGTGTAGAAAAGGATAAATCCGGAGAAATTGAAAAGGCTGGCAATAAAGCCCAGTATAACGATGAGAATAAGCACTCTCTGTACAAATTCTTTCAGAAAAATGCCCCTTACAGCATTCATCAGTACCGAATAATAGATGTCGATAACCAGGTAAATGGTGGTGAAGGCTGACAGCGGAATGATATAATCCACATATTTTGCCAGCAATCCGGAGTCGTTCGGATTATCACCGATAATCCACGGCCGGAGAACAAAATAGAGTATCAGGGCCAGCAGAAAGCCAGCCATATTAACCCAGAACAGGATGCCAAAGAAGCCATTGTGATGGTTGGCCTTATTGCGAAACCAGGGAAAGAGCCTGACGGTGACATTATTAAGCCCGAGTGTGGCCAGCGTGGCAAAAACCAGCGCCCATGAGGTTAGCAGCTCAATTACCCCGTTTTGCGCCGGAGTGAAAATATTTGGCAGCAGCAGACCAGCGGTAACGAACCCTATAGCAACGCCTATATATGAGTAGATGGATCCTTTAATGCTCTGTTTTTCAATAATGCCCACGTAAGGAGGATTTTGGTTTAAAAATAGCAATTTGCAGTCACCTTCCGTTGGTTACCCAAATCTTTGTAATTTAGGCGCTGTATTTATTGGCATATGAATAAAAAACAGCAGACGGGTCCAACGGTCAGACTACGAAATTCCTATGTTACCACGGTGGTAAGCATCGCGATGGTGTTGTTCCTTTTGAGTCTGCTCGGACTGCTGATTCTCAATGCCCGTTTGATAGGGGATTATGTGAAGGAAAATATCGGCTTTTCCGTCATTCTGAAAGATGAGGTTCGTGAAGCCGATATCGTTCAGCTTCAGAAAACTTTCGATGCCATTCCGGCTGTAAAGGGGACAACTTTTGTTTCGGCCCAGGCAGCTGCAGAATCTTTGCAGAAAGAGCTGGGCGAAAATTTCCTTGATTTTCTTGGCACGAATCCGTTGAAAGGCTCCGTTGATATCAAGTTTCATGCAGCCTATGCCAACCCCGACAGCATTGCTAAATTCGAAAAAGTTTTCAGTGCTTATCCACAGGTATACGAGGTATATTATCAGGAGTCCATGGTAAACCTTGTCAATGAAAATCTCCGGAAGATCAGCATCGTGATTCTGGCTTTCAGTGCGCTTCTTTTATTGATTTCAGTGGCTCTTTTCAACAATACCATCCGGCTCTTGGTTTACAGTAAGCGGTTTATTATTAAGACGATGCAGCTGGTAGGTGCCACCCGGAAATATATTCTCAAGCCTTTTATCCTCAGGGGACTGATGAACGGACTATTCGGATCTGCATTGGCTTCGCTGTTGCTGCTTGGCGTGATTTATATTGCCAGGCGCCAGATGCCGGATGTATTGCAGTTTACTGACTCAATGACGATTGCGATGCTCATTCTTATGATATTCCTGGTCGGGATCATCCTTTCGGGGATTACAACAATACTCGCAGTGAACAAGTATCTCGGTATCGACCGGGATAAGCTATATTTTTAATGAAGAATTAATTTACAACAATGGCAGATAAAAAAGTGGTTGTCAAGCTCAAAGAAGAACCGGCACCAAAAAAGCAGGCACAATTTATTTTCGACAAGCTTAATTACCAGCTACTCATCGGTGGACTCGCAGTCCTGTTAATCGGGTTTATGCTGATGGCTGGCGGCGGCGCTGAGGATCCGGCAAAATTTGACCCGGCAATGTTTAGTTTCAGAAGAGTAACCCTTGGACCGATTGTTGTGTTGATCGGATTTGTAATGGAGGGGGTTGCCATCATGTACCGTCCGAAAAATAAGAAGGAAGAATAACGCATGGATTGGCTGCAAGCCTTATTGCTTGGTATCCTGCAAGGAATAGCCGAGTTTCTTCCGATCAGCAGCGATGGGCACCTCGAATTGGGGAAAGCGCTGCTAAAAGTGGAAGGTGCAGATAATCTGTTGTTTACATTAGTCGTTCATGGTGCCACCGTATTAGCTACACTATTCGTTTTCTGGCGCGAGATCATGCGGCTGTTAAAAGGAACCTTTAAGTTTAAGATGAATGAGGAAACACAATTTGTCATTAAACTGATCATATCAATGTTACCGGTGCTTATTGTCGGTTTTTTCATGATGGATTGGGTGGAGAGTTTTTTTAATGGTGATATTGCTTTTGTAGGATATATGGAACTGTTGACGGCAGCGTTTCTGTTTGCCGGTCATTTTCTCGGCAAGCGGCAACTCAGCAAGCCGCTCACTTATGGGAACTCCTTTATTCTCGGGATCGCACAGGCGATGGCGGTAATGCCTGGATTGAGCCGCTCGGGAACCACCATCGCAACGGGCATGATGCTGGGTATTGATAAGAAAAAGCTGGCAGAATTCTCATTCCTGATGGTGATCGTTCCGATTATCGGGGCCAACGCCAAGGAGATGCTTGATTTAAATAGTGCAGCACCTGAAGCTGGAGTTGCCAGCCTGACCGCCGGAGTTGGCGCTCTGGAGCTGATAGTTGGGTTTATTGCCGCCTTTGTAACTGGCTTGTTTGCCTGTTCCTGGATGATCAATATGGTTAAAAAAGGCAAGCTGATCTGGTTTGCGATATATTGTGTGGTTGTTGGACTGGCAGCGATAATAGTCGGCAGTCTGCAATAAGAAGTCGGCAGTCGGCAGTCTGCAGTCTTCAGTTGGCAGTAGGCATTAGGCAGTAAGCAGTTTGAAAATTTGAAACCCTGAAAATTTATGGAAGATTTGTGCGGCCAGGATTATGTCGATGGTCAGATTCTGATATTTGATAAGCCCTATACATGGACCTCTTTTTTTCTGGTTAAAAAGGTGAGGGGTGCCTTGCAAAGAAGATACGGTATCCGGAAGCTGAAGGTGGGACATGCCGGTACGCTGGATCCGCTGGCCACCGGTCTGATGATCATTGCAACGGGCAAGTCGACCAAGCGTATAGATGAGTTGCAGGCTGGCGAAAAGGAGTATTTTGCCACTATCCGGCTGGGGGCTACCACTCCCGGGTTCGATCTTGAAAAGGAGATCGATGCCGTTTTCCCCTACGAGCATATCACTTTGTCAATGGTTACGGAGGCCCTGAGTAAGATGACCGGGGAGATCGACCAGATTCCTCCGGTATACAGCGCCAAAAAAGTGGAGGGGGAGCGGGCATATGATAAGGCCAGGAGAGGGGAAGACCAGGAACTTGATGCCAAAAGGGTTTTTATAAAAGAGATTGAACTGATCGATTTTTTACTTCCAGATGTGAAAATAAGAATTGCCTGTTCACGAGGAACCTATATCCGGGCCATTGCACGCGACCTTGGACTATTTTTGGGCTCCGGGGCTCACCTGACCGAACTTCGGCGATCGAAAAGCGGCGATTTCACCTTAGATAACGCGCTGATCTTCGAGGACTTTCAAAAAATGTTGTTCTAAACGCAACAAACACGGTTCTGCCCCGTATAAAGGCATCTTACTAGAATAAACTTTTTTTATGAAATTATCAAAGTTCCGGTATACCCTTCCCGATAAACTTATCGCGTTGCATCCTTCCGAAAATCGTGATGAATCCAGATTATTAGTTCTTAATCGCAAAACAGGTGAAATTGAGCATAAAGTGTTCAAAGATGTACTGGGATACTTTGATAATAAGGACGTGATGGTTTTCAACGATACGCGGGTTTTTCCAGCCAGATTACGCGGTAATAAAGAGAAAACCGGCGCCGAAATCGAAGTATTCCTGCTCAGGGAACTGAACCGGGAACAACGGCTTTGGGATGTATTGGTTGATCCCGCCCGGAAGATCCGCATTGGCAATAAACTCTATTTCGGCGAAGAAGATATGCTCGTTGCCGAAGTTATTGATAATACCACCTCCCGTGGACGCACACTGCGGTTCCTGTTTGATGGTCCGTACGAAGAATTCAAGAAGACGCTGTTCGAGCTGGGTGAGACTCCACTGCCGAAATTCATCAAGCGTGATGTTGTTCCTGAAGACCGCGACCGTTATCAGACTATTTTCGCCAAGCATGAGGGTGCCGTTGCTGCTCCGACAGCCGGTATGCACTTCAGCCGCGAACTGATGAAACGCCTCGAAATAAAGGGGGTTGATTTTGCCTTTGTCACGTTGCACGTTGGCTTGGGTAATTTCAGGTCGGTTGATGTAGAAGACCTGACCAAGCATAAGATGGATTCCGAGCAGATCATCATCACCGAAGAGTCAGCAAAAATTGTAAATACAGCCAAGGAGCTGAAACAGCGCGTATGTGCAGTGGGTACTACCACTATGCGTACGCTGGAAAGTTCGGTTTCGACTGATGGATTTCTGAAACCTTATAATGGCTGGACCAATAAATTTCTTTTCCCGCCTTATGAATTCTCCGTTGCCGACAGCATGATATCGAATTTCCATTTGCCGCTTACCACGCTACTGATGATGGTTGCCGCTTTTGCCGGATTCGATCCGCTGATGAATGCCTATCAGGTTGCCATCAAAGAGAAATATCGCTTCGGCACTTATGGCGATGCGATGTTAATTATTTAGCGTTCGCTGACGCTCACAAATTGGTCGGTTGCGCCTCCCTAATTGTCGCTGCGCTCCTAATTGGTTCGCTTCGCTCACTAATTAAAAATTAGCGCGCAGCGCATAGTTAGTGAGCGAAGCGAGCATAATTAGCGACCGAAGGGAGCCTTTTAAATATGGGGACTTTGGTGCTCAGGATCTACCAACTCACGATACTTCTGCATCACGAGCTTCATATCTGCCCAAACATCTTTTTTAAGATCGGGATTACGTAGCAAGGCTGATGGATGGTAGGTTGGCATAACATGAAACTGGTGCCATTTCATCCATTTGCCCCTTACCTGCGTGATTTTTCCATCAGGATCGATGAGCCCTTTCAGTGCAGTACCCCCCAGAAGTATAATGATCGAAGGCTGGATCAGTTCTATTTGAAGCAAAAGAAACGGAAGGCAGGTGGTGCGCTCATCCGGGGTAGGATCTCGATTTTCCGGAGGGCGGCACTTGACAATATTGGCAATAAACACGTTTTCTTCCCTGGAAAAACCTGCGGCTCCAAGAATTTTATCCAGGAGCTGGCCCGACTTTCCTACGAATGGCAATCCTTGCTTATCCTCCTCTTCTCCCGGTCCTTCACCGATCACCATCAGCTCAGCATATGGATTTCCCGTGCCAAATACTGCCCTCGACCGGTGCTCATGAAGTCCGCACCGGTTGCAGGAGCCTACTTCATCGGAAAGCCGTTGAAATTGTTTTTCTATCAATTTTGCTTGATAATGGATTTGATTGTTACCTCACTGCCGGTCTCCACAACAACATAATAGAGCCCGCCGGCAAGTCCGTTCAAACTGATTTTTTCCAGTCCTGATATTCCATTTTGCCTGACAACCGACCAGATTAATTTTCCGTCGGGAGTGATAAGCCTGATGGTTAAATCACCTGATTGATTTCCTGTGTAAGATAAGGTAGTTTCATTTCCGGCCGGATTCGGGTAAATATTTACTTCGAAATTGTTTGCGTTAACCTCAATTCCTGAGATGGGCTCCTCATCAATCAAAACGTTATCGATACCTGCTCCATACCCCATATCTGTTCCGTCGTCATACAGAAACCCAAGCTGTGCCTCGGACGTATAACTGCCGGAAGGAATCTCCAGATTAAATTTTTTCCATTTATAAACGGCGTTGTTTCCGCTGATGGGCAAATCAATAATCGAAATCCAGGATTCACTCCGGTTTTTACGGTAATAGATTTTCAGATGATCGAGCTGCTGCCATCTTTTTAAACAATAGTCGAAATGCACATACACGTTAGCTTTGCCAAAAAGGTTGAGTCGGGGAGTGATGGCATAGTCCGCGCATTTTATCCCTATTCCTGCAGCCACTGAGTTTGCACCGAAGTATTTAGTCTTATTGTCGCTGGTCATCAACAAGCTGGAGTCATTGCCCCACTGAAAGCCTTCAACGGTTTCTTTTATTTTCCATCCATGGCCGATATTTTCAAAGTCTTCCTTGTAGGGAAGGGTCTGAATGCCTTTGGGTGTACAATGAACTTCATTGCTCAGTACCGACTCTCCCATGTTTTGCCCTGAATAGATTGCGGAAACTCCATACGTATAAGTCACATTATTAACCACCTCATTATCACGGAATGATGTTTGTGTGGAGCTTCCATAAAGAACGCCATCGCGATAAATATTATATCCTTTTAAATCCGGCGCAGCACTTGCTGACCATTGCAAGTCGACTATTCCTACACCCGCACTGTAAGTCAGATTTGTCGGTGGAAACAGATTTATTATGTTTACCTGAAAGGTGATAGAATCCCCGGCAGCGGAAATATCGGAAATATCGAGTCCACCCCGGCCGCCAGCCCCATTGTTATATAAAAAGGCGTATGGATCGGTCCTGTCACTGATGGCTTTTTTGGCCGGAGCGACAAAAGCGGCACCGCTCAGACTTCCGGTTTCTGTAAGCGACCCGCCCGGGCGGTAAACATAAACCCCATCAGGCGGACCATTGGCATTGCCACCGGCAGCTGTATTTATACGATAAACAACCAGTCCGGAGGAGGGAGCGCCTGATTCATACCGACCCTCTTTCTTCCTGTATTCCAAAACAAAATACTCGGTCTTGCTGTACGGCGATTTAATCTTATAAAGGTTATTAGTGGCCGAAAGCAGCGGTTTTAAAGAATAAGTGCCTGATTTGGAAATCTCGGGAAGAACATCAATCCAGTGATTGTATTTGAATTTTAGAAATCCACAGATGCTTTGGGGTGGATTAGTCGATTCAGCCATCAGGCACCAGGGACCAACCGGAGTGGGACCGGTTTTACCGCTGTTTGAATAATGGTAAAGGTCGGGTGCGCCGAAAACGTGCCCAAGTTCATGGCAAATGGTTGCAGTTGAGAACCCTTCCAACGTCAGGAAATAGTTGTTGACGAGTGCCCCCTTTAAGCTGACATTATTAGTGAACAAACTCCACTGATGAGGCCATAACAAGGTGTTCCAGTCCTCATTCGGGGCACTCCCCTGAATGATAAAACTGATATTATCAATAACTCCGTCATCATTCATATCAAGATCCAGGGATGCAGGAATTTGCGAGGCAATTGCATTCACAGCGCTTGCCAAAAGTGAATGCTCACGTTCCGCCTGGTTCTCATATCCACCAGGATTTGAGTTGGTTTTTGGTTTGTAGTACTTTCGCGGATGACTGTCGATATAAACAATGTTGATAGAATCGGGGCTCAACGGAAAGTGATTAATCCGGAGGTCGAGCTGCTGATTCGAGATTTGTTTATAGTAATCGTGCACTGAAACCTGGTCTTCAGATGACCACATATCCAGGTAACGCTTTCGGTTAAAGTTCATCACGCTGTCATCGGAAAAAGCAATATAGATGCAAATTGCGTTTACGAGACCTTCGGTGGGGGTGCCATTGGTCGACTTGAGGTGAACTTCGTAATTTGCCCGACGCTCAGCATACAATTCTTCCGAGATTTTTGCCTCATTTTTCAGACGCATTAACGCCGGATTAACTGAACCAACAATATATCTGGAAGGGACAACCTTGCCTCCAGACTCCTTGCCATAATAGAAATACCCATCCTGTTCATTCTGGATGATCGTGTATCCTTTCTCATCATGAATCCTGTGGTAAAACTCATCACCGGTGATGAAGCAATTGATGACCTTTCCATTGGGTTGGGTGATGGTGTGCGGCATATTCCGCACGTTGTCCGCGAAAACTACAATGCTGGTTAAAAGTCCGAATGCCACCAATAACATTCTTCTCATCACGATATTGTTATTAGTTGTTAACCTTTATGATCTGCTCGTTCCGGATTAATTTTCCCGAAGCGATTTGCAAGATATATAATCCATCCGGAAAGTCCGAGAGGTCCAGTGTTAACTCTTGTGCAGGGGAATATTCATGAAGGAAGAAAACCTGACCGGTAATCGAAATAATTCTGATATTCATTGGATTATGGGGCAGATTGTTCCACATCAGCGATAGCTTATTTCTGACAGGATTCGGAAAAATGGAGAGGCTGGCCAATGATTCTGCCTCATCGATTCCGGTTCCGTTGCGCATGTCCACCAGAATCAGAACCGTATCGGGCGCACAGGTGCCATTAGAGGCGATTTGGCGGACTTCGAAAAGGTTTTTGGTGTAATAGGTGTGCACAGGATTGCGTTGCGTTGATGAGCCTCCATCGCCGAATAGCCAAAGCACCGACTCGGAATATTCCGATTTGTCAATGAAGGAGATGTCCTGGAACTTGCGTGTATACTCTATAGCGGCAACCGGTTTATCACGGATCGATACCATATTGGATATCTGCAGATGGTCGAGGTGATTGAGCGATAGTTTTACCGTTTTGGCACCCGATTTGGTGTAAATTACCTGATGAGGCCCTTTGGTTGTGGCATAGCGGGGTTCGGCTCCCTCTCCGAAATCCCAGTTCCATGATTGAATCGTACCTTTGGATTCATCGGAGTAAGTCACTGTTTGCCCGAGACAAAGGTCGGTCAGGTCGGTTGCGATGCCCGGGACAGCCGGCTGGGCGACTTCATAAAAGGTGAGGTTATCAATTGCGGCGCCATATCCCTGGCCAAAGAAATCGTTATAGTAGAATGCGATCTGCACCGGATTATCGGCGGTTGTCTGCGGCAGGTAGAAATGCAGAGTCTTCCAGTCTGAATATCCACCGGTAGAATCCAGCACAGCAATAGGCTGCCAGGTGCCTGTGGTAAAATCCCGCCACATCAGATAGAGTTTATCAACCCCCGGATTTTGCCTGAACATATATTCGAATGAAACGGCCAGATAGGCGGTATTGCCGGGGTAGATCACAGGGCTGGTCAGGTAATCCGTTACCTGTTCGCCTGCATCATGACCTTCCGACCGGATAGACGCCACTTTTCCTGTATTTCCGCCGATATCGAAGCCGGATGCCGTACCGATACGGAATCCGGATATTGAATCCTTGATCTGCCATCCTTCGGTGCCAAATTCAAAAGTTTGCTTGTATCCCGGAATAACACGTGTCCATGGGATGGCGGTCACCGACGGTGTAGCGGCCGATTCGCCAGAGTTTTCCCCCTGATACCATGCGGTAACGGAATAGGTATAAGTGGTGTCGTTTGTCACTCCCTCATCGCGATATTTTGTGTCGCCGGTCTGGCCGATTATAACCCCATCGCGATAAATAATAAAATGGGAAAAATCAGTAATGACAGGCTTGTCCCAGAAGAGCTGAACAAAATTATCACCCGAGAGCACGTCCAGTGAAGAAGGCCGGTCATGCAGGGGCATGTTTTTGGGTTGTATGCCGAATATGGCACCCTGCTGCGATGAAAAATCCGAACCACCGCCGGCCATGCCAGCAAGCGTGTACCATCCGTCGCCGGCGCCGTTCCAGCCCCAGTTAAAATGAAAATAATTATCGTTTCGGTATCCATCGACATTAAATGCGTGGCTCGATTTTCCATTCGGACTGGTTCCGGCATAAAGAACGGGCCTTGAATTGTCGAGTTCCTGGTGGAGCATTCTTATCCATTCATCGAGGGTGCTTGCCTCCATCTCCTTGAAATCCATGGAGGAATTATAGGAAAAATTGTGAATGAGAGCAGTTATTGCATAGCGGTCCACACTTGTCGTTGACAGCACCGGATCGTAGTTCATCAGTGACGAAACGCCGGCATGATAGAGGATCAGCGAGGAGGCTTCTGTTGAGTAGATATCGTGTGTAAGGTCCCAGCGATAATGAGTAGTATCGAAATTTACAGTTATCTCTCCATATTCCGAATGCTGCAGCGGTGTGTAAGTTACTTCACCGACACCTTTTAACGGCCACCGCCACTTTTCCATGATCTGCGACATGGCAACAGCCACACATCCGACGAGGGCATTTTTTCCGGAATTATCGACCGGGCAGTAGCGGTTCCACGGGGATCCCTGACCCCATTCTGCTGAAATAAGGGGTAGAACGATATGGTCGGTGGAATAAAGTGCTCCCTTGGTGCTTTTTTGTTGAACGGGATGTGCTGCCTGTGCGTCATAGAGTGGAATCAGCCAGCTGCGCAGGGGATGATCAGGATCCGTTGGAAAAGCTGTGGTTACCGAGAAACCAAGAACAGGAGAGCCAGGCTGACTGGCAGAAACTATGACAAATCCGGTAGGTTTGAAGGTGACAATATATCCGGAGGGAGCCTCATTACTTCCAATCGGGATAACAGAATCCTGCACAACCGATGATTTCAGTCCGGTTTGTTGAATACCCATTAAGTCACGAGCTACCTGTGCCGCTTTTGCAGCCGGATCCATCTGAGCATTAAGGGCTAATGGAATTAGCCAGAATAAGATAGCAATTTGCTTGAACATCGGCCCAAATATAATGGTTAACGATCATTCAACCTTATATATTGGGTTTTTAGAACAATTTTTGATATTTCTAAAAATTGCTTTACATTTGCATCCTCGAAAACGCTTCATTAGCTCAGTTGGTTAGAGCATCTGACTGTTAATCAGAGGGTCCAAGGTTCAAGTCCTTGATGGAGCGCACGGAAAATGAAACACTTACCTCATCAAACGGGTAAGTGTTTTTTCGTTTATGCCAGGATGGCGCCAGAATGGTTTGGATTGCATATCTTTGATAGGTTAGTTCATCTTAATTCAATCAATTATCTAATTATGAAACTCCTAACCACCATTTTAACCCTGATTGTGTCGATTGCGTTGGGGTTTTCACAAACTGTTCTTTTGCCAAATCATTTTAAAGGAGCTCCTGATACCCTGATTCTAAAATCAACCCGTGTCAAGGGAGTTGGCTTGTTCCAATTGGGTGCAGGTTCAGCCCTAATCGGTGATACGGTGGAATTCAGAGCCCGACTCCCATATAAGGATTATCCTTTGGTTTTTCCCGACGAAATAAAGAATATTGAGTTGGGTTTACAGTCAATTACCATGAACCCATTAAGATTCCGTTCTGTGGATGGGAAGGATATAACTCCGGAGCCTTTGTCAATACGTGAAAATTATTTTGCATTAATGTATGGTGCAAGGGATAACAAGGAGGTATTTATTCTCGATCAAAACCAGAATGGAGATTTTCGGGATGATACTGTCCGTTCGTTGCATGAATTGACATGGGGTCGCAAGCCTCATAACCTCTTGGTCTGCAAATACAATGTAAAAGTCGGTAATAGAATTATGGCCGATTCCAGCTGGATTGAAATTGGTACGGCACGTGAACAACTTTGGATTGGTACTTTTCAGCATCAAGTAAGCAATTTTACCATCGATAATCATTCTTTTCAGATAGGGGTGGCCGATGGTATTGGCGGTTCTTTCAGCAATTTTCAACCTATTCTGGCACTACTCTCCGAGAATGGTATACGTCGGGACACGCTGTTTACAAGGGATTTCGTTTCACAGGGTCTATACATCAAACTTGGCAGCGACTTCTATAAATTCCATGATTTCTATGACGGCGACGGAACCATCGTACTCATCAAGGAAAATGATTATGCAAAACAGCTTGGAGTACAGGTTGGACTCATCTCTCCGGAATATCGATTCAGAACAGTCACGGGAGATACCTTAACAAGTGCAGTATTTAAAAACAAGAAGGTTTTGATTGTCAACGTTTCTGGATGTACTCCGAGTTCTTATGAAATTTACAAAGAATTGAATAAAGCTGCGGAAGGAAAATTAACCATTCTGGGGATAAACTCTGGTGTTGTGAAAGGTCTATCAGGGATGATGGTTGATGTAACAGATTCATATAATGAATTTATTTACAACAAATTCAGGAATGCATACAGTAGTTATGATTGTTTTCTGATTAGTGAAGAAGGAAGGGTCATTGATAAATTTGAGGTGTTCGATTGGAAGTCACATCTAGCAAATGATCTGAGCGTTCAGTAAAATGTAAAAATTCATTAACCATCATATCGGATTTAACTACCAGCCTCCTCACAATCCCCGGACTAAACTGGCAACCATTTCTAGTCCGATATCCATTGAAATTGAGTTGTTTGGATATCTCCGAATAGTTCAGGTATCCGTTTTTCATTTGGAAGTGTTCGATGAATACCCTCGCCATCTTCCAGTTTTCATTCTCCTGGCGGTTGCGGATCACTGCCTGAACCCCTTTTTTACGAGCGGCGGTGGTCAGGTTCTGCGGCGTGCCGAGTTTCACATTCCGTTTCCGGAGTTCATCCAACCCCCGTTTCGTCCGGGATGAGATCAGTTCCCGTTCCCATTGTGCCACCGACCCAAAAATCCCGAGCGTCAGCGTGTTTAGTTCCGGAAGTTCAATACAACGGAGTTTAACACCACGGGATTTGAGGGTAAACAGGAATTCTACCTCCCGAGAAAGACGATCCAGTTTGGTGAACAAAAGGGTATATCCGTTCTTCATACACAGGTTGATGGCGTATTCCAACCGAATACGATTGTTATTACTGCCGGATTCCTGTTCGGAAACGATGTCGATGAGTTCGTCGCCGGATGATTGAATGTACTGATGAATACGGGATTTTTGTTCTTCCAGACCCAGTACCTGTCGACCTGTACTCGTGCGGATGTACCCGATGAAATTTTCCATTTGAAATCGTTTTTACAAAGGTACGGAACCGGACCGGCATGGCACAAACGTCGGTTTAAGAGTTGCTAACACCCCTGATATTTAAAATTTTAACAGAATCAGGTTGATATTCAGGTGAACCATAGTTCCATGTCCGTTGCCGGCCTGAATGGAACACCACCATCCCGTTAACTCAATTCCCGTTACCGAAGTTCCTATCCCGAAATTCATTCGTTATAATCGTCTGTAATTGAATCCGGACGGGTAAAATGTGTCTGTTTGTGATTACGACAAGAACCAACCTGGTTTCACCTTACAGGAAGTTCCGGACCGGGTTATGGACCGGAAATGTTAACTGGCAAACCCGATAACAACCTCTCCATCATAGGATTTTGAAATGTCCCGTATTTTTCGTATATTTTAATTACGACATACAATCGATGACCTTACCGGTGGTGTCAGTTGATTGAAGTCCCAGAGTTTTCGGGTGTAAAAAATTGATGTCTTAGGACTCCTGGGATTGGTATGTCCATAATATACTGATTAATACCTTGATATATGTCTGAAGAAAATTTAAAAATAAACAATGATTCAAACCCAACCGGTGTTACACCGATGAGGTTGATGGTACC
>CAIXHD010000270.1 GCA_903919065.1 uncultured Bacteroidota bacterium
GACAAGGAGAAAGAGTTTTTAAAAGTTCTGAAGGCAAAAGGCTGGAAGGTGGAAATCCAGCCGACCGGTTCCTCGTACAAACATGTTCTGCTGGCCGAGGGGATGGCCCATTTATATGCCAAGCCTGGAATTTGCTGGGAATGGGATACGGCACCCGGGCAGATCATTCTGGAAGAGGCAGGAGGTTCAGTGAAACGTATGGACAACGGGACCCCATTGGTTTACAACAAGGAAAACTTCGCTAATCCCGATCTGATCATGTGGGCTCCGGGGGTATCTATTCCCCTTTGAGAAAAGAATCCAGGTACAAAAATGGTTCATTCAGCTGTCCGTCGCGGGTAATGGTTGCCTGATTTACGACGTGACACGGATCCTCGCCGAGTAAGCAAGGGAACACCTTTTCTAACAGGGCACGTGAGAATTCCTGCGAGGCATCGCGGGGCAATTCGCCCGGCAGGTTATCAATCGACATTACGGTAACGGCCTCAGGGTCAGAAAAAGGAGGCATCTCCTGCAACTGGAAACGATCCCAGTCATAAAAAGGATCGGCGATAGTGGTAGCTCTTATTGTAGAAGGTACTGATCCATTTATATCGCAGCTGATATCGGCGATCACCCTGATTTTGAAATCCTTATTTTTCATTTCTTCCGGTTGCCAGAGTTTTGGCGAGGCCGGGTCCCAGAAATGAGCTGCAATGAGCATATCCGTTGAGGAGCTGAAACGTTTGAAACAGGATTTGTAGTCCCATGGATTTTTGCAGAAATGGTCATAATCGAAGGGATTTCCGTTCTTATGCTCAGCATAATGACAGGGATCTATGCGACAGATGACCGGGGAAATCTCCGGATTATTAAGATATTCATCAGGAGATATCAGTGGAATTCCGAGTTTGCCAAGAGTCTCCATGGCGCCCATCGCGACGCGTCCCCCGCCAGTCACTAATATTCTGACATTGGATATATCGAGTTTTTCCAGCTGCTGATCCATCTCAAAGCGGTCGTGGCATTGATGTGCAGCTGTAAGTTCATATTGCCCTGTTTTCATTCCCCAGGCCATGAGTCCGTTGAAGGCGCCGATGATGCCTGCCCAGCGTCCGAAGGCTATCAGGCGGCAGTTATTATTATCCTTCAGATATTCATAATCTGCGAGGGTAATATTCTTATCCACAATTTCCTGGAGGAGAAGTTGGTTATAGGCTTGTTTTTTAGCCACATGAGCGAAGAAGAGGTACTTTTTGCCGGCTATCAGATCCGGAATATGCACTTCTTTCACTCCGATGAGCCAGTCGCAGTCGGAAAGGTCCTCCTGGAGGGTAATCCCGGCGGCACGGTATTCGTTATCGCTGAAGCATCGCATGTGACTTGGCTGGACAACAATATTCACATCGGGATACCGGGCATTTACTTCAGCAGCGGCAGCTGGGGGCAGTGCCACTCTACGATCCGGCGGTATTTTTGTTTCTCGTAGTATTCCGATTTTTATGCGTGTCATTGAAGTGTATCCTGTTTTGAGGCTCTGAAAATAGCATTTTTTTGTGTATATTTGCGGGCTTATCGGGGCTGACCTGGTTTTGACAGCAAGGTGAACTGGTAGACAAGCATGCCGAGCAACGCAAAAACGCTCGTTAATCAGGATTGCAAAATTTCAACTGGCGAATCTAATTACGCTCTCGCCGCTTAATCGAAGTAATAGTAGATTAAGCATAACTCCCGGCACTAGGTGCTGGGACGGGACATCACGCCGGAGGTCATGACCTGTTCCATCCGGATCCCGTGGTGCTGACTAATACAGGGATAGTTTCTGCCCCGCCCCGTGGCAGCGATGAAATTCAGGGGATAGGTTCATGATCGGTTGCCGTATACCAGTCATGGAATGAAAACCCAAATCCGGCTAAGCATGTAGAAACCCTATGGGTTCCTTGTCTGGACGCGGGTTCGATTCCCGCCAGCTCCACAAAAGGACAAAGTAAAAGAAAGCAAAAGCCTGTAAGTTCCACACTTTCAGGCTTTTTTCGTTTTCGAGAAAAGCAAAAGAAAGCAGAAAAACGCAATGTTCGTTGGACGAATCGTGGGACCAAAATTTTTGAGGGTCAAGTCCCACGATTAGTCCCACGATTTAGGAGGTTTTGCACTGATTTGCAGTGTTTTACAAAACGGTAAATGGACGCTTAAAAGTAGTTTTAACCAAATTTTAAGCGTTATGAAAAGAGTAACTTTCAGTGTGTTGTTCTTCATCAAGAAGAAAAAGCTTTTGAAGAACGGTGATGCACGTATCTACGTGAGAATCACAGTAAATAACCTATCCGTAGACCATGCCACGGCCCGGAATGTTGATCCGGATTACTGGGATTCGGGCCGTGGAAAGAGCAAGTCGAATGATCCGGATGGAAAATCGCTCAATCACTATCTGGAACATGTCCGAAAATCGATTTACGATGCGCAGATTAACCTGGAAGACAAGGAGATAGAGGTTACCGCAGAGGCCCTTGGGCAGGAAGTATTCGGCCAGAGCCAGATGAGTAAGGGGCTGATGGCTTACTACCAGGAGCACAACGATGAGGTTAAAAAATTGATTGACAGGGAGTTTTCAAGATCTACCTACAAAAGGCATGTCACTTCCCGGAATCTTGTTGGACTATACGTGGAACATCGCTATGGAAAAAGCGAGTTCAGCATCCGGATGATCACGGCCGACTTTGTCCGTGGGTACCAATCCTTCCTTCGTACGGAAAGAAAGTGCAACCACAATTCCACGGTAAAGTACATCCGGAATGTCGGCAAGCTGATCCGCCGGGCCATTGCTGAGGGCCTCCTGGATAAAGATCCCTTTTTGGGAATCCGCTTCAAGGAAGACCGGGTGGATGTGGAAATCCTGACCAAGAAAGAGTTGGAATCGCTAGCCGCCAAAGATTTTCAGAACGACCGGCTCAACCAGGTCCGGGATGTATTCCTGTTCTGTTGCTATACCGGACTAGCCTTTATCGACGTCAGCCAGCTGAGGCAAAAGGAGCTGGTCATCAGAGCCGACGGCAAACTGTGGATCAAGAAAAACCGCAGCAAAACCAAGAATGAGTTCATGGTACCACTGCTTAAAATACCTATGGAAATCCTGGGAAAATACGAATACCTAAGGGGAGCAGACGACTCCAAACCCATTTTGCCCGTTTTATCAAACCAGAAATATAACTCCTACCTGAAGGAAATCGCCGACCGCTGTGATATCAAAAAGAACCTGACCACCCATACAGCCCGGCACACTTTTGCGACCACGGTGACTTTGACCAATGGCATTTCCATTGAGACGGTATCGAAAATGCTGGGGCACTCTTCCATTACCATGACACAGCGATACGCCAAGGTGATCGAGGAAAAAATCGGGAAGGAGATGGGAACACTGAAAGACCTGATGTAGGGTTACTGACCGACTGGAAAAATCAAAGGCTGAGACGGGCCTTTTTCTGCCACTTCTCAGCCTTTGTTATCGTGACTGTTCAACCATTATGGCTGAACAGACAGGTTCTGTTCCAGAAGTTTTTCCACATCCGAAGCCCGGTAGAAAAATTTACCACCCAACTTCGAAAAGGGCAAAATTCCCTTATCACGATAACTTTGCAACGTACGAGGGCTGATCCTCAGCAGCTGTTTAACCTCCTGGTTATCCAGCCACCGTTCTTTCATCCCAAAGTTCGTGCATCGATTCTCCAGGCTCCTCAGCAGTTTTTCAATCCGCTTTTCGAAGGCCTGGAACTCAGCTAAAGTCAACATATATATATTGTATCCGCCAACTCCTAAAAGTTTTAAGACAGAGTGGCCAAAAACCGATGAAAAATATTCTCTAATCATTGTAAGTCAGATCCACTATTGGGTAATAACAATTTATGCATGAACTGGACAGGACGATCAAAGTAAGTTACCCGGCCATCAGTCGACGCCCAGGTGATTCGTTCATACCCATTCCGCCATATCAGATCCAGCAGGACGGTTACTTTATCATTATCTCCGGCTAATTCAAAAAGGCCGGGCTCCCTACCCTCACCTAAGGCTATAGTTACCGACTTTAATTTATCAGCATGAAGAAGGCTGATCACCTCAGCCTCCGGGGCTGTCAATACTGAAAGTTCAGATAGCACCACAGCATCAATCTTTCGGAAAGAATCAAGCATCACTTCTGTCAGAGAAACGCAAAGGAATGTTTTCGACAACAGATCATGCCTGAAAAAGAAACCCATCGACTGGTCTGCCTTATCCAGGTCGACCGATTTGACTGTGCCATCATGGGTAAGAATAATTACGAATTTTGACCGGGTCAGTATGGTATGCATAACCATGCTGGTCAGGCTTGAAATTTTGGTTGCAAAGTTCTCTATACAGATCGCTTCCCTGACCTGCCGGATCATCTCCAGGGGAATTTCGAAACTCCTGAGATGAGCGACGATTCTCAGCCAGAGGATTTCAATGTAACTGAGCCGTCTCCATTTCCCTTCCTGAAATTCACCGATCATCAAACCCTCATGGCCCCAGTGGGTAATATTGCGATGCTTAACCTCTGTATCCCTGATGGTGAAACGGGGCTTTTGCAGTTCCGTTAAAAGGGGGTCAATTTGATCATGTCCAGTGGTATTCATAATTTTATCCGATCATTGTATATTTTTTTTCTTGCAATTCGTTCCCAAGTGTAATATTTATATTTAACTTTACCAAAAATATTCATGATTATTATGGAAACAGGTAATCCAAAACCAGGTTCGAATTGTATAACCGCCATGATGTTAGGGAGACCCGACTCTACCCCACCGGTAAAAATCAGGCAAAAAACATGTCTCTGGTGCGGCAAGGAGCTGATCGGCCCCAGCTATAAAAAGTTTTGTGATGCCAGGTGCCACGACCGATATAATAACGACAGGAAAGCAGCGAGGCGAGCTGAATGGAATATAATAAACGGTCCAATTGCCCAGAACGATAAATTCCTTGAGCAGATGTTCAAAAAATACCCCGACAAGGATTGGCCATTAATTCACCTTGAGAATCCGGCATTTGACGGTAAAGCTCGATGCGACCGCATCATAGATACGCGATCAGAATTTGAAGGCCGGCGCTACTTAAGATATAGCATCCACGAGAACCCATCAGCTAAAACATTCAAAATTCTAAAACATGAATAGTGTTACATACAACTTCGTCCATCCGGAAGAATTCGACAACTTCATCCCGGAGGCAACCCGGGAGAGGCAAACCCGGAACGCCCAAACAGTAGTTCTTGTCATCACCGCTGGCATAATCGTTGCCGGAATTGGCTACATATATTATCGATGGTGGCAGGACCAGCAAGAAAAAGAATCTCAGATCAGACGGCAGTGAACCTGCCGTTTTTTTTTCGCCGTTTCATGACCCGTGTGCACCCGGGTCGCCCTGATACACTCTGAAAATATGCTGAAAACGATAGCGCGACAACCCGAGTAACCCCGGGTAAACACGTTTCATAATCAACACTCGTATCAGGTAACCCTGGGGCTACACGGGTTAACACGGGGTTACATGCATCTTTTAAGCTGATTATCTTATCGTTAAAACAATGAGCTATATCCGATCTCAATTTAAGGAAGAGCTTCTATGGGGTTCATATGTCAGGGGAGATCGAAACTTGAATAATTATTACAGGGTGCGGCAAATTCAAGCTTTAGAAAATCAGCAAACCAGGTTTTTCGACAGGTACCTTTACTGAGTAATTCTTTTGTTGGAAGAAATGTGGAATAATATAAAACCGAAGCCAAGCTAACCACCGCAATTATTACCTTTAAGAAGTTGTGGAAATCTCTTGAACCTGACAGAAAGAAGATCACGGAAATTCAGAAGAACTAAATAGAAACACCTTAAGTATATGAGAATACTTCATACTTCAGACTGGCATCTGGGCCGGTCACTTTATGATCGAAAACGAGACGATGAATTCAGCGAATTCCTTAACTGGTTGACCGCATTCATCAAGGAAAAGATGGTTGATGTATTATTAGTTTCAGGAGATATTTTCGACTCGACCGTGCCAAGCAATCATGTTCAGAAGCAATATTATCAATTTCTTAGCAGCTTAATGAAGTCTTGCTGCCGACACATTATCATTACCGGAGGCAACCATGACTCGCCCACCCAGTTAAACGCTCCTTCCGAACTACTGAAGGGATTCAATATATATGTTGTGGGCGCAGTGAACGGGAAAAACGTCAGGGACGAAATAATAACCCTCAAGGACACTGCCGGCAAACCTGAGCTGATTGTTTGCGCAGTACCCTATTTACGTGACAAGGATATAAGAACCGTTGAAGCCGGAGAATCAATTGAAGACAAAGCAAGCAAGCTTATTGAAGGCATAACAGGTCATTATCAAGAAATTGGGAGAATTGCTGCGGAGGAGAAGCTAATTAACGGCGGTATCCCAGTTATCGCTATGGGACATCTGTTTACTACAGGCGGATGTACCACTGAAGGCGATGGTGTCAGGGAACTATACGTTGGAACGCTGGCGCATGTGGGCGCCGATATTTTCCCTGCCTGTTTTGATTATGTGGCACTGGGTCACCTCCACCTGGCCCAGCCGGCTGGAGACCTCAATCACATCCGATACTCGGGCTCACCCATACCGATGAGTTTTGGCGAAGCAGATCAAGAAAAGAAAGTGATTCTTGCAGATTTCGAACCTGCTGAAGTAACAATAACCGAGTACCCTATACCATGTTTTCAGCAATTGGTTAGCATTTCGGGCGATGAAGATTTAATCGCCGCTTCAATCACAAAGCTGAAGGAAGAAGATAGCACAGCCTGGTTGCAGGTCGATTATATAGGAAAGCTTACTTCATCAGAAATTAATCAAAAAATTTCAGATATAGTTGATGGCTCTAAAATGGAAGTACGCCGAATAAAAAACCGGAGAGTCGCTGATAAGGTACTTAATCGTGAACATGATCTGGAAACTTTGGATAGTCTGGGATTGAATGATGTATTTGCAAGGTGCCTGGATGCACATGAAAAGACCGGTGAAGAGAGAGAAGGTTTGCTCAGGACTTTTGAGGAACTTATCCAGTCATTCAATGAGAAAGATGTAAACGCGCAGTAATCTAAGAATTATGAAAATACTTCAAATCCGCTTCCAAAACCTTAATTCATTATTTGGAGAATGGGAAATCGACCTAACCAATTCCAAATATACCACAGAAGGTGTTTTTGCCATCACGGGGCCAACCGGTGCCGGTAAGTCAACTATTCTTGATGCAATTTGCCTTGCTATATACGGGCGCACACCACGGCTGGACAGTATCACCAATAAAAGTAATGAGATAATGTCCCAAAATACAGCTGTCTGTTTTGCCGAGGTCGTTTTCGAAACGCAAAAGGGAACTTATCGCTGTCATTGGAGCCAGAATCGAGCACGGGGCGGTCCCGAAGGAGAGCTGCAACAACCAAAGCACGAGATTTCAGATGTTTCAACCAAAGAAATACTTGCCAGTCAACTAACAAAAACGAAAAATGAAGTAGAAAGATTGACGGGGATGGATTATGGCCGATTCACACAGTCGATGTTGCTCGCTCAGGGTGGATTTGATGAGTTTTTGAAAGCTGATCCAAAAAATCGTGCCCCAATACTGGAGCAAATAACCGGAACTCAAATATACAGCGACCTATCGATGCATGCTTTCGACCGGCAAAGAGAGGAGCTAAGAATCCTTGATGGATTAAAAGAGTCAACCAGCGGCATCATTCTACTGAGTGTAGTGGAAGAAGCCCAAATCATGAGTGACCTTGAGTTAAATAAACAAGATGAAGGTCGACTTCAGTCTATATTGGCAACTTTAAATTCAGCAATTCTCTGGTTGGAAACGATATCAAAACTAACAAATGAACTTGAAGGATTAAAAATTAGCCAGGAATTACTTACCAAAGAAGCTGAAGAGTTTTCCGAAGATCGCAGAAAATGGGAAGGGGCTGTTCAAGCCCACAACCTGGAAGGTGAATATGAAAAGCTGAGCAGTAAGCGGTCACAGCAGACTAAAGACACTAATGAACTTAATGCCACGAAAGAGCAATTGCCCTTGATGGATCAAGAAATCTTATCTGCCGCGGATAAACAATCTGTAAAAAGAGATGAACTAAAAAGGATCCGGGGAAGCGCTATTCTTGAAAGGGAAGTCATTACACAGGTCCGCAGCCTTGATACCCGCATAGCCGAAAAAAGATTAGCACTTTCAATTACTCTGGCAGCTCAATTAACAGCAGCTGAGCAAAAAATTCAGACACAACAAACTCTTCTTACTGAGCAAAACCACCAGACTGATTCAATTAATGAACTTGATGCTTTGAAGGAATACTTCAAAGAAAACAGTCAGGATGAAGAATTAGGCAGCAAGCTGGCACCCATTCAGGAGGCTGCTGCTAACATGGGTAATGCAAGAAATAACCTGATTGCTGCTGAAAATAATTTGAATCTTGCCGTAAATTTTCAGGCTGGATTATCAGCAAAAGTCTCCGACAAGAAAGGGCTGTTCGAGAGCTTGGAAGCAAGGCATGAAGCGGCACGCATTGAGTTAATTAACAGCCAGGAGGCTGTCAAAACATTACTTGGAGAGAAATCGCTCGGGGAATACAGGACCGAAAAGGATTCCTTATTAATAGAAATGGCCCTTCTTCAGAGAATTGCCAGCCTTGAAGAACAACGAAAGATTCTTCAAGACAATAAGCCATGTCCGTTGTGTGGGTCTTTGGACCATCCTTTTGCAAAGGGGAACATCCCTGCACCCGATAAGGTGCAGAACCGTATCAATGGACTGAACGATTTAATTGAGCAATGCGAGATACTGATTTTGGAATCGGAAAAAAGAAATACAGCCTTTAATGCGCTTAATACAGAGGCAATTCTTGCAAAAGCACAGCTTGATACGGACAATGGGTTACTAACCACAGCCATAGAAAATACGGATTATCTGAGTCAACAGAAAAAGATCATAAATGAAATTTATACAAACCTCACAAACAATCTCTTAACCCAACTGAAACCATTTGGGATACAGGTTATCCCTAATGAAGACGCCAGTCTAATCTTAGAAACGCTACAGGAAAGGATTAAAAGGTGGCAGGATGAAAAGGCCAAATCAGTGGTAATCAATGATACCATCGGGGAAATCAGTATAAGGATTGCCGGGTTAAAAGCAACTCTGCATGGATTTGAGGAAAAAGTAAAAGAATTAGCTCAAAGTATTGAGGACCATACGTTGGAGCTCAATACAATGGTCAGCCAACGGAGCGATCTCTATGGAGCGAAGGATCCTAATATTGAGGATATGGCGATCACTGAAAGAATTAACCTAGCGGCAGAAGCAGAAACGAATTCAACAATTGCTTATAACAACCTGGTCCAGAAAAAAGAGTTTATCGAGGGCAGGATAGTTGAACTCAAAAATGCAATTGCAATCAGGCTTATTGATCTTGACATGGAAGAACCGGCCTTTATCTCATCATTAAAAATTACCGGGTTCGAAAGTGAAACAGATTTTTGCAATGCGCGTTTGTCACAAGAAGATCGAAACCGCCTTGGGGAGAATGCACTAAAACTTGAAAAAAGACAGGAAGAGATTAATACCCGCCGAAACGACCGCGAAAGCATTTTAGTCCAGGAAAAAGCAAAAGCCTTAACAGAGGAACAAATGGTTGACCTTATCGGGAAAGCAGAAGAGGCTAATGAACAACTCAGGCTAATTCTTGAGGCAATCGGTGCAAATAATCAGAAACTTACAACGCAGACTGCTGCTAAAATACTTTATGAGGAAAAACAGCAGCTCATCGAAGCTCAAATGATCGAATTTAAGAAATGGGATTCACTAAATAACCTTATTGGTGCCAGGGATGGAGCCAGATTCCAAAAATTTGCTCAGGGCCTGACTTTCGAAATTATGATCTCTCATGCTAACCGACAACTATGCCGCCTTACCGACCGTTATCTTTTGGTCCAGGATACCGCTGTTCCGCTTGAATTAAATGTGATAGACAATTACCAGGCAGGTCAGGTACGCTCGATAAAGAATCTTTCCGGAGGAGAGTCTTTCATCGTCAGCCTGGCTCTGGCGCTTGGGCTTTCCGGGATGGCCAGCAGGAATGTGAGGGTTGATTCACTCTTTCTTGATGAAGGATTCGGATCCCTTGACGAGGACAGCCTTGAGATAGCCCTGAATACCCTTAGCAGCCTGAAGCAAGATGGAAAGATGGTTGGAATTATCTCCCATGTATCCGCCCTGAAAGAGCAGATAAGCAGTCAGATCAATGTTGAGAAAATGTCAGGAGGAAGGAGCAGAATTGACGGCCCGGGGTGTCGGCTCCTTAATTCGGATGTTGCTCCTGCCAAGAAAACCAGAAAGAAGAAGAAGGTGGATGATCAATCCGAAACGGAGGACTCAGACCAGGAAAATCAAGCTTGAGTAACAGTAAATATTGCGATATTATCACCATATTTTTGTTCAAAAACCAACAGTATGGAACCACACAATTTCAATTGCGAAATCATCGACGGTCATTGTATTATCCGCGACCAGGGGAATGTCATTCTCCTGGATACCGGGTCACCTGTGACTATTCACGAAACCAAGACTTTGAAATTCTTAGGAGATGATTTCGCTACACAGGATCAATATCAGACAAACATCCCTGAACTACGCCATTTAACCGGGCTGGATGACCTGACTACCCTGATGGGAACAGATATACTCAGACAATACAAATTATGGTTCAATTACAAATATCAAAAGGTGATTTTCGGTTCCCCTAACATGCAATCAAAGGGCTACACCATTCCTGTAAAGATGGTTCATGGAATTCCTCTGATAAAGACGCAAATCGGTGAAGTTTCTCATAATACAGTTCTCGACAGCGGTGCAAGGCTCTCCTACCTCACCGGAAAACTCACTCAAGGCCTTCATGAAGTTGGGAACGAACAGGACTTTTATCCCGGACTGGGATTCTTTAATACACCAACTTTTGAGGTTTTAACCATTACCGGCGAAAAAGAGATCCCTGTTAAATACGGGAAATTGCCAACACGGATCGAGCCGACCATGGCAGCCCTGAATTGTAGTACAATTATCGGATATGACCTTTTTAGGAATTTCGCCATTTACCTTGATTTGGAAGGTCCTAACGGCGGCTTAATGACAATTATGGAGCCTTTTTAAATATTCTCCAGCCTAAAACCGATCCGTGACTGCCTTTCCTTAAGGAGATGTTCCTGACCTGCAATATTATAAAGAAGCCCGTTGGGATCTTCTCCTTTCTGAATCAGCAGCAGTTGAACCTTGAATTTTATATGCAGCCTCTCGATTTCAGCCGGGGTCGTAATTCCATTATTCTCCAAAAAGTCATTTACCTCACTCTCGTTAAAATCCGGAAACCGGTTTATGAAGATCGATAGCATAATTTCCTTCTGTGGCGGCTTTACATGAACCACCTGATGAAACCTCCGGTTGAGCGCTGCATCCAGGTCGGCCGTCTTAAAATTCGTCAGAAAGAAAGCAATTCCCCTGAAACTTTCGAGTTTTGGAAGCAAAAGCGAAATCAGGTTATTGCTCATATGATCGGCGGCTGTTGAAGCACTGGCCTCGCGCCTGTATAACAGAGCCTCAGCCTCATCAAAAACACAGATTGGCGTAAGGTCTTCAAAAGCATCATATGCGCTTTCAGCCTCTTTGAAAAGGTCCAGAAGATTTGACTCGCTCTGGCCCACATAACAACTGAGGATATTCGCAATATTTGCCGTCAATATTGGTCTGCCCGTTTTTCTGGCCAATTGTCGAACAAAGGAGGTTTTGCCGGTACCCGGAGCGCCGGTCAATAAAAAAGTCAGGCCCGGGACTTCTCCTCTTACCTTTTGATAGGAATCCTTCTCCAGTATCTTTTCGATGAGCTCCAGGTCATTGTTGTCATGCAGATAGCATTCGGCCTCGATTTCATCGGGATTTATCAGTTGGAATAAACGTGGATTGAATGATTTTTTTCCAGATTGATAAAAATCCGGAGACAGCTTGCTGAGCTCCATGAGGCTTCGTGGGCTTGGCTTCAGATTGTCGCTGATGAAAAAATCAACCTCAAAGCGGAGTAAATCCTTCCTGATGAGCACATGCCTTCCGCTTTTAAATTCCTTTTCCGCATCGAACCTCATGAACGGCTCATCCGCAATAATCTTTAATATCTTTTCCAGGCTTGCCGATCTTCTGAACAGAATATGATCACGGAGTGTCAGGAAAAATATCACGCAGTCTTCCCGGCTAAGCTCTTGCTGTATGAGCCATTTCAACTCGGGCAAAGCGGTATGATGATCCACCACCTGGCAGAGTTGCAGCATATAATCTTCGCTAAAAGAATCATCCGAACTGCCGATGATTGAATCAAATTCCATCAGAAATCCATTAAATGAGGTTGCCTTTTTCGTCGAAACCAGCTTCCGGAAATTGAGAATTGAAGACAGACACCCGGAAGTCAGACTAAATTCTTCACGCTGGTGCCGGAATCCATCAGAATAACCGACCAGCCTTTTAGCAACAAGATCCTGAATGGTGGAGTTCAGCTGGACGCACGCCTCCAGGTCCAGGGAAAAATGCCGGGTTATCTCTTTCCAGGTAAGGCCTAAATTTTCAGACAACTTTCGATCTATAAAATAACATAGGACGATGACTTCATAGACCGTTTTCAGTCCGAAAAAATTTCGGATTAAGCGAATTCGGGTGGCATCCTCCTCTCCATACTCATGGTAGCGAAAACCATGGATCACGAAGGACTCCTGCTGCTTGCCTATTATCCGGCACAACTGCTCAGCCTTCTTGTTGCGCTTCTTTTGTTCCGATAATTTCATGATTGAATTTCATTGCTATAAACCGGTATGACACTAAAATGCAAATGAAACCCAATCCGACAATATTAAATTAAATTTGTCAAGCTTGAAATTTATCCGGCCAGTGAAGAAAGACTCTTATCCGAAATTTGTATAGATTCTATTCTCAAGATTCCTGCGACGCAATTCCCTTCTATAGGTAGTGATCAGGTTTATAATCTCCGGGCTATCAATTCTAACCAGATTCCTATCTAGGTTAATCTTGTTCTGGTTGGCATTTGATGCTATTATGAAATTGTCAAGAAATCGGGAGGGCACCATTTCTTCCAGCTTTCTATTGATAGCATTACGATATTGTGCAAATTGGTCGGAACTTTTCAACATCGTTGCAACCGGATTATCACTCCTTGTAGTAAGCCTCTGATATAAGGCAAACATAAAATCCTCATTCCATGGCGTTTCTTTGACTGCTGTTGATTTATTATATGTGTTGATGTTATCAAACCGTATGCCTTTATGTAAAAGCAGAAAAATAAAAAAGGTCTCTTGCGCAGCTCCTGAAAGAAGGTCCGGAATAACCAGGCCAGGTATACTTATCCCATCATTCCGGATGATCAGATCAAGGGGCGCCAGTGTCGGAACATTGCCCAGATTAATCTTGAAAGCTGTCCTAACCGTTTCAAATATTCCCAATGCTTGCGGCATTATAGCCTCTCCAGATTGTGTTTTCGAAATCCTTTCCTGACACAGATCACATATATTGGCCGAAACAAGCTTATGAATAATTTGCTTTTTGCGCTCACAAAAATCGTTCATACAACTTTTAGGTTCCAAATGAAAGTAGGTCGAGTCCCGGTTGTTTAAGTCAAGGCCCATCAACGTTTGTAGAACATTTTCAACCACTTCATAGGCGATTGCATATTCAACCGGCCGGTTTATAAATTCTTCCCATTCATCAGTGTGTATGTATACATTCCTTTCCCCATCGAATGCGCTGAAGAAGTTCCTTGCATTTTTGGTACCTGTCAGTAAAATCACAAAATCATCCCTGACAATCCCACAGTCAGAACGAAAATCTTTTGCCTTTTGGAAGAAGGCAGGATGATCCTCTAACCAGTCAATACCCCGGAGTGGTTTTATCGTATTGGTGAATTGCATTTTCTCGCCTGCCCCTTTGATTTCAACTCCCTCCAATATTTGAAATACTCCTTCGGCCAGGTCAGCCGGGCAATTTTCGGTCCTACAGATGTGTATTTTCATTTTTCCTCCTTTGGGATAAAACTAACGGAAAGTTTATTATCACAGAAATCAGACGGCCAGTATTTAGCATATATTTTACTGAGTACCGATCCTGAAAAACTCAAGCTTGAGATGGAACAGCTAAAAATTTGGATTTCACAGACCTTTACAGAATTAAACATCAACAAGTCCTGTGAAGTTAAAAATTTCCAAAAAAGTAAAACCGTCGGCGTCAGGTTTTGGCGCCATGGCAGCATACGTTTACCCCCTCAAAAAAATCCCCCCATATGTTAAGCATCAACATGAAAACCCAATTATTGGAAAGTATTGAGTGCCTGTTTGAAATCTCACGCAACTCGCAGCTCGAGCCCGGGATATTTAAACAATGCTCGAAGGATATCAAAACCGTTTCGTCATACTTCAAAACCAACCGTCTCCAGTCGATTCTGCTGGCAGTCATTTTTGTAAATAACTGCCAGAGTGAATCGGTAGGCCTGGAAACCCTGGGTACACATCTTGGAATTAGTCCGCTCAGGCTATTGCAGGAGAGCAACGATATTGAAGCTCTGACCAAATCAGGAATCATTCGGAAAACAGAAAGAACGCGTTCGGGAAGGAAAAACCTTTTAAGGCAGTATTTCGAGATTAACGACTCGGTTATTGAGGCTATGATGGATAACCGGCCAATGCCTGACATGGCTCCCCCAAAACCACAGGATGCCATCGATCTGCTCCGGTCGCTGAATACTCTCTGGGGAAGGTGCGAACGGGGTGAGCTGAGGCCGGAAGAGCTGCAGCGGGGAATAAGAGGCCTCCTCGAAGAAAATGAAAAGTTCCCCCTGGTAATGGCTGTCAGAGACCTCGGGATGGAAGATCTGGAAACATTCCTGTTCCTGATGATTATCTGGAAAACCCTGAATTCCAACCAGACCACCGAGGTCCAGAAACTGATTGCCCCCATTTTACGGAGTTCCGCCCGATCCATCCGTTACATGCAAAACCTCAACCTGTCGGAAAACGACCTGATCCGAAAGGATCTGGCAGAGATTGTTGAGGCCGATTTCTTCAGCGATACCTCATTGCGCCTTACTGACAGGGCAGTCAGAATAATCCGCGAATGCGGCATTAACCTTTACCGGGATGCAAAGAAGAGCGAAAACATCATCCTTCCTGAATCGATTGCAGAAATCAGCCTGGTGTTCAACTCCGTGGAACGGGAGAGGATTCAGATGCTGAAAAGCATACTGAATGAGGAAAAGCTCACAGAAACCCGCGAAAGGCTTGCCCGGAAGAAACAACCCATGGGTATCGCCATCCTGCTTTACGGCCCTCCCGGAACCGGAAAAACTGAGGCGGTATACCAGTTAGCCCGTGAAACTGGTCGTGATATTTTCAAGGTCGACATCAGTTCTACCAAGAGTATGTGGTTTGGGGAGAGTGAAAAAATCATCAAGAAGAAACTGTTCACCGATTATTATGCCTACGCCAAGAAATGCGAGAGACTGCCCATACTGTTTATCAATGAGGCCGATGCGGTAATTTCAAAACGCAAGCAGGTAGGTGCATCGAATGTTGCCCAAACGGAAAACGCCATCCAGAATATCATCCTGGAGGAGCTGGAGAAGTTCGACGGCATCCTTTTCTGCACAACGAACCTGGCTGATAATCTTGATCCGGCTTTTGAAAGAAGGTTCCTTTTCAAAATCGAACTTGGCGCTCCCGATATCAAATCAAGAAAGGAAATCTGGAGGCTGAAACTGCCTGGTCTGACTTTAGAGGATCTTGGAACCCTTTCCGCCAGGTTCCACTTTTCGGGTGGGCAGATCAACAACATCGTAAGGAAGGCTGACATGTATGAGATCATCAACGGGGTTGATCCCGATCTGGCAGCCATCATCGGTTTTTGCGAAGAGGAATCCACAGGCTGGCACGATAGCCGCCAAAGCCTGGGCTTCAGGCTCCCGGAAGCAAGCTGACAGACACAATAAAATCTGACTATATGAAAACCCTTATCATTCATCCCCAGGACCGGACAACAACTTTTCTGCAACCTATTTACCAAACTATCCCTGATAAAACGATCATAAGCGGCGGCGCTTTCATGAAAGATATCAGGAAAATGATTGATGCACATGAAAGAGTAATGATGATGGGCCATGGATCGCCCCATGGGTTATTATCGGTCGGAAGGTTCTACGACGCCTTCGGATATGTTATCGACGGCTCCATGGCCGCCAGGCTTTCCGAAAAAAATGGCAATGTCTTTATCTGGTGCAATGCTGACCAGTATGTAAACAAGCATAACCTGAAGGGATTTTTCACCGGCATGTTTATCTCAGAGGTTGGCGAGGCTTTGTATTGCGGATTAAAGGGCATTGGTCAGGAACAGATTGATGAATCCAACGATGCCTTTACAGGAATTGTATCGAAGTATATCAATGAGCCTGCAGATACAATATATAATAAGTTATTACAGGAGTATGGTGCACTCGCGAAAAGGAATCCTGTGGCTATGTACAACTACCAGAGACTTTACTACAACTGAGCTTGAATTTCAAGCTTGAGACTTTACCGACCTTCATAATAGGTCAGGTTAACTTTGCACCAGCTTACTATTCTAACTAAGGAATCTGATTATGGCGATTAAAATGGCAACTGTTGAGGTAAAAGGAAAAGAGGAATTCGACCGGCTCGTTACTCTAATTGACCTCGATCGAACGGAAGATTATGACTGCAGCAGCCTGAATGTCTGGAGTTATCGCAAAGCCTTTGATGTCCGTGAAGGCCTCAGCCTCAGGCTGGGGAACATGGCGAACGGCTTTCCTTTCACGGTGGAGGGTGTTCCATTTATCAACTCCGAATGCGCCTATATCGCCGGAGCCTATGCATCGGCAGATGATGATTCTTCACGGATTCAGAAGATGATTTCAGCTGAGACCAATGGCCAGAAAGCAAAACGGATTTACCGCCACCGCCCGGAGTTCACCTCAATCATGCGGGATGATTTCCATTCGTACAATGTCCAGTGGATGTTGCATGTTATCTGGCAGAAATGCCTGTTCAACAAGGACTTCGCAAGGCTCCTGATCAGACTGCCGATTGATTCGGTCCTGGCTGAAAACACATCTCTCCATCATGGCGAGACTGCCACTTTCTGGGGTGTAAAAAACAAGGAACTGATGGCGGCGAGGAAGGCAGAAGAGACGAAAGTAACTCAAAACAATACATTCCGATACAAGAAGGACCTGGAGTTTGCCCAAATGCTGGCTGCCAATAAGGTAAATGGCATTGGCCATTTTACCGGTATTAATACGATGGGTAAGATATTAAAGCTGTGCAGCCTGAGCCTGATTTATGGTCAAAAACCACCCATCGATTTAGACTTACTGGTAAGCAAGGAGCTTTACCTGCTTGGAAAGAAAATAAAGTTGAGGAAATGATCGAACGAAAAGGATTTACCAGGATTATTATGCACTGCATACTGGCAGAGGATGTTCCCTTTCATTTTATTTCAACGATAACAGATATGATGAGTAAGAACCCAGGGCCGGTCTGGCACAAAATTTATGATACGGTCGTTCCCGTATCTCAGGCACGGTACAGGCAGAACCGGAAGCTTATGCCTGGAGCGGGGATCTTCAGGCCCGGCATCGAAAACCTTTACGAATGGTGCCAGTTGTTCAGGGAATCGGAGAATATCGATTGTGACGATGCTGTCGTCATTTTCACAGGGAAGACGCCTCTGAACGGACTCTCCCTGAACTGGGATCCGGCTCATGGCAGGAATTACATCATTTCAACCGAGGGAAAACAGGGAGCTCCTATACATGAGCGGATTTTCCTGGTGGCCAACGACATGGTTAAAGCTTCCCTGATCCAGGGCGGACTGGTCAAATCGCACAATGGAATTCAGGCCGGACTAACGCTTACCAGCATCCGAAAAAGGATGAATGTCTGGAACCGGAACAGGAAATCAGTCAGGTCCATCCCTATGGAGATCAATATCCCTGATGGTACTTTAAAATTTCCCAGGCTCGGGGAAATGATCGTCAACCTGTCGAAATACGAAATGGCGGTATACCTGTTTTTCATGGGTCATCCGGAAGGTATTGACCTAAGAAACCTGAGATTGCATATCAGTGAAATATATAGTGATTACAAAACGTGTCAGAATTGGGGAAGCATCCTGCCGGATATTCCCATTGAGGAATTCAGCACCATGGACTTTGGGCTCATCATCCGCACAATCAATGAGAAAATCCGATTCGTAACTGGCGACGGGCTTGCGGGATACTACATAATCAGGCCATGCCCAGGCGGGGATAATATCATAGCGGTGGATCGGGAACTTCTGACCGTAATTGGAGATTTTTAAAAATAAGGATATGAATAAGCTAACATTATCCAAGCTAATCTCAGACAGTTTAAAAGAGCTCAGTATCTCCGGCAGAGAGATGATGCAGCGCGCAGGATACCTTAACCTATCGCATGGTTCAAGGATTCTCGACCATGTTCTCAAAGGTGGTTACCTAAAGGGAGGTCAATTCGACATGTTCGCAAAAGGGCTGGACATTGAAGCGGATATGCTTAAAAGTGCTCAGGAAGAAACCATCAGGCGGGATTTACTGGTAGCGGCAGAAAGAATCCGAATACGGCAGCAATGGGAAAGGGAAAATTTCACGCCTTTTCTTGAGCCTGTTTATCGGAGCACCGGCTTCCGGATTCATTTCAGCTGCTGGCCATTATACTATAGTGATACCACAATCCCTCTCGATCAATTATTCATGTCGCTATCACCCGGGGAGAAATTGATAAGAGTCAGGCAGGCAATCGGTGAGAATCATGAAACGATTAGCAGGAAGGTTGCTCTTGCCAGAACTATTACGGAATACATTCTCCATCGGGATTACGATGAAAACGATCAGGAAAGGCTCCATTTCGATACACAGGGGGAGTTGATTTCCGGGACAGGTCCATCTACGGATCAATTTCTCACGCACCTGACAGGATACCCCGAGCGGTAGTCGTCCGGAAAACAGCTCTGCATAATATAGTCGGTAAACTCGTTTTGCCAGGAAAAAAACCATTGCAGGTAATCATCAGGCAATCCCGGCTGGGCAATGGAAGAATAAAATGAGGTGCTTACACCCATGTCAATAAAGGAGCCTACCCCCATATCTCCGTGGCAGGTATGCCTTCCTGCCGACAGCACTGTAAACCCTATTGAATTAATGCCATTTCTGTTATTGAGCCAGCCTTTGGTGGATTTCAATGCTTTTCCACCCGTGGTGGCAGAAAACCGGTTCGACACCCAATAAAAACTATCAACTGCCATCACCAGACTGATCCATTCATCATTGGTTGGCAGGTGCCAGCCCGGAGGACACGATTTTAAAGCTGCCTCACCTGAATAAAGAACGCCGTAAGTTTTATAATTGGCAGTAGCCTTAGCTTCGTCGACTTTTGAACCATTGTAATCATAAACCCAATATGGAGAGCCATAATTATCTGAGGTTGGTTTTATGGATGGCAGGTAGGCCAGGTTCTCTGCCATCCATTGCCGGTCCCCGATCTGCATCCAGCGATATACATGGCCATCACGTGAATCGGTGAATATTCCTGAACCGTCTTTCACCACTATCAGTTCCCGGCTGATTGAGCTTACCAGTCCTGCAGCATCCCTGACTTCCATTGCTATGGTATAATCACCGGGCTTGCTGAACCTGAATGTGGCTTTCTTGTCTGCGGTGAATTCCGTATCCCAGACTCCGTCATTATTAAAATCCCAATGCACCTCAAGCATAGCCTGATCATCTTCATTATCAGAGGAGGATGAAGCATTGAAGGTGAAGATCGTATCGGGATTCCCAATTACCGGCAAAACAGCAAAGCCGGCTGTTGGCGGAGTATTGACCCTCTCACAGCCCGAGGAAAACAGTGTCAGACAAACCAGCATCGGAACAAGTAAAACAGCGGCGATTGTTCTCATGGCATTTAATTTTTATCCGGATGCAAATAACCATTCGGGGACGTCAATAACTGTCGCAACCGGGCCATTTCTTTGCGGCTGAACCGGTATAGAATCAACCAATACACATAACCGTAATGAACGATAAAAATGTTTCCCCGGAAATTATCATGCATTGCCTGGTAACCGATGATGCCCCTTCTGAACTTATTCCCTATATGCTGGCGCTGATGGCCCTTTATCAGGGGCCCGTTCATTACCGGTTTCACGATAGGGTATTCAGCACCGGCCTGGAAAATCTTCACGATTGGGCCAAATCGTTCAGGGAAACAGAGAAAATCAGCCGGGATGATGCCGTTGTTATTTTCACCGGCACCACTCCGCCGACAGGCAAATCGCTGAACTGGGATCCGCGCAATGGCAGAAATTTCATCATATCAACCGAAGGAAAGTTGGACCAGGGATTGCCTGATAAAATATTTCAGATAGCCTCCGATCTGGTGATGGCTAACCTGATACAGGCCGGATTGAAGAGTATCGACCATGGAATTCAGGCCGGACTCACCTATGATGGAGTCCGAAAAAGAATGCTGGCCTGGGACCAAAGCAGAAAGTCGCCGGAGTGTTTACCGATGGAGATCAAAGTACCTCTTTCACAAATCAGGTTTCCGGAGATGGAGCAGATATTTATCCATCTGACAACCTACGAACAGGCCATTTACCTGTTTTTTCTCAAACATTCTGAAGGGATAAATATCCGATCACTGAATAAGCACATCAATGAAATCTACGAAATAGCCGAAACTTGCGAGGAATCAGGAATTTTCCCTGACATGATTGATTTTGACGAATTCAGCAAGTTGGATTTCGAAGTCCCCATCCGCTCGATTAATGACCAGATCCGGTTTGTAACCGGTGACAACCTTGCCGATTATTACATGATCAGGCAGGATCAAAGCGGAAACTCGGGAATAGCTATGGACCGGAGCCTGCTGACTATAATTAATGATTTTAAGTAAGAGCCGTATCAAAACCTTTCGAAGAGTGAACCTTGTTTGGTGCCGACTGCCAGTACTCCTTGGTATTGACATCCATCAAAGTCAGTTTCCCATCATAGCCCACACCCTGGTCAAGCGCCCATACATTTAACCGATGAACTGGTTTCAGTGACGGGTCCATATCAAAGGTGGGAGTATGGCCGATAAAAATTTCATTGAATGCGCCGAAGCTTCTTTCCGGAAATCTCCGGTGCCACATATCGGCAGTAGCCAGAAGGTCCCTATCCCACAGCAGTACGCTTTTTTCAATTTTTACTTTCGCTTGTTTGTTGAAACGCCCGCCGGGTTTAAAGCCGCCATGAACAAAAAGACGGTTATCCGCATCGATGTAATGAGTTGGCGCATTTTCAAGCAATTCCATGTGGTCCCTGATCAGGCTTTCCTGCAATTCAGGAGGATGCTTTCGGTAGGAGGCGATTGAATATCTAGCCCCCTGATCCATCCATAAATCATCTGTCTCTCCGTTTTTAAACCATTGCAGCAACCACAGATCGTGATTACCCATAATATATATCAGGTTCCTGATCTTGAGCAGTTCGGTAAAGCATTCCGAAACCAGCGGATTACGATCCGGGACATCTCCCAGACAGATCAGGGTATCCTCCTCCGGGTTGAGGCCGGAAGATTCAAGCACCTGAACCAGGGCGCCATGCACCCCGTGTACATCTCCTAAAACAAATGTTCTTGCCATAATTTTCAAAGTAAAATAAAGCTAACGACAGATTCCGTCGCTCCTGATAATAATCTTGCACATCGAAAATCAAAGTGATTTATTATGGAACTTACCGTTCACGCCGCCTATAAAATAGCCCTCTTCACGGGGGAAATGTATGAAGCTCCTGATGAGCTGATGATGATTGATTTTGAATTTGCCGGACAAGCCTTTGGCAACAGGATTGGCGATCTCTTTGAATTATTCAATCAACACGACCCTGAAGGCTTAATCTTTGAGCAGGAGAATCTCGGAGAATACCGACCGGAGGTGACCACCACACTGCTGAAACTCGACAGATGCAATACTAAAGAGGAGGTTCTTGACCTGCTCATACGGGAATTTACAGCCTGGTTCAGTGAATTGGGAGATAACGAGCTGACCAGAGTAAGGTCACTTGCTGATGATGTTTATAAACTAAAACAAAGCTGGGATTCATACAGTACGATCGACAAACTTTTCGAAAGTGCTAAAAGGAGGCTTGAGCTAAATACCATCGCCGGTGAAATCGATTCCCATTATTTTCTCGATATTATCTTCATGCTTAACCCATCAGATAAAGCGATAGAAGACCGGCTTGATGATTTTGTGGAGAAACATGGCATGGACACCAAAAATCCTGACCTGAAGTTCGAATTTCATGCTCAATTACCGTCGGACATGGAATCTGAAGTGTTCACTCCTTCTTACTTTCGTTCCGGGCTCAGGTTGGCCTTATCAAGACTAATATATTATATCCCTCGCCACCTGATCAAAAGGTTTGAGCTATTACTCGATCCGGCTTACCCATTGCCCGATAACAAAACCGAAGCAATAGCTCTAAGGGTAAATGGATCGGATATGGATTCCGGCAGGTTTGCCTTTGTGGCTTCGCCGGATTTATTCATGGATACCAATGGAGAACCTATATCCCCAAGACTCCATAAAGAATATTGGGTACCGGCTATCGTCACATTGCTTGACTTTGACAACCATTTGCTGGCCGACAGGCTTCTGGAAGATAAGGAGCCGGGGAAGCAGGTATTAGGGAAATTAGTAAAAATCAGAAATGCCGGTCTGGTGAGCCTTGTCAGGCAAATCCAATGCGAAAATGATACATTCGGCAAACACGAATTAGTACGACTTAGAGAGATTCTGTCGCGCAGTCATCCGGCCAAATGGCTTTTACAAGCGGAAAACCAGTCCGATACCCCTGATTCCCCCACCCTTTCAAAAGCAGATATGGAGCTCATCGGCCGTTGGTTTATCCTGCACGGCATACTTCATCAGAACAAGCCGGTTTTGCCTGCCGAAAGAACCACCCGAATCATGCATAATCCGGATTGGTCCGTTGAACGGGAAATCAGCCAGATTATCGGGAGTGCGCTGAAACTTGGCCCTTACGATTTTATTCAAGCCCTAAGCTTTCCCGATGTCAGGCACCTGATACATCTTGACGGCAAGGTATTGAAGCAAATAGTCAGCAAGCATGGAAAAATTATCAACCACCGTTTCGGCCTGGAGAAAGGAAGCACAAAATACACGGTCATCAGGATCAGGGAAGATATTCTGGTTGATTATTACAATCAGTTTTCCGATATTCCCTGAATATTGTCCATAAAAATCACAAACTCATGCCCTATTCATTAGACCAGAAACTGGTTGTTGCCGTTGCCTCAAGCGCACTGTTTGATTTGTCGGAGTCTGATAAGATTTATCGGGAACAGGGGCTGAAGGCATACCGGCAGTTTCAGCAGAATAACATTGATTCCACCCTGGATAAAGGTGTCGCATTCCCGTTTATCAGGCGGTTGCTGAGCATAAACAGAAGTTTTCCCGATTTACAACCGATTGAGGTCATACTTCTTTCCAGAAATAGTCCTGAAACCGGATTGAGGGTATTCCGGAGCATCGAAACACACGGTCTCGGGATAACCAGGGCGGCATTCTTTACCGGACAGAGTCCTTATCAGTATATACCCGCCTTTAACGCCTCCCTTTTCCTGTCGGCCAATAAAGAGGATGTTAATCTGGCCATTCAGGCAGGGTTCCCTGCAGGTGTAGTGCAAAAGACAACCTTCATTGATGATCCGATGGATGAAGAATTAAGGATTGCTTTCGATTTCGACGGTGTTTTGGCTGATGATTCTGCTGAGGCGGTTTATCAGCAAAACCATGACCTGAATGAATTCAACCGGGAGGAGAATTCAAAAAGAATCTCACCTTTAAACCCGGGCCCGCTGAACGATCTGCTTATGAAACTTGCCTCCTTCCAGAGGCTCGAGGATGAAAAGCAGGAAACCGAACCGGGATACAAGAGAAAGATCCATATTTCAATTGTCACAGCCCGCAGTGCTCCCGCTCATGAGAGGATGGTCAACACCTTATCAAGCTGGGGGATAAATGCAGACAATGCCTTCTTTTTGGGCGGCATCAATAAGAGCAAGGTTCTGGGTGTTCTGCAGCCACATATCTTTTTCGATGACCAGCGCGTGCATCTGGCAGATGCTGAAATGGTACCCTGCGTTCATATACCTTTCGGAATCACTAACATCAGCTAATAACAGGAATAATTGATAAACGGTCAAAATAAATGTACCAAACATTTATTTTCTGTACATCAGCATTTGCTTTACTGTATTCTAATATCTACCTTGCTACCAGGAAAATGGTAAAATACGATGGTTACGGGTTCTGGCGGGTCTTTCGGCCCGACCGGCGCATTCTTGGAATGTGACTGAGGGGGCGAAGCTGCGAATTACCCTGATTCTCAGGAGTCTTTTTCCAAATCAATCATTATTTTTTGATAATTAGTTTTACCGACGACAGGATTTGGCGGACCTGACCTATTTCTTTGGGATTCAATTCACCAAATCTCACAGCCATGAAAAACAAGAAAACCTATTATCAGCTGATCCTCGACCGCAGCGGTTCGATGTCGTCATGCATCGAAGAAACAGTTACCGGAGTTAATTCGCAAATCGTCCAGATCCGTGAGCTTGCCAAACAGTTTCCTGAACAGGAACTTTTAACCTCATTCAACCTGTTCAACCATAATCTGACAACGGTATGGGATCGATTAGGATCAACCGAGATCAAGGAATTAAGTTATCCTGATTTCAATCCCGACGGAAATACTGCACTGCTTGATGCCATAGGATTAACAATCAGACACCTTCAGGATACCATTGGCGAAGAGGTTGCCCGTGACGAAGCATCGGTGGTGGTGGTGATCTTTACTGATGGATATGAGAACGCAAGTACGCAGTTTAAACTGAAGCAGATATCATCGCTGATTAAGGAACTGGAGCTTACCGGTCGCTGGAGCTTCAGTTACATTGGCGCTACCCTTGATGCCATTGAGATAGCCATAACCCTGAATATCAAGCGCTCAAACTCGAGGCATTTTGATGTACGTGATTCCGCAATGGAGCATAACCGGGTGAGCGGAAGCATGCGCTCATACATGGTTGAAAAAAGGGAAGGCCGTATCAAACAGGATTTTCTAGAAGATGAGGAACCTAAGAAAGTTTAGTAGCCAATAGCTCCATTACGCGTATCAGCTCATCTTTCGTTTCGAGGTCGACCACGATTAACCGATCCAGACGGCCGACCTCTGACAACATGTTCTTTGATACAACAGTCGGGCTATCATCTATCCAGATAAAGTCGGAAGAAAGATCAATGCCTTCCGCCTTTGTCTTTTTAAAATCGGTCGGCTTGACTTTTAACAGCTTTTCCATTGTTACCGGCGCAAAATATCCGGCCAGAACCTTAAGTAATGACCTGGTGTTTCCACGGCAATAACTGGTTAGCCAGTAGCAATCGAAGTTCTCAGTGACAAAATCGATAAAAGGAAGAATATGCTCAGGCAGATCGGCCTCTATATCTGAGGGGATTAAAACGCCATCTACATCGATATAAAGTCGTTTCATGGTGGATGAATTCAAGCTTGATTAAACGCAAAGCAAGTGAAAAAAAGGATATTTCTTTGAATCAGCATGCAATTAAAATTCGGCCAATTAATGAGCTCAATTAATATTATCCGTCCAGGGATTTCGCTGCAACAATTTACAACAGTGATCTATACAACCGATGACGAAGGTTCAGTTCAACAGGCTGTTGGACTCCAAATAATATTGCTTTCAAACTCAATTTGTCAATAATATCATAATCATCCATGGCAGATTCAATCGACGTTCACAAAGTTTTTGCTGAGTTTTTTCCGGGATTTGAACCCTGGGCCTATGCAGTTTCAGAAACCCTGGGACGCGGAAGTATTTGTCTTGATATTAATCAATATCAAGCCGATCTTCTCCAGAACGAACTGAAAAATCCATTTACCGGAGAGGCTGGAGAGCTTGATTCAGGTCTGCTAAACACCAGTCCGCATGTCTCAGTTGCCAACCTGAATTGTTTAACCCCGTTTATTTTGGAAGATGGCAAGCTCTATATGCACCGGTACTATACTTATCAGGTGAAAATCGCACAAAAGATCAAAGGGTTTATTGATGCGGAGGAAGAAGTATACTCCACCAGAATTGAATGGTTAAAGGAAAACCAGGCATTCATTGATACAATTTTCCCGAGTGTTAAGCCAGAAGAACCTCGTCTTCCAGAACTCGAGCAGGTAGATTGGCAAAAAACAGCGGCGCTAATGGCTTGCCTCAATAACTTTACAATCATTACCGGTGGACCAGGAACAGGAAAAACCACCACCGTTGCTCGGATTTTAGCAATTCTTTTCCAGCAAAATCCCGACTTAAAGGTTGCCCTTGCGGCACCAACGGGTAAAGCTGCAACAAGAATGGCCGAGTCACTGCATCAGGCAAAGGAAAGCATCAACGGAATCCCGGATGAAATTAAAGGCAAATTTGATACAATCGCGCCCAGAACCCTGCACCGACTGCTTGAAAAAATGCCAGAGAGCATGCTGTTCCGCCATAATGCCAAAGAACCCCTTGAATATGATCTTGTCGTTATCGATGAAGCCTCCATGGTAGACACCGGGATGATGTACAAGATGTTGGAAGCTTTAAGACCTCACCAGCGGATCATTTTCCTGGGCGACAAAAATCAGTTGGCTTCCGTTGAGGCAGGCAGCATATTCGGAGACCTTTGCCGAACTCAACAAGGGATTATGAACCACTTGCCGGACACGAGGTTTGAGCTTTGCCACTATTTTATGCACTCGCAGATTCCCGGCACCTTCCTGCTGAAGCCTAACATAACCAATGTTTTATCGGGGCACGTTATCCAACTCTATCACAACTATCGTGTCGACAGTCAAATAATCTCAACTGCCTGCAGTCTAATTATTGAGAACGACCAGAAAAAGCTTATTCCCTTTCTGACTAATTCGGAAAATCTTAATTCCATTGAACTTGATCCAATATATGATTCCAAAAAGCTGACAGATTTAGCCCGTGGATACATTGAGTATATCAGAGAACCGGACATAAGGCAGGCACTTCGAAAAATCAATCGGGTTAGGGTGTTGTGTGCTGTCAGGGAAGGAAAGCACGGCATCTACATGATCAACAGAATCATAGAAAAATTACTTAAATCGGAAACGGCCAATCCTGAATTGTTCGGGCCTGCCCCTGGCTTTTATCACAACCAACTCATCATGGTCACCAGTAATAATTATGATTTGGGCGTCTTTAACGGGGATACAGGTATCATCCGTCGCAAAAGTGATGCTGACAGGATGCTCTATGCTTATTTTGAAAGCGAGAATCCGGAAAAGCCGAAAGAAATACTTCCTGGTTACCTAAATGACTATGAAGCAGTTTATGCAATGACCATTCATAAGAGCCAGGGGTCTGAATTTGAATCAGTCGCTGTTATCTTGCCTGAAAATGAAAATGCCGGCATATTGACCCGCGAATTGTTATATACGGCAGTCAGCCGTGCCAAAAGACACGTACTTATCCAATCCCCCGAAAATGTACTCCTCGCCACTGCTGAAAGAGAGGTTTCAAGGGCATCAGGTATCAGCAATCAATTTTAACAAGTTCTAAGATGGCAACAACAATATATTACTCGAATAAGCTTGAGGAGCTTGTAAGGATACTCGGGGAAAACATCAAAAGCTCACCATGCGGAATCTTTATAAGTGAACATGTCATAACACAAACTTCCGGCATGAAGCAATGGTTAGCCGTGGAAATGGCAAAAAAGGAAAACAACGGAGTATTTGCCAACTTTAAGCTTGAGAATCAGGATGCTTTTATCAATTCACTTTATCAGCTGCTTACCGGCCAAACCGTCACCCACAACCTCGAAACCAGCAAGTGGCTTCTGTTCAGTTTTTTGGGTAGCGACGAATTCAGACAAAATCCAGATTTTAAAAAAGTTACTGAATATTATAAGGAAAATGAGCTCAAGCAGATCCAGCTTGCCGCAAGACTAAACGACCTGTTCGACCAGTACCAGGTATACAGGGAAAACATTATCGGAACCTGGGAAGCTGGGCAGCGAGCCTATCCGGATTCCGATGCTGAACCCTGGCAGAAGGAGTTGTGGGAGAAGCTGGCCGGATGTGGTCAAGTCCATTCAAAGTACCGAATGAAGAGGGAAATTCTTAATCTTTTAAAAAATGACGAGAATATTGAAAAGGTGCGCAAAGAATTTCCTATCCTCAGCTTTTTCGGCAACTCGATCTACACCAATTTTCACTTGGAAATATTCAACCGCCTGGCAGAAGTGATCCCGGTCAATAATTATGTCCTGCTTCCTGTCAAGGACCCCAAAACAGCATTTTCGAATGAGCTATTAACAAACCTGGGAGCCAACGCAGATGAGCTTAAAATCATGCTTGGAGCCGAAAATAACATCTTATCTCTGCCTAAGGCACCACCAATTCATAACCTCCTGGGTATTATCCAGAAGCAGATTTTTGACAACCAAAATTTAAGCACTGCCGAAATTCTTGCAGACGAACTTCTCCAGGACGGCAGTATCCAGATCAACTCAGCATACACAGAAGCCCGCGAAGTGGAAATTCTGTACAATTACCTGGTGAACCTTATCCACCGGGATCCGGAACTAAAGCCCACCGACATAATGGTTCTCGCCACCGATATTGACCGTTATGCACCTTTTATCCAGGCTGTGTTCTCCAACGCTCCATTTTTAATACCATTTAAAATATCAGGGGTATCCAATGGCCGGAAAGATTCCATACTAACAGCTCTGATTAAAATCCTTGACTTCAGGGAGGATGATTTTACCTCTGAAAAAGTCATCGGATTGCTGGAAACCAGATCCATTTCTGCAAAATTTGGCGTTACCGGCACGAAGCATCTCCGCGTTCTCGTGGAAAAAGCGAATATTCGCTTTGGCTGGGAAGGACGGTCGCAAGATGATACCCGTTATGTGGGCTGGGAATACGGACTCAGAAAACTAGCGTATGGGTTTGCAATGTTGACAGAGGAATCCATAGAAATACCAGGTAAAGAATATAGCCTCTACCCTTTTGAGGACATCGAGGGAAAATCTGGCATGGACATCTTCCGGGTAAAGGCTTTTGCAGAAAGGCTCTGGAATTTGGTCAGAACCATAGATGAAAAAAGGACCCTTGCCGAATGGGAATTTTTCATACAGAATGAGGTTTTTGAGAAAATGATCCTGCCCGAAGACACTGATAAAGAAGACCTCTCCCTTTTTTACCGCCAATTCAGGCATTTGGAAGAGGTTAAACAGCTACTCCCTGAACTCAGAATACACTTCACCACCTTTTATTCGGCTTTTAGGGCAGCGCTTTTAGAGGAGTCAGGGGAAATGGGTTTCAACTCGGGGCGGGTTACCTTCTCATCCCACATTCCCGCCAGGGGATTACCGGCAAAGGTGATCGCTTTCCTGGGGCTGAATAATGGCAAGTTCCCCCGAAAAGATCGGTTTGTTAGCTATGACCTGATCGCCAAAGAACGACTCACTGGCGACCGAAGTAAAAAAGCCAATGACAAGCAGCTGTTTCTCGACACATTGCTTTCGGCAAGAGAAAAGCTCTATCTGAGCTATATTGGACGCAATGCCAAGGAAAATTCAGAACTGCCGCCATCCATTGTTTTGGATGAGCTCATGGATTACATTGAATCACAATCCGCAAATCCGTCATTGGTTCGAGAAGGCATTCTTGTTCACCATCCCTTGCACGGATTCAGCGGAAGGTACCGTCCGGAAAATAACCGCCTGTTCACCTACCTATATGGAGAAGACGTTCAGGTTGAAAACATCTTACTCGAAACCCAGGTAGCGGATGATCCGAATGACCAGCCAGCCTCAACCGAGATCAAGCTGAATGATCTGATCAATTTTTACAAATCTCCGGTTAAATGGTATTACCAAAGGACAATTGGAATCTATCTTGAGGAAAAAGAAGAAAATTTACCGGAAGAAGAGACCTCCGAACTTGACCATTTGGAGAGCTGGACCTTGAAAAAGGAACTCATGAATGCCGATAGCGGCATTCATGAAGAGAAAGATAAAATAAGAGAGCAATACGTTAAATCAGGGAGATTTCCTTTAGCAACTTTCTCTGAAATTCTAATTGACTCTCTGTTGGAAGATATTGCCCAGGTCAAAACAGGAAAAGATCAACAAACAGCTGGACTTACCGAAGAGACCCTCGGCAATATCCTGACCATAAATGATAAAATCAAGATAACCGGAACAGTGGGAGGGATCTATGGGAATAACCTCATTGAGTATTCCCTTTCAAAGCAAGCGCTCAAATATAAGGTTGAAACTCGGATTAAATATCTTTTCCTGACTGCCTCCGGATTCGAACTTGAAGCTCGCTTTATAGACCGCAGTGGAGGCTTGATAACTTTTAAACCTATCAGTACGACAGAAGCAGTAAATGTTCTTGCGATATTGGCTAAGTATTTCCTTAAGGGCAGACAAGGTATGCTTCGTATCACACTGAATGCAGCAGAAAACTATCTAAAGAATGATAACCTTGAAGTAATCATGTCAGAGCTAATAAAGGAAGCTAATGGCAACCCTAATAGTAATACATTTCCTGATCTATATCTTAAGAGAGCCATTTCAGACGGGCAGTTCGAGGATCAGGCCATCCTAGGGGAACATTTGGAAGCACTTGCATCCTATCTTATTAATTTCTAAGAAAATGGAAGATTTTGACGCATTAATCGTTGAATTATCAGGAACAAACCTGATCGAAGCCAGTGCCGGCACAGGGAAAACATATTCGTTAGCCATTCTGGCTTTGAGGATGATTGCAGAGAAATCGATACCCTTGCCGAAAATTCTGATGGTCACCTTTACAAATGCTGCAACTGCTGAACTGGAAGTCCGCATCAGGTTGTTTGTTCGGAAAGCATTTCAATATAGCCATCAAAACCTTTGCGACGACAACAAAATCATGGAGGTCGTCAATAATGCCAACCTGATAATAGGGGTAAATGCTGTGAGGGAAAATTTACAGGCTGCAGTTAACAATCTGGATGAAACAAGCGTAATGACCATACACAGTTTCTGCCAGAACTTGCTTAATGAATTCCAGTTTGAAACCGGTCAAACCGACCGAACGGGGATTTTGGGTTCCATTGAAGACCTGCGTAAAAGGGCAGTGAATGAATTCTGGAGGACGGAAATTTCAACTCTAAACAGGGAAATCCTGGAACTGCTATTAAAGAAGGTAAATAAAATCGTACTCCTCGATAAAATGACAATAAGTAAGGTTGTTGAAAAAACTATGTCGGGAAGGAGTTTCCTTTGTAAAACAACAGATCCTGAGAATGCACTGCAGGAGCTAAATTCCAGCTTGATTTCTCTGAGGTCCGCGGAACGCGATTTCGAGGAACATGTTATGGAGAATTATTCAGAGTTTCTTCAAAGAGGCAATCTTACCGAACCTGCCAGAAAATTCTTAATAGATGTATGTAATGGTTCACCGGAAAACTTCATTATAGAATTTCGCAAAAAAATAAAGAGGCCTGGCTACTTCACGGGTTGCTTTTCGCAGGAACTTCGATTGCTTGAACAAATCGATACAGCGCAGCAGGCAAATGAATCATCAACCCTCAATTTTCGCAATGCGCTTCTGGCCAAAGCAGCTAAAGTTATTGGAGCGTCAATCATTGATAAATTAAAGGTTCTCAACTTAGCCACTTATGATCAACTCATCTCCCGGGTCCACGATGCCGTAATTAAAGATAATGAGAAATTAAGCTCTCTTCTTAATGAAAAATACAAAGCCGTTTTCATTGATGAATTCCAGGATACCGACAAACTTCAGTATGAGATTTTTAACAATATTTTCAATAACAAAGCGATCCTGTTTTACATTGGAGACCCGAAACAATCTATCTACGGTTGGAGGAGTGCTGACCTCGATACCTACATTGAGGCAAGAGGAAACATTGAAGACGGCAGATGCTTTTCAATGGATGAGAATTTCCGTTCCACAGAAAGCATGGTGGCAGCGCTTAACCATTTTTTTCAACCAGTGGCGAATTTCGATGCTTTTCAAAGTGAAGATATCCGCTATCACACGGTTCGGTCTGGTCGGAACCAGGGAGAACTATTCAATGGTGGTAATCCGGTAATTCCCATTACCATTGTTAGTAATGAGAACCAGGATGAAATTATCGAATGCGTTGTCAGGGAGATCTCCAATCTTTTAACAAACGACCAAATTTACATTCAAAGGAACGGAAACCAAAGGGCAATTGTTCCATCCGACATCACCATTCTGGTTAGGGATGGCAACCAGGGCAAATCAATCAAATCCTTACTCCGGAAATCCAGAATACCAGCTATTGTCGCAGATGATTCCAAAATACTTAAATCCCAGGAAGTAAAATCCATCCGGAAACTTATGGCAACTGTCATCCGGCCAAATCGGAAAAGCATCAATTCATTGCTGGCAGACGATCTGTTTGCCGTCAATCTCGATGACTTAAAGAAGCTCGACGACGAGAAGCTCCTCAATATTTTCAACCTTTTGAGAGAAACCTGGAATGAATCAGGAGCTTATGTAATGCTTTCCAGGTTTCTTCGGAAATTTGGTCTTATCGAAAAGTGCCTGTCTGGGGTAAGCAATGCTGGCCAGCGAACACTGACCAATTTCATACAGATTATGGAGATCCTGCACGACGAGGAGGTACGAAACAAGCTAAAGGCAGAAGATTTGTATGCATGGTTAGGAAAAGCCACCAGGATTGTATCAGAAGAAGATGAATCACAGTTGCGGATTGAAAGCGATGATAATGCCGTTAGGATTATGACAATTCACAAATGCAAGGGGCTTACATTCAACATTGTATTTGCACCATTCCTGGATTTCTATAAGCATTCCATTAAAAAGGGGATTGAATTCAAGAATGAGGAAGGAAGCTTCTGCTTTACTTTCGACATTGACGATGACAACCAAAAATTATACTCTGATCGTTTAACAGGAGAAAACCACCGACTCATTTATGTTGCCATGACTCGGGCGGTGTATAAAACCTATCTTAATTCAAATGCAGAGTTTCCCGAAAGTGAACTGCAAAAATTCATGAAAGAATTTGCTGCTGAAGGTTTTCAGGAAAGAACAACGGGATTCATTGAATTCCTGGAGGCGCAAGATATTGAAAGCGGTCGCCCAAACATACAAATCCAAAATCGTATAGCCCTTGCGAGAGCCTTAAATCCAGAAGTGGATTTCAAGCAAACATGGAAAATTCACAGTTTCAGTTCCCTGAGCGGCAAACACGAAAAGGCAACCTCTGAACCAGTAGAAATAATAGATGCTTACAACAAGTTTGTGTTTAGCGACCTTCCTAAAGGTGCCAAAGCCGGGTTGTTTCTTCACAGCATTTTTGAAACACTCGATTTCACCAGACCTGATACCTACGAGGAACAATTAACAAAAGCGGCTATTTACTACCCCAGTCTCTATGATGCGGAACAAAAGGGAAATTATCTCCAGCTGATCCGTCATTGCATGGAGGTTAAAATTGGAGATGGACCGGAGGCTTTCAGTCTGAACCAGGTTGAACCATCCAAAAAACTTCCGGAGCTCGATTTCTACTTCAGCTTTGATAACCATAAGAAGAACGAACTTGCTCGAATTATCCCGGATATTGAATTCACCACTGACCCGGAAATTGAAGGAGTAATGCATGGCTTTATCGACCTGTTCTTTGAGCACAATGGCAAATTCTATATTGTCGACTGGAAATCGAATTTTCTGGGAAACCGCCTTGAAGATTACCAACAGAACGGGCTATTAACTGGGATGAGAGGCAATAACTATCATCTTCAGTATTACATTTATACCATTGCCATGAAAAGGTTTCTTGAAAAGAAACTTCCAACGTTTGATTACGAAAAAGACTTTGGCGGAGCTATTTACTTGTTTTTAAGGGGGGTTAGAAACCTGAGCAATTGCACCGGCGTATTTTATGCGAGACCAACTACCGCTGAGATAAATAGGATTGAGGAACTTTTCAAGTTAGCATAATTCTCGCACAACAGATTTATAATTAATAAAGTAGCAAAGCTTTATTGTTGTTAACGTTTTAACCTGACCCGACTTAAACCCTAATGATGTCCTAACCATGAAAGTAAAGGAGCTCTTTTCCGTCAATCCAGAAAATATCAACCTTAAGAATGAAGGGGTCTGCCGATTAAGGTCAGACAATCAAAGTGAAAATGATCTTTCAATTGCTCAGAACGAATTAAAAACCTTCGCTTGCGTGGGTGAATATCATGATGGGCTCAGAAAAATAATGGAAGTTTATCTTCAACATTTCGATGAACCTAAACAACACTCATTCTGGGTAAGTGGTTCCTGGGGAAGCGGCAAATCTCATCTTGTGAAAATGGCCGGATACTTGTGGACTGATTTCGAATTCCCAGATGGAACAAGAGCCCGCTCTATAAAGCCTCTACCCCCAGAAATTGAAGATCTTTTATTCGAACTCGACCGTAAGCAGAAAATTTATGGAAAGCTATCCATAGCGGGAACATTAAGGGATTTCCCATCAAAGGATGTCCGGTATTCATTCATTCAATTGCTCTTAAATACGCTTGGGCTACCATCGCAATACCATCATTTCAAATTTATGTATTGGGCCAAAAAGGAAGGAATTTATGATGGATTAAAAGCTTTGGTTGAAGCCAAAGGCAGAAATCTGGACAAAGAAATTGGAAATCTTTATGTGTCTTATACTTTAGCGAAGGCAATCCTGGAATTAAAGCCTGAATTAGCTGAGAATGCTGACAAACTCCTTGATCAGATTGGTGCACAATTTCCGAGAGTTGAGATTATTGGTAGGGAAGATTTTGTAAGAATCATAAAAGAAGAGATTCTTCCCATTTCATTTGGGAGTAAAATCCCTTGTACAATTATTGCATTAGATGACATCCATCACTTTGTCGGCCAAGATATCAATCTTGCGTTGGACCTTATGATGCTAAAAGAGGTTTTGTCTTGCCACTTCAATGGCAGGTTTTTATTAGTTGTCACCGCAGGAAATACATTAAATGAAAATCCTATCCTTCAAAAGTTGAAAGGCAAATTTGAAAGAGGGATTCATTTGGCAGTAATTGACAACCAATCCGTTTTAAGAAATACGATTTTGCAGAAGAAGGAAACAGCCTATGCGCAAATTAATTCTATACTTGAATCCTCCTTAGGCGCAATATCAAACAATCTGGAAAATACCATTTTTGAGTACCTACCTGAAGATCGGAAAACCCTGGTTGCCGATTATCCTATTCTCCCATCAACCATAAAATTTTGGGACGCAGTACTACAGGTTACTAAACTGACCGGCATATCAGACTCATTGAGATATCGACTTCGGATTGTTGGTGAAGGATTAAAACAAATAGCTAACACAGAAGTTGGCACTTTGGTTCCAGCCGATTTTATCTTTACCATGTCGCATCCCTTATACCTTCAGTCAGGATTATTGCACATTGGAACCCATAAAATAATCCAAGAAAAAAAGGCAAAAGGAGGTGATTATGAACTCGAGGGGCGCATCTTGAGTGCAATTTTCCTTTTGGATCAAGTTATTTCGAACACTATAGGCACCGGATTGATTTCTGATAAGATAACCATTTCGGATTTGCTTATTGACAACCTGTATTTAAATTCAGATACTTTCCGAAATAAGATTAAAGAACTCATTGACAATTTGGTGAATGAGAAGGTGATCATAGCCGTTGGAAATGAATATAAGCTTTATACCTAAATCGACGCCCATTAGGAGTGAGAGTCTTCAATCAAGATGCCGCTAAACAAATCAGAGAAAAGCATAATCTTTTTGATTCTTAAGGTAAAGAATGAAAATATCTTAATTTAAATCCGCGCATCAAATTTCTGCTTGAAAAGCTTATCTTAGAAGTATCACTTCTTTTAAAATTTATTAATAATGATGAGAAAAATTCGAACAATACATACTTCCAGAACCTTGATGTTTTCTGAGTTAGAGAAAGTCATGGATTATTCTATTGAATCATCTAATTTTAATGAGGCCCTAAGCATAAATGTTACCGGCAAGAAATCAAACTCAGGGGTTGAAAAGACGGCGAACTACCTAAAACTGCTATACGGCTTCGATGCAAAAAATCCCCACTTTGCTGCATTTAAGTACTTCTGGCAAACCTCCGAACATGCTGAAAAACCCCTCTTTGCTTTCGTATATGCTTGTAAACAGGATGACCTATTGTCAGAAAATCTTTCGGTCATTAGTGAAACCCGTATAGGAGAAAAAGTCCTGATTGAAAGGTTGGAAGAGAATATCGAAAAGCTCCATCCAAATCAGTATTCTCCCAATACCCGCAGGTCAGTTGCCCAAAATATAGCCAGTTCATTCAAGCAGGCAGGTTTTGTTGAGGGTAAGGTTAAGAATTTACGAGTCCAACGTGAAATTACTTACCCTGTAGCCTGCTTCGCCTTTCTGATGGCATATTTAGATGGGGATCGTGGGGATTTCATTTGGAACAATCGAAGCGTAACAACCCTTATGCTTTCAGAATTTAGGCTGCGAGAATTAGCTTTAGAATGTACAAAACGGGATTTGATGCAATACCAGTTTGGCGGAGGTGTAACAGCAATCTCTTTCAACAACTTGTTAAACAAAATTGGAATTGATGCAATCTAAATTAGATCAATTGATAGAGGCATTTGAAAAGGTCGTTAATGAGCCTTGGTCATCTGCTTTATCCGGTCAGGAGCGGATTTGGTTTTTGGTGTATGATCCTGCGGAGCAACGCAAAGTGGATTTTAGATTGGGCGATTTTGAGGCCTCAACTTTAAAGGCTGGGAAAAAATTGCGCATCGTTTCTATGAAGAATTGCTTTCCTCTCTGGATGGTAAACCATGAGTATAGAGAAGGATACTTCAAAAACCCAGGGTTTATTATCGACCAATTGGAAGCTGAGTTTATTCCTTTTGCGATTGAGTTTTTAAAGAATGAATTGCGGAATACCGCACAAGATTCGGATACATTGATTGCTATTAGGGATGTTTCCTCACTTTTCGGTTTCCTTCGGTTATCTGAAATTCTTAAGAGCTGTGTCAAAGATCTCCAGGGACGCATGCTGATATTTTTCCCAGGAGAATTTGAACACAATCATTACCGCCTGCTGGATGCAAGAGATGGGTGGGATTATTTAGCCAGACCAATAACCTTATAAAGTACTAAAATGAAGAACAAAGAGCTATTTACGTTGAATCCTGAGGAGGTTAACCTTAAGAATGAAGGGGTTGCAAAGATCAGAAACATCAACGAGAAGGATGACCTAGCCATTGCCGAATATGAATTAAGGACTTTTGTTTGTGATGGGGAATACTTTGAAGGGTTGAAAAAGATGCTCGATGTATACCTGAGTAATTATAATAGCCCCGTTCAACCAACTTTTTGGGTTAGCGGGTTTTACGGAAGCGGAAAATCTCATTTGGTTAAAATGGCAGGGTATCTTTGGGAAGATTTTAAATTTCCAAACGGTAGTACCGCTAGGAATATCAAACCATTGCCCCAAGAGATTCAGGACTTATTTATTGAGATTGACCGTAAGCAAAATATCCAAGGAAAATTATCCATTGCAGGCACATTGAGGGATTTCCCATCAAAAGATATCCGGTATTCATTCATTCAATTGCTTTTAAATACGCTTGGGCTTCCATCGCAATACCATCATTTCAAATTTATGTATTGGGCCAAAAAGGAAGGAATTTATGATGGATTAAAAGCTTTGGTTGAAGCCAAAGGCAGAAAATTGGACAAAGAAATTGAAAATCTTTTTTTGTCTGATACTTTAGCGAAGTCGATCCTGGAATTAAAGCCTGAATTAGCTGAGAATGCTGCCAAACTGCTTGATCAGATTGGTGCGCAGTTTCCGAGAGTTGAGATTATTGGCAGGGAAGAATTTGTTAAAACAATCAAAGAAGAGATTCTACCTCTTATTTACGGAGACAAAATCCCCTGTACCATTATTATTTTGGATGAGGTCCAGCAGTTCATCGGCCAGGATCCATATCTTGCTGAAAATGTACAATTCCTTGCAGAAGACCTTAGTTCAAGGTTTGATGGCAAATTTCTATTGGTGGGTACGGGCCAAAATGCATTAACAGATACACCCATTCTGCAAAAAATGATGGCCCGGTTCAGGGTTTCGATACAACTTACCAATAACGACATTCAAACCGTAATCCGGAAAACTATCCTTCAGAAGAAAGCATCAGCGCTTGCGCCCTTGAACACCAAAATGGAGGCTTCCTCTGGCGAAATAGCTCGTAACCTCCAATGTACTGTTTTTGGATACCGGACCGATGATAAAGACACACTTGTCGCGGATTATCCATTGCTCCCATCTACCCGGAAATTCTGGTATAAAGTATTGCAAGTGGTTGACGTGGCAGGAACCTCGGGTCAGCTACGTAACCAATTACGTTTAATTGATGACAGTTTAAAAACTCTCGCTGAAAAAGAAGTAGGCTATGTAGTACCTGCAGACTTTATTTTCACACAAACTCGTTCAGACCTTATCCAGGCTGGGCTATTGTTAAACGACACAAGCAATCTCATTCAGGGAAAGAAATCTAAAGGTGGGGATTCGGAAATAGAAGGTAGAATTCTCAGCGCAGTTTTTTTATTGGATCAAATCACTTCAAATATTACAGACACTGGATTGAAATCCAATGAAAACACCATTGCTGATCTGCTGATTGACAATTTGAATGTAAACTCTGATGCATTCCGTACCAAGATCAAAGAGCTGATTAAAAAGTTGGTCGATGAAAAATATCTCATGCCTATTACCGATCAGTACAAGTTACAAACGAAAATTGGGGCTGAATGGGAACAGGAATTCACCAAGCAATACATCAAGCTTAACAACTCAGGTGATGACCAGATTCAAAGCCTGAGAAGGGAAAAGATGGTTGCCCACTTTAAGGATAAAACAAGAGCCATCAGCGTTTCGCAAGGCACTTCCCGGATGGTGCGTGAATTCGAACTTTGGGATAAAAATACCATACCCAACACTGAGCATAAATTGAACCTATGGATTCGTGACGGATGGTTTGAAAATGAAACTTCCGTTGAAAATGAAATCCGTGCTGCCGGCAATAATGCTCCATTGGCATACGCCTTTGTCAAGAAATTAAGAGCCCCTGAATTAAGAACAGAAATAATCAAGTTCTTAGCTACCGGATTAGCTATAAACGCGATGGGCCTACCTTCAACCCCTGAGGGTGAGCAAGCTAAAAAAAGCATGGAAACCCGCCAGTCACAGGCAAAAACTGCGATTCAAGAATTAGTGGAGAAGATCTGCGATGAAACCAAAGTATACCTTGCTGGTGGCACACTAATTCAATCTGGCACCTTGAAAGAGAAGATCCAGGAAGCGCTCAATAGTATTGCGGATCGCCAATTCCCAGAATTTAAGAGCAAAGCAGACTTCTTAAACTGGGGACAGGCATTGACCAAAGCTCTGGCTGGCAATCCGGATGCATTGAATTCCATCAATTATGTTGGAGACGATGAAAAGCACCCTTTATCGGTCGAGATATTGAGGTTTCTGGGCAACGGCACTAAACCTGGCAGAGACATCCGAAACCATTTTATGAAAGCACCCTATGGATGGAGCCAGGATGCTATTGATACGATTTTATTGGTTTTGAAAAATTCGGCTTGGATTTCGACCTCTGAAACAAATCTGATTGTTGCTAAAATTAATCAGGCTTCCTTTAAAAAAGAAGTCCATATTCTTACCGCAAGGGATAAAATGGACATTCGAATTCTATTTCAAAATGCCGGGATTGCTTGTCCCCCGAATCATGAAATATTTCCATATTCAAACGAATACCTTGAAAAGTTAAAAGCCCTTGCAAACCAAGTAAGCGGAGATGCACCACGGCCAGAACCTATCAACATAGATTTCATTAAAGAAATTGAAAACAAAGAAGGCAATGAACGTTTGCTGGAAATACTCCAACAAAAGATTGACTTGCAGGCCAGATTTACTGATTGGAGTTCAAAAGCGAAATTGGTAACAAAAAGAGAGCCGTCATGGGTTTTACTGTTGGATCTGACGAACCATGCTCCGGACGAACCTGAACTGGATTCACTTAAAACAGAAATCAAGGCCATCAGGGATAATCGACTCCTGCTCCAGGAGCCTGATCCTATTCAGACTATTTTAAATGCGATTACAGAAAAATTGGTGAGCATCCTGAACACAAGAAAAGGTCAATTCAATGCATTATATGATCTTAAAATGGTTGACTTACAGGCTAATGAGTATTTCAAGAATTTAACACCCGAGCAAAAGCACAGCATTCTGGTGAAACATCAAATTTTGGTAAAGCCGGAAGTTAAGGTATTGGATGCACATGCACTGCTCAATCAGCTACAAAAAGCATCGTTATATATCTGGGATACCAAAATAGCGGCATTACCCGGACAGTTTCAGTCAGCATTGGAAGATGCCATTGCGGTGTCTGCACCTCAGGCAAAGACATACAGCCTTCCCCGCAAAACCATTACCAACCAGACTGACATTGATTCTTACCTGATAGCATTGAAAACCGATTTGGAAAATTTATTGCATGAATCAAGCTCAATCATTTTAAAGTAATGGCAGTCCTCACATCACAACAACGGAGCACTTTAGAAGCAGCAGTAAAGCAAGCTCGAAAGGTTGCTGAAACGGGAGCATTCAATGCTTTACATAGCCTTGCTATCGATAACCCTGAACCTTTTGCACACTTGGGCCCAGACCAAAAGGCTCTTCGTAACAGCCTTCGCAGCAAAGCTCGATTATTGGGAGATGAATTGCAAGCAAACGGTGCTCAAAAAATCGATCATCTTTCCTATGAGCTGGCTTACGAAACCTGGCATATGATGCTTTTTGCAAAATTTCTGGAATCAAATGGCCTGTTAATGCACCCCGACGGAGTTGCAGTGACGATGGCAGATTGCGAAGAGCTGGGCAAGGATGAGGGCTTCGTGGACAAATGGGATACGGCCGCCAACTATGCTTCTAAAATGCTGCCCGTCATTTTTAGAACAGACGACCCTCTAATGAAGGTATTATTTGCAACGGATGAAAGAATAAAACTTGAAGAAATTATTGACGGATTAGAAAATCAAATATTTACGGCTGATGATTCTCTTGGGTGGGTATATCAGTTTTGGCAAAGCGAAGCCAAGGCTACCATAAATGCCAGTGGTGATAAAATTGACGGAGCAAAACTACCGGCTGTTACTCAGTTATTCACCGAGCCTTATATGGTTCATTTTCTTATTGATAATACACTTGGTGCCTGGTGGGTTAGCCGAAATCCGGGTATTAAACCACCAGTTAAATTCGAGTATATAAGATTGTTGGACAATGGCACACCTGCTGCAGGAAAGTTTGATGGCTGGCCTGACAAAACAAGCGAAGTTACTTCGCTTGACCCCTGCATGGGCTCCGGGCATTTTGTGGCATCACTATTTCCGGTATTTGCATCCCTTCGCATGCACGAAGAAGGATTAACGAAGGAGGATGCCACCGATAAGGTAATTTCCGAAAATTTGCATGGTCTAGAATTAGATTCCAGATGCACCCAGATTGCCGCTTTTAACCTCGCATTAACCGCCTGGAAATTCTGTGGACACTTCAAAGAGTTGCCAGAGATGAATCTAGCATGCAGCGGTATTGCTCCAAAAGGTAAGGTTGAAGATTGGCTGAAGCTGGTAGGGAAGGTGGATCGGATCGAAGATAAGGTCCGGATGGAAAATGGAATACGCATGTTGTACGACCATTTCCAATTAGCACCTGAATTGGGCAGTCTGTTAGATCCTTCTACGATAATATCTGATGCATTTACAGCCAGCTTTGAGCAATTGCAACCTGTATTAAAAAAGGCTTTGGAAAACGAAGCAGATCAAGACATTTTGGAACGCGGTGTAATGGCAGCGGGCATCGCGAAAGCCGGACTTCTTCTGGCAAAAAAATACACTTTACAGATTACCAATGTACCGTATCTAAGTCGAGGTAAACAAGATAAAATCTTGGCAGATTATTGCGAGAACAACTATCCGGAAGCTAAAGGTGACCTCGCAAATGTTTTTCTTGAGAAAATGCTCAAATCTAACCAACTGGGAGGTATTTCCTGTAGTGTAATTCCTCAAAACTGGTTGTTTCTGAATGCTTATAAAAAATTTCGCGAAAAACTCTTGAAAAACGAAACCTGGAATATTGTGGCACGACTTGGTGTAAAAAGCTTTCAAACACCAATGTGGGATTTTAATGTGATGCTTATTTCATTAGCCCATCAAAAGCCTTTTAAAGAACACACATTCTTTGGCCTAGATGTCTCGAAAGCAAATAATGCAGCTGGCAAAGAAGATGCCCTGAAAAGAATCGAATTGAAACCTATGAATCAGACTGAGCAGCTGAAGAATCCAGATGCTAGGATCGTTTTGGAACATTCACATTCCAGCGAATTATTGTCCAAGTTCGCTGTGGCAATAAATGGAATGCATGGAGGTGATTCATATAATTTTAGATTCCATTTTTGGGAAATAAGTGATTTTAAAAAATGGCACTTCTTTCACGGAACTAGTAAAGAGACGAAATATTTTTCTGGAATGCAGAATGTCTTTTATTGGCCAGAAAACGGTGAAATTCATCGAAATAATCCGGCGGCTTTTGTTAAGGGAGAAAAAATATGGAAAAAAAAAGGAATCGTAATTAGCCTAATGCAGCAACTTCCAGCCACATTCTACCTTGGAAATAAGTTTGATATAAGTTGTTCACCAATTGTACCATTTAATCAAGAGCACGTAAAAGCTATCTGGTGCTATTGTGCTTCCCCAATGTATAATGAAGAAGTCAGAAAAATCGACCAAAAATTAAATGTCACAAATGCCACTTTGGTCAAAGTTCCATTCGACCTTGAATACTGGCAAAAAGTAGCTGCTGAAAAATATCCCAACGGTCTGCCCAAACCGTACAGTGATGACCTAACTCAATGGTTGTTTCATGGACATCCAATTAAGGCAGAAAATCCATTACAGGTTGCTTTAGCCAGAATGCTTGGTTATCGCTGGCCAGCAGAGAGCGATACCGAAATGGAATTAGCTGAGGAAGCAAAAGCGCTAATCGATGCCATAAAAACCTTTGACCATTTATCGGATGAGGATGGCATTATCTGTATTCCTTCAGTAAATGCCGAAGCAGCCGGTGCAGATAGATTGCGCGAATACTTGCAGGAAGTTTTTGCCGGAGAATGGAACAACCAAACCATTACGCAACTGTTGGCCATAGAAGGTGCATCTTCGTCTAATTTGGAAGATTGGCTGCGCAAAGAGTTTTTTATCCAACAGTGTAAAGTATTTCAAAATAGGCCTTTCATCTGGCATATATGGGATGGCCGCAATGATGGTTTCTCCGCTTTGGTTAATTACCATAAGCTGGATAAAGAGAATTTATCCAAATTGATCTATACATACTTGGGTGATTGGGTACGGATGTGCCAAGCCAAGAAGAAAGCCGGGGAAAGTGGGGCCGAAGGTTTGCTGAGCGCTGGGCTTAAACTTAAAGAGAAGCTGGAAGCCATATTGTTAGGCGAAGATCCCTACGACATTTTTGTACGTTGGAAGCCTTTGGAAAAGCAACCCCTCGGTTGGGATCCAGATCTTAACGATGGTGTGCGTCAAAATATTCGTCCGTTTGTTGAAGCTGGTGTTTTACGTTCCAAATTCAATATCAAATGGGGAGTGGATCGTGGCAAGAACCCTCGTGGCAGTTATTGGGGCGAAGTGCGGGATAATGATAAACACTTGAGTTTGGAAGAAAAACGAAAAGCGCAGAAACATACAAAGTAGCAATAATGGCAGTCCTTACAACCCAACAACGGAGCACCTTAGAATCAGCCGTTAAGCGAGCCAGGAAGATAGCTCAAACAGGAGCTTTCAATGCCTTGCATAACTTGGCTATTGATAATACAGAACCTTTTGCCCACATGAGTTCTGAGCAAAGAGCACTCCGTAATAACCTACGAAGCAAAGCGCGATTATTAGGAGATGAATTATTAGCCAACGGAACTCAAATAATTGACAACCTTACCTATGAACTAGGTTACGAAACCTGGCATAAAATGCTCTTTGCAAAATTTCTGGAATCCAATGGTCTACTCATACACCCCGATGGTGTGGCTGTGACAATTGCAGATTGCGAGGAGTTAGGGAAGGATGAGGGTTTCATCGACAAATGGGATACGGCCGCCAACTATGCTTCTAAAATGTTACCAGCCATTTTTAGAACAGATGATCCATTGATGCAGGTACTCTTTGCCACCGAGGAAAGAATTAAACTGGAAGAAATTATTGACGGATTAGAAAACCAAATATTTATTGCCGATGATTCCATTGGCTGGGTATATCAATTTTGGCAAAGCGAAGCCAAAGCTGCCATCAATGCCAGTGGTGATAAAATTGACGGTGCAAAATTGCCAGCTGTTACTCAATTGTTCACCGAGCCATATATGGTTCATTTTCTCATTGACAATACTTTGGGTGCCTGGTGGGTAAGTCGAAATCCGACTGTTAAGCCACCCGTTATATTCGAGTATTTAAGATTGTTGGACGATGGTACACCTGCTGCAGGAAAGTTTGATGGCTGGCCGGACAAAACTAGCGAAGTTACTTCCCTTGACCCTTGTATGGGCTCCGGGCATTTTGTGGCATCGCTTTTTACCGTATTTGCATCTCTTCGCATGCACGAAGAAGATTTAACAAAGGATGAAGCCACCGATAAAGTAATTGTCGAAAATCTGCATGGCCTTGAATTGGATGCCCGATGCACTCAAATTGCAGCCTTCAACCTAGCCCTAACAGCTTGGAAGTTTTGCGGCTATTACAAAGAACTTCCGGAAATGAATCTGGCATGCAGCGGCATTGCACCAAAAGGGAAGGTGGAAGATTGGGTGAAGTTGGTTGGTAAGGTGGAAAGAGTTGAAGATAAAGCCCGGATGGAAAATGGAATGCGAATGTTATATGATCATTTTCAATTAGCACCTGAATTGGGCAGTCTGTTAGACCCTTCTGCGATAAAATCCGATGCATTTACGGCCAATTTTGAACAACTGAAGCCAGTTTTGACAAAAGCATTCGATAGCGAAGCCGACAAGGACCTGATAGAAAGGGGGGTAATCGCTGCCGGGATAGCTAAAGCCGGTGAACTACTTTGTCGGAGATATACTTTGCTCATCACCAATGTCCCATATTTAGGAAAGGGGAAGATGGACACTTTTCTATCTGCCTATGCTGAAAGCAATTACAAGGATTCAAAATCTGATTTAGCTACAATTTTTTTAGAAAGACTAAGTAAAATTGCATTGGATTCAGGTACAATTAGCACTGTAATTCCACAAAATTGGCTATATCTAAAAGCTTATAAAAATTTAAGGGAAATATTATTAAAATCAAACACTTGGGATTTTTTAGCACTTCTTGGCCCAGGAGCATTTAGCCAAATTTCAGGCGAAGTTGTTAAGGTCTTATTGTTCTCTATATCTAAGCTTAAACCCAAAATTAACCATAGATTCATAGGAATAGACGTTTCTTCATCAATAACTACTCATAATAAACATGATTCTCTTAATGTTTCAAACATGATTTTCTGTAATCAATTTGAACAATTAGGAAATCCGGATTCACGCATTACTCTGGAAGTATTATCAAAGGAACCTCTTCTCTCATTGTCTGCGTATTCGTATCATGGACTTACAACAGGGGATAAACCAAGAATGAATTTGCTATTTTGGGAATTAGACATAATAAATAAAGAAGTTTGGGTTTTCTATCAAGGTACTGTTAAATCGAACATCTTCCATGGTGGAGCTAATTCATTATTAAGATGGGAGAATGGTGAAGGTTGCATAAACGAATTAATTGGAGCTCGAAAGGATGGAACAGGTGCTTGGGGTAAATCTGGAGTCTTAATCAGTCAAATGGGATCCTTAAATGCAACTTTATATTTGGGGACTGCGTTTGATAATACCACAGCTTCAATAATACCGAATGATAAAGATGAATTAGCTGCAATTTGGTGTTATTGCTCATCTGAGAAATTCGTTTCTGATGTACGTAAAATTGACAAAAGTTTATATGTCACTTGCGCTACTTTAGTTAAAGTGCCTTTCGATGATGATTATTGGAGAAAAGTTGCAGCCTCAAGGTTCCCCAATGGCCTTCCAAAACCATATAACGACGACCCAACCCAATGGCTATTTCACGGCCATCTAATAAAAACAGATAATCCATTGCAGGTTGCTTTAGCCAGAGTCCTTGGTTATCAATGGCCAGCCGAAAGTGATGCTGAAATGGAATTGGCAGATGAAGCAAGAACATTGATCAAGACCATAAAAGCCTTTGATCATTTATCAGATGAGGATGGAATTATCTGTATCCCTTCAGTAAATACCGAAGTAGCCGGTGCAGATAGATTGCGTTCCTACTTGCAAGAAGTTCTTACAACAGAATGGGATAATAAGACAATTACAAAATTGCTGGCCAAAGAAGGTGCATCATCATATAATTTAGAAGATTGGCTTCGCAAAGAATTTTTTATCCAGCACTGTAAAGTATTTCAAAACAGACCATTTATATGGCATATTTGGGATGGCCGCAATGATGGCTTCTCCGCTTTGGTCAACTATCATAAGCTAACTAAGGACAATCTTTCGAAACTCATCTATACATACCTAGGAGATTGGATTCGAATGTGTGAATCAAAGAAAAAAGCAGAAGAAAGTGGAGCCGATGGATTGTATAGTGCGGCCATCAATCTCAAAGAAAATCTGGAAGCCATCCTTTTCGGCGAAGCTCCCTACGATATATTTGTAAGGTGGAAGCCTCTTCAAGAGCAGCCAATCGGTTGGGATCCTGACCTTAACGATGGTGTGCGTCTAAATATTCGTCCATTTATCGAGGCGGGAGTATTGCGATCTAAATTCAACATTAAATGGGGTGTCGATCGTGGCAAGAACCCTCCCGGCAGTTATTGGGGCGAAGTGCGGGATAATGATAAACACTTGAGTTTGGAAGAAAAACGAAAAGCACAAGCAAATAAAGGAGATAGCTGAAATGGGAAATAGTATATTTGATAAGGTCATTCAAGCTCTACTGCAGGCAGAACAGCACAATAGTAGTGTAATGGTGAAGCCAGAAGTGATACTGTGGCCCGATCCGGAATATCAATGGGTGGATGTTATTTCTGTTTTGCAGTCAACTGTGCCTCAGTTGCTCATATACGGCGATTATGAGCCTTCCAATAAAAAAGGTCCTGCAATCTGGTTAAAGTGCATGATTGCAAAGATGCTCCCCGAAGCAGATTGGGCAGAGGATGCTATTCCGATAATTTATATGCCGGGCATAGCAAAATCCGATTTACGAAATGTAGAGAATGCCGTTTCTAATTTCCAACCGCTATTGGAATACCAATACACGGGTATTTTGTTCCTCCAAGAAAACGGAAAAGAATGGACAATACTTGCTTTTATTGAAAATCCGATAATTGGACTGGGCGTTAGTGTTGCCCAGGACAATGCTACAAAAGTTGCACTAATAAAATCATTACCCACCATTTTTCAAGACCAAGAGGTTTTATCAGGCAAAACTATAATAGATGCCGAATACCTGAACAATCAATTATTACCAGACATTATCCCCATCATTCTCAAATGGATGTGCAGAGGCGATGCTTTTTTACAAAGTATGGAAGTAGGAAAAAAAGAGGTTTTTATCAGCCTATGCAAATCGCAATTTGATTTTGAGCCCGATCATAAAAACATAAAAGCCATTACAGAAAAGCTTGGATCACAAAATAACTCCTGGAAATACATTTGGCAATTGTTTTCTACAGCACCGCATAAATATCCCGAATTATATGATTTGTTGGAGTTAGCTAAACCTGCCGATTTAGGTAAAGGCATTTTTGCCTTACCGGAGGAAAGTTGGCCGCAGGTGAATAGACAAAAGGAGGAAGCCTTGGCACTGGCACTGGTAAAAACGGCCAAACTAGATGCTCAAAAAGCTATTTCCGAGCTGAAACAATTAGAAGCCGAGCACAGCACAAGAAAAAACTGGGTTTGGTTTGAACTAGGGAAATCACCTTTGGCTGATACTTTGCAATACCTGGTTCAAATGGCTGTAAAATCTTCGGAAGCGTTTCCATCGTCATCCATTGAAGAACTCAAATCATATTATACTACGAGTGGTTATCTGGTAGATCAATTCATGCGAAAATCATTGGCAGCAGTGAGAACTGAGGAGCATAAAAATATTATAAAATCAATCATCCAACTCTTTTACCGACCATGGTTTGAATCCTTAACAAATAAGTTTCAAAAACTGGTGGAAGCCGAAACCTCGATTTTTACCGCACAAACTGCGTTTGAAGAAACCGAATCGTTCGTTTTGTTTGTCGATGCTTTCCGCTATGAATTGGCCGAAGAATTCTGCCAACATTTATCAAAGTATAAACTCAACGTTTCCTTGCAAGCCGGATGGTCGGCCATTCCATCCTTAACACCCACAGCCAAGCCCAATGTTTCACCAATCGCATCAATTGTTTCAACGCAAAGTGAAATTGCCGAGTTTCGACCAAAATTGCAGAATGGCAAAGATTTACAGACCAACGCATTTCGGGATGCCTTAAAGGCTAACAATTTTAAATTTGTATCCAATGCTAATGATATCCAGGGTGAAGGGAGATATTGGCAAGAAATCGGTGAAATTGATACAAAAGGGCATGAAGAACAGTCTGGCCTAGTAAAACGAATTAATGAGTTGTTTGAGCAGGTGCAAGAAGCATTGGAGGTTGCATTCGACAAAGGCATTAAGCGCATCAAAATCGTAACCGATCACGGTTGGTTATTGTTACCGGGCGGTTTACCTAAAACACAGCTAAATGTTGGATTAACTGAAACACGGTGGGGCCGTTGTGCATTAATAAAGGAAGGAGCAAAAACAGATCTATTGCACTTACCATGGCGTTGGAATCCTGCTATTTACATTGCCTATGCTCCAGGAATTTCATTCTTTATGGCCAATCAGGAGTATGCGCATGGAGGTATTTCCTTGCACGAATGTTTAGTACCCACCTTGATTATTGAAAATCCGAACGTATCGAATATTGAAGCTGAAGTCAAGGCTGTGAAATGGGTTAACCTTAAATGCACCATACAAACTACCGATGTGCCAAATTTGTATTCTATTGATATTCGAACCAAATACAATGATGCTAAGTCATCCATTGTGTTGTCAAAAAACAAGTTACTGAAAGACAATACAATAACATTGATGGTGGATGATGCTGCCGAAGACCAAGCAGCAACAATTGTTTTATTGGATCAGAATGAACGTATTTTAGATAAAAAACCAACCACAGTAGGTGGTGATTAATCGGAAGAAGCATGGAACTCGATAAAATTGATCAATTATCTACAAAGGCCTTTGAGGGCTTTGTTGTGCGAAAAGATTTACTTGGACCTTTTCGCAAAACATTTCCAGTACCTACTTATGTAATCGAATTTCTATTAGGACGCTATTGTGCCACTATTGATGAAGAAGAAATCCAGGAAGGATTGGAGATTGTAAAACGACAACTCCAAGACAGAACAGTTCGGACAGGTGAAGAAGAATATTTTAAGTCAAAAGCCAAAGAAAAAGGGTCAATAAAGTTAATCGATATAGTTACAGCTCGGCTTGATACAGGAACGGATAGTTATGTAGCTACTCTTCCAAGTCTCCAACTAAATAAGGTCCGTATTTCTGATGAAGCTGTTAATGCCAATGACAGGATGTTGACAGGTGGTTTCTATGCGGAAATAGAATTGGAATATGATGCAGCAATAGCACAAGAGAATAGTGGCCGTCCTTTTGGCATTATTAACATTCGACCAATTCAATTGTCGAACAGAAATGTAATGGACATCTTGTATAAAGGTCGCGACCTATTCACTTTAGATGAATGGAAAGATTTTTTAATTCGAAGTATTGGGTTGGAACCAACCGCATTATCTGAAAGAGCAAAGAATGTCCAATTTGTTAGAATGATCCCTTTTGTGGAGCGGAATTATAATATGATTGAGCTAGGTCCAAGAGGTACTGGCAAATCGCATCTCTTTCAGCAAATATCCCCATATGCCCATTTGGTTTCAGGAGGAAAAGCAACTGTTGCTAAAATGTTTGTTAATATGGGCAATGGTGAACGTGGTCTGGTTTGCAAATACGATGTGGTATGCTTCGATGAGGTTTCAGGAGTTTCATTTGACCAAAAAGATGGCGTAAACATCATGAAAGGGTACATGGAAAGTGGCGAATTTAGTAGGGGAAAAGAACCAATCCGAGCCGATGGTAGTATTGTGATGGTCGGGAATTTCGAAGTTGACGTCGAGCACCAGCAACGAATTGGTCATCTATTTGGTCCCTTACCTCCCGAAATGAGAAATGATACCGCATTCATGGATCGTATCCATGCCTTCGTTCCTGGTTGGGACTTCCCAAAATTAGATAACAAAGTACATCTCACTACTCATTTTGGCTTGGTAAGTGACTTCCTCTCTGAATGCTGGACACGTTTGCGCGATATTAGCAGAATTACTTCATTATCAATGCGCATTGATTATGGAGGGGCCTTAAGCGGTCGTGACACGAGTGGAGTTAATAAAACCTTGAATGGTTTGTTGAAATTGATGCAGCCTAATCCTGAAATACCTATTTCGGACGAATTATTGGAGTGGGCAGTAAAAGTTGCCTTGGAGTATCGTCGCAGGGTAAAAGAGCAGCAAAAACGTATCGGGTCTACCGAATTCCGAAATACACATTTTAGTTATAGGATGGGGGAAAATGGAATTGAAACTTTCGTGACAACACCTGAAATACATAGTGAAAATACTATTGGAGAGGATCCGTTACCGCCAGGTCAGATTTGGGCGCTAAATGCAGGAGGTCAGGAAGAATCAACAGGATTATACAAAATTGAAATAAATGTTGGACCGGGTTCTGGTGTAAAAATCTTGAACAAACCAGCACCACCGCAATTTCAGGAAAGCGTGAAATATGCGGAGCAGAATTTATATAGCAAGACAAAAGAATTAGTTGGAGACAGAGACCCTCGTTCTCATGAATTTTCTTTGCAGTTAAGGGCTTTTGATGCCTCAAAAAGCGGGAATGGAATGGGTATGGCCGTGCTCATCTCCATGTGCAGTGCAATTCTCGAAAAAGGCACAAAAGGCGGATTAGTCATTGTTGGTCAGTTGAACCTAGGTGGTTCATTTGATATAGTTTACAATGCGGTCAACCTTGCTGAAATAGCTATTGAAAAAGGAGCCACAACTTTATTGATTCCATTAAATGCGAGGAAACAGTTAAACGATTTGTCAGATCAAATGATAACCAAGATCAATATTCAATATTATTCAGATTTGAAGGACTGCTTGATTAAATCTTTATTGGAGTAAGAACTCAGTTTAATGCTTGACAAAGTGAATTTTATCACATCTTATTCACAATTAGAATCCCGCCGAAGGGTTAAGGAGCAACAAAAGAAGATCTTGGAATCTGAATTCCGTGATACAAATTTCAGTTATGTAATGGTTAAGGATGGGGTGGAGAAGTTCGTTACTACTCCTGAATCGTTGTGATTTAACTCTAAAGTCCTCCTCAATTAATCAACAACTTAACTTTTATGGATAGATTTAAGGGTTGCCTCCTGGGCGGTGCGATTGGAGATGCCTTAGGTGCTCCAGTTGAATTTATGCCAATCAATCTTATTCAGAATTATTATGGACTCAATGGCATAACCGATTACGTTGAATACCCCGATGGAACAGGAGAGTTTACCGATGATACCCAGATGACATTATTTACCGCAGAGGCCGTATTGCGCTTTTACCAAAGGACCATCGTTGACAGGTCAGATTTGTCATTGCGCGCAATAACCATCCATTCACATATCCGCTGGCTTCTAACGCAGGGGGAAGTACCGGTTGAAATTCCAGAGTCTGAGGAACGTCCAATAGAATCGGGATGGTTGATCAAGAGGAGTGAATTGTTTAGACGCCGAGCCCCGGGAAATACTTGTTTAGAATCCATCCGGAACGGGCAAAGAGGGAGTATCGGTAATCCCGTCAACAACAGCAAAGGGTGCGGAGCCATAATGCGGATGGCTCCCGTTGGATTGATGTTTTCGCCGACAGAAGCGTTCAGCAATGGTTGTGAAATGGCTGTTTTAACCCACAGCCATCCAACTGGATATCTAACTGCAGGATACTTCGCAGCTTTGATTTCATTTATTAACAATGGATGTAGCCTTATTGATGCCATAAATGCCGCAATACATATTCTCAAGGAACAGCCAAACTTTGCCGAAACATTAGTTGCTATTGAAAAGTCAATCCAATTGTATGAAAACACAAAGTCCATAACCGATCCTAAAACAAGATGTTCTCCCGAGCATATTGAATCTTTAGGTGGAGGATGGATTGCCGAGGAAGCACTGGCTATTTCGCTTTTTTGCAGCCTTCATTATGAAAGTGATATTCGTAACGGATTGCTGGCTGCTGTAAACCACAGCGGGGACTCCGATAGCACTGGTGGATATTCCGGTGATGTTGACCCCCTTGTCCGGTCATATTGACCCCCCTCAGGGATGATGATTCAGAGAACTCGAATGACTGACAATTTTACCGATTTTTTCTTAAATTCTCTCCACGCAATTCAATTCTGTATGCGCTA
>CAIXHD010000271.1 GCA_903919065.1 uncultured Bacteroidota bacterium
ACCCAGGTGTATTGAATGCAATCCTGATTTGTTGAATGGTCGGCAGCTGATTTTAATCCCCTGTTTTTGCATTTGGTGAAACTAACCAGATCTATTGCCGGATTTACAATCGGCTCATGATCGCAACCCGCAGCCAATAAAAATATCCCGATCAACCAAACACTGAAATTCTTCATAAAAAAAGCAATTAGCAGGCAGGGGGAATACCTGGAGAAACCGAGAATTCACCAATCAAATTCTGTACCATCAATAACCCTTCCTGAATATTTCTTGGCGAATAATCCAACTCATCGACCGCCAGGTCCAGAACAAACCCGGTGGACACCGGCCGCTTTCCCGGTTGACTTAAGGATTCAGAAAGAATTGGGGTGATCAGGGAATCATCCAGCTCAAAAATTTTCGCAATTTTCAATGCAAAGTCATAAATTGAAATCATCTCAGGGCCGGACAGATGATAAATTCCCACTTTGTTCCTGTCAATAATGCTGATAATTCCGTCAGCCAGGTCATCCACCAGCGTAGGCATCCTGAATTGGTCATTGACTACCCTGATCGGTTTTTGCTGACTTAAGGAATCCCGAACCCAGGTAACCAGATTCGATCTGTTCATGGAAAGAGTAACTCCGTAAACCAGTATAGTCCGCACAATTACCCAAGGAACCTTGAGCGATCTGGTGATATATTCGCCCTGCAGTTTCGACCACCCGTAAGTGCTGACGGGATTCGGCTGATCATCCTCACTGTAAGGCCCTTTCAATCCGTCGAACACAAAATCGGTCGACACATATATGAATTTAGCACCGATTTGCTCTGAAGCCTTGCCGACCAACCTGACACCAACGATATTCACCAAATCGCATAAATCTGGATTCAGCTCACATGGATCTACCTGGGTCATTGCTGCACAATGAATTACCACCTCTGGGTTAAACTCATCAAATACAGTTTTGATCTGTTCTGCACTCGTAATATCCATTTGCCTGAAACGATCAGTATCCAAACCTTTAATCTTGCATTCAGATGCGGAGGTTGCTAAAAGCTCAAATTGGGAAAGCAATAAGAATTTCCGAACAAGTGTTTGTCCGACAAGCCCATTGGCACCGGTGATCAGTACTTTTACCATTATTGTAAAAGTACAAAAAATCCCGTCAGCCCCACTTTCCCCTGATCAGGCATTGCCCGATATGGCAATTAAGACAATGTCTTTCACGGCAATAATGTGTATAAAGGTGTAAAAAGGCCTGTGAATAGAATGCATTTGGCACCCTGTATCCGAAACCTGACCATACCCGGGTAATCCGGTTATTCTCCGCAGGGAGTTTCTCCAAACGTTCCATCCACTTTTCCCAGGCTCCTGAATCGCCATTGCGATTCGCATAACTTGCCCTGAAAGGTAAAACAGCATTAATCATGAACAGGTTAAGAGTTGAGCCACCGAACCCGGTAGATCTTCCTTCCCATTTCTTACCAAAATCATAATGAATTTTCCAGTATGAGGATACCGGATAGTCGGTAACCAGCTTCATTTCCGTTTCTGATCCTCTTAGTACAGAATCCAGGCGATCAGGATTTCCGGCCAGAAAAGCTGCAAGTTCAGCTATTCTGACCGTCGGAAAATTTGATGGCCTCATACGCAAAAACTTCCACCCGGGATTTTTAACAGCTACAAGGTTGAACTTCTGACGGACAAATCCATATTCCACCATCAACGCCCTGCAATAGGGATCAGGTTTTCGAACCGGAATCAGATCGGCCTGCCCGTACAAAATAGCTTCCAACCTGAAAAGATTTGATCCGGTGGAGCGAATAGCTGCCAATGGCACCGACTGACCAAGCCTGTCGAACGAATCCTGGTTGATCCCGAAACCAAAGGACCTGAAGATTATCTGGAACCAGGTCTCTTCCCAGCCTCCTTTATTAGTTTCCAATCGTTTAAACACTTCTCCGGATTTCACCTGCATACGTTCAATACCCATGTTGACTATCCAGTTTTCGACCTCTGCGGTATCTATATTCTTCCAGGAAGTCTCACAGGGGACCGGAGACAGCGCCGAAAGTATTTGATGATAATTATCTATATATGAAGTTTTTACAGGCAGGACCACGGTCGGGATACAATCGCCGTTTGCTCTTTTTACCTGACAATCAGCCTCATATACTACATGAAGAATTACCGGATCGTACCCCGGATCTTCATTATGATTATGCCGGTACCAGTCCGATGCCTTAACATGTATCTCAACATGGCCTGCCCAAACAGCCTCATCAATTCGGATTTTCGCCATTAAAAAATCCGGCCCGGCATCTGTATTCAGTTGACCAGGTGTTAAGATTTGAATCCTTTGATGATCGGCGGTAAATAATTTATCTGCCGGAAATAATCCATATTTCCATAGATATTGAAGAAAATCTTCCTGCATCTGATATTGTTTTCAGATATAGATGCAGAAACAGATACGTTATGGAAATTTTTCGCCCTGAATTTTTTATAAGCCGAAATCCACTATCATTTTTTCAGCTGCAACGCGGGCTTTATCAGCAAAATCTTTTCCACTGCCCGCATAAAGGATTCCGCGGGAATTATTGATCAGCAGGCCGCCTTTTGAGGATTTTCCGTTTTCCACAACCATTTCGATAGATCCGCCCTGAGCTCCAACACCCGGAACAAGAAGAAAATGATCCGGAGCAATTCGACGAATGCTCCTAAAATACTCGGGTCTGGTTGCACCCACCACAAACATCAGGTTATCATTCGTTCCCCAGGAGATCGACTTCATCAGAACATGTTCATACAAAGGCTGGTCCTGATCAACATTAAGCATCTGAAAATCTGAAGCTCCCGGATTGGAGGTCAGGGCCAGAATTATAGCCCATTTCCCGGGAAATTGAAGAAAAGGTTCGATCGAGTCCTTTCCCATATAAGGAGAAAGGGTTATGGCATCAAAATCGTAATGGAGGAAAAAAGCTTTGGCATATTGTTCTGCCGTATTGCCGATATCACCCCTTTTTGCATCTGCAATGATGAATAGGTTGGGATCTTTCGAACGGATATAATCAACAGTCATCTCGAGCTGCCTCATCCCTTCCGTACCCATAGCTTCATAAAAAGCCAGGTTTGGTTTATAGGCTATCGCAAGATCGGCTGTTGCATCAATGATTGCGCGGTTAAACGTAAAAACCGGATTTGCTTCCCGGTGCAAATGCGCAGGAATCCGGGTCATATCAATATCAAGCCCCACACACAGGTAGGACTTCTTTTTACGGATCTCCAGGTTCAGCTCCGATGAAGTCATTATCTTGAGGTATCAGAAGTTTTCAAGCGTTCGGCATTTTCAGCTATCTGCAATTTATCAATTATTTCCTGAATATCACCGTTCATAATTGAAGGCAGATTGTACATGGTTAATGAAATGCGGTGGTCGGTCATCCGGCCCTGAGGATAATTATAAGTCCGGATTTTTGCTGAACGGTCTCCGGTACTGACCATGGTTTTTCTTCTTGATGAAATCTCATCGAGGTATTTCTGATATTCCCTGTCGTAAAGCCTGGTCCTGAGCTCAATCATCGCCTTTTCTTTATTCTTGATCTGCGATTTCTGGTCCTGGCAGGTGACAACAATGCCCGATGGCATATGGGTCAGGCGGACAGCAGAGTAAGTGGTGTTAACCGATTGGCCTCCGGGACCTGAAGAGCAATAAGTATCGACACGGATATCTGCCGGCAACAATTCAACGTCAAATTCCTCCGCTTCAGGTAAAACAGCTACTGTTGCTGCTGAAGTATGAATACGACCCTGAGTTTCTGTCTGCGGAACCCGTTGCACACGATGAACCCCTGATTCATATTTCATTACACCGTAGACGCCTTCGCCGGTAATGGCAAATATCACCTCTTTATACCCACCGTTGGTACCTTCTGTAAAGGTATTGATGCTGTATTTCCATCCTCTCACATCACAGAACTTACAGTACATACGGAAAAGGTCCCCTGCAAAAATACTGGCCTCATCACCGCCGGTTCCGGCACGGAGTTCAACAATTGCATTTTTTGCATCCTGCGGATCAGCAGGTAAAAGAAGAACCTTGATCTCCTCCTCCATTTCCTGCCAGCGACGGTTTAGGATATCAAGCTCCTCTTTGGCCATCTCCCTCATTTCCTCGTCTTTTTCCTCATCGAGGATCTTCTTGGAAGATTCTATATTCTGTATGACATTTTTATACTCATTGTAAAATGCGACCACTTTGGTCAGCTCTTTAAATTCCTTGTTAAGCTGAACATAGCGTTTCATGTCATTGATCACATCCGGCTCGGTGATCAAACGTGAAACCTCATCATACCTGGCAGCTATTCCTGCTAATTTATCTAACAACATGTTTCCTTGATTTTCAATTACTTAATACACGAACTCGCCAAACTGGCTTTTGATAGTCAATCGCGCCCTTTCAGAAGGTTCGCAATAACCCACAATCCTGGCTTCAATCCCGAATCCGGTGGAGATATCAATGATTTCACCGGCAAACTGTTCAGGCAAGTATATTTCGAACCGATGTCCCATATTGAACACTTTGTACATATCCTGCCAGGGTGTGCCTGATTGCTCCTGAATCAAGCGGAACAATGGCGGCACATCAAACAGATTATTCTTAACAACGTGCAGATTGTCAATAAAGTGTAGAATTTTGGTCTGACCGCCACCTGAGCAATGAACCATACCGTGAACATGTTGCCTCAATTCGTTAAGGATTGCCTTGACCACAGGGGCATAGGTGCGTGTTGGGGAAAGAACCAATTTTCCGGCATCCATACCGGTTTCTTCAATAATTGAAGTTAAACTGGTATTTCCTGAGTAGACCAGGATATCCGGAACCAGGGGATCAAAGGATTCGGGGAATTTTTCGGCAAGGTAATGAGCAAAAACATCATGGCGCGCCGAGGTCAGTCCGTTGCTGCCCATACCGCCGTTATATTCTGACTCATAGGCTGCCTGGCCGGATGAGGAGAGTCCAACAATTACATCACCGGCAGAAATCCGGTGGTTCGAAATAACATCGGATCTCTTGAGTCTGGCTGTCACGGTGCTGTCAACAATTATGGTCCGTACCAGGTCTCCGACATCAGCTGTTTCGCCACCGCAGAAAACGGTTTCCACACCATTTGCGGTCAGAAAATCAGCCACATGCTGAGTTCCCTGAATAACAGCGCTGATCACCTCTCCGGGGATTAGATTTTTATTCCGACCGATGGTTGAACTTAACAGGATCGGGCCAGTTGCTCCGGCGCACAGTAGATCATCGATATTCATGATTACTGCATCCTGGGCAATTCCCTTCCAAACCGATAAATCGCCGGTCTCTTTCCAGTAGATATAAGCTAAAGATGATTTTGTTCCGGCACCATCAGCATGCATGATGCAGCAATAATCCGGATCGCCGGTCAGAACATCGGGAATGATCTTGCAAAATGCCTTGGGATACAACCCTTTATCAAGGTTCTTAATCGCCTGATGCACATCCTCCTTGGACGATGAAACTCCGCGTTGTGAATATCTGTTACCTTGCTCCATATCGAGGGGCAAAGGTAAGAAAATTATGGCATTTTGTCGTTCTTGCCAGTTCCTCCGCCGCCGCCTTGTTTAACAGGTGTCGCCTCACCAGTGGTCTGATTAATGATTTTTTTCTTGGCGCCCTGCTGAAGTTCCTCCAGTCCGCGTTTGAGGAGCTGCTGTTGTGCATCGACTTCACTTGCCGGCTTTCCTCCGGGCACATAGTCGTTCCGAAGAACCCGGAATTCTGTCCGGCGATTAAGCTGATGAGCAATTTCCTTGTTCTGTTCGTTGGGAAGCTTATCAATATAGACCTTAGACAGGGTATCAGCAGCTTTCAGGAAATCATACTGGCTGGCAATCTTTGCATCTACCACACGCGGCAGGTCAGGACCATATCCCTGAGCTTTCAAACGATCAGATTCGATTCCCTTTTTGATAAGATAATCCACTACAGATTCAGCACGGTGTTGAGACAGCTCAAGATTCGTCATAGCCCTGAAAGGCCTGACATCAGTATGAGACATCAATTCAATAGTGATATTCGGATTATCCTCGAGTGTTTCAACCAATGCATCCAGAGCAACCATGGATTCCGGCCTCAGGTCCCACTTTGCCAGATCATAAAGAATATTTGGCAATTCTATTGGCTTCTCGTAAGTAGCAAGAGTAAGGGTGGCATTGAAATCACGACTCACCTCAAGGCCCATGGTTGTTTCCCGAAGCTTTCCATTTAAATATCCACGCTTGAATGCTACGAGAAGGTAATCCGTCTCAGCTTTCAGTTTGAAAGTAAAGGTTCCGGTAGAATCAGTTTTATATTCCATACTGGTTCCATCGCTGCCAATAAGGCGAACATCAGCGTCTTTCAGCGGCAAGGTTGTGCTTTCAGAAATTACTCTTCCCGCCATATTAAATCTCTTTTCGGGCAGAACAAAGGAATATATTTCATCACCCCCGAGGCTTTTCTCGATACGGCTTGATGTGAAATAACCTTTCTCTTCTTCTTTCTGAAATATGATTCCAAAATCATCAGCCGAACTGTTGATAGGAAATTTCATATTTTCTACGACCCATTTTTTCTCTGAATCAAGATGGGCT
>CAIXHD010000272.1 GCA_903919065.1 uncultured Bacteroidota bacterium
CCTGTTTCATTAAGGGCTTCAGCCTTCAGCAACATAATGTCAGCCAGTCTGATGAAGATGTAATTCTGGGGGCTGGGTGAATTGAAAATACGGTACTTGTTCAGAAAAGGATACGTTTTCTGCGGCCAGTGCGGATCGGACCATTTGCCGGAAACATCAAGGAAAATTATGGAAGCGGCTTTCCTGATAACGTCCTGCTCAGCATCAAAAGCAGCTACCAGATCATTGGATGGTATGTTGAATTTCTTCCAATCCAATCCCCTGAACATGCTGGCTCCCCAGTTGCCGGAGGAGGATGTGCCTTCATAATTGATTTCAAAAATCGCTTCTGCTGAATTCTCATGTGCATTATCCCACAGCTGGTCGTACTGTGACAAAAGGCTGTACGGACCGGCAATCACATCGTTGCAATATTTCAGCACCTTGGTCCAGTCGTGAGGTTCCTGGGTAGCGTATACCTTGGCAAGTAAGGCATTCACCGCTCCTTTGGTGATAATGGTTTTATTTATAGCTGTGGCTTTTACATAAGGCAGGGCCTTTTCCAGGTCTGCTATGATTTGCGCATAAACATCAGCCATCGGCGATCTTACCGGAAATAGAATCGGATAGATCTCAGGAAGTTTTGCCGCACTGAATGTTTTGAATTCCTTCAACTGCAAAGGAACATCTCCCCAAAGCTGTACGAGTTGAAAATACAGGAAGGCTCTGATAAAACATGCCTCGCCCTGGATTTCGTTCTTCCGCTCTGCAGTAAGCAAAGGATCAGGAACAGAGTCTACATTATTAATTACCACATTGGCATTGCCGATTATGGTATACAGATAAGCCCAGTCGCGCTTGATATTCGCATTGGTGGGGCTGATGTTATAGTCATCGATCTGAAAATTGGCGGGATTATCCGCACCGGCGTAAGCATCGTCAGACTGAGCATCACCATTGACAAAGTAATCGAGCTCGAAATATTCATTCCGGAAACCTGCATATACACCTGCCAGGGCTGCTTCCACCTGGTCAGCGGTTTTGAAAGTAAGGACATTGGTGGCCGTATTTTCCACGGCAATCCCGTTATCCGCCGGTTTGACATCAAGAAATTGATCAAGCTTCCCGCAAGAATTGAAAGGAAGTGCCAAAGTTGAGGCTATCAGAAGTTTATAAATGTTTTTCATGAGGGTTCTTTTTAGAATTCGACATTTAAACCAACAATGACTGATCTGGACTGGGGATAAGTTCCATAATCAACTCCCAGGGTGGTGGAGCTGCTTCCAAAGGCATTGACTTCCGGATCGAAGCCGGTGTAATTGGTAAAAGTCAGCAGATTTTGTCCGGTGACATACACCGATAGACTCTTAACCCCTTTAATGCGGGTAGTGTTATCCAGAACTTTATAGGAAAGCGTAATCGATTTTAGTCTGAGATAGGACCCATCCTCCACAAAGCGGGAAGAGTTGTAAACATTATTAACGCTTCCGTTACGAACAGCCCTTGGGATGTCGGTTACTGTGTTTTCTGTTGTCCATCGGCGCAGAACATCAATCGACTGGTTTTTACTGTCAAACATTCCTTCCAGGTCAATACGCGTGGCATTATAAACGTCATTTCCATAGCTGCCCTGCAGGAATACCGCCAGATCGAATCGTCCATAGCCGAGTCGGTTGGTTAATCCAAAAGTGAAATCAGGCTGAGCATTGCCGATAACGGTGCGGTCGCCGGGATCAAAAATGCCGTTGTTATTTAAATCTTTATATTTCATATCACCGGTTGCCGGATCAACCCCTTCGGAAACGTAACCGAAGAATGAGCCAAGCGGCAAGCCAGCTTTCACGATGGATACTTCCTGGTTGTTACTGTAAATTCCTCCATAGTAATATACGTTGGTATATTTCAGTGCAGTGACCTTATTCTTGTTAAAAGACATATTGTAATCCGTGAACCACTTGAATTTCTTATCCGAATTTACTGTACTGATATTAAATTCAATACCCCTGTTTTCGACGTCCCCTGCATTGGTCTGAATGCTGGTTATCGGCAAAGTATTGGATAGCTGAACATTCAGTAATACATCGGTGGTTTTTTTAATATATGCATCGAAATTCAGTATCACCCGGGATTTAAAAAGGCTGATATCAAAGCCGATGTTTGACTGTGTAGTAGTTTCCCATTTAAGGTCGGGGTTGGAATAGGTGGTTTGCAAGGCTGCCGGACCGGCCAGCGGATTTTTCGGTGTGCGGCGGGAATACGAGATTAACCCGTAACTGGCATAGTTTGATATACCCTCCTGGTTGCCGTTTTTACCCCAGCCACCTCGTATTTTCAGGTCGTCGAGAAAAGTCAGGTTTCGCATAAATTTTTCAGAGGAAAGGCGCCATCCTGCTGAGAAAGAAGGAAAAGATCCCCATTTATTGGCAAGTTTGGATGAAGCATCCTGACGAACCGTTGCCGTTATGTAATACCTGTGGTTGAAATCATAGGTAGCCCTGGCGAAG
>CAIXHD010000273.1 GCA_903919065.1 uncultured Bacteroidota bacterium
CCTGTGGGAGCTTTGGGCATCACCCGGGATATCAGCGAGAGAAAAAGGATGATCGAAGAGCTGATTGTTGCAAAAGAAAGGGCTGAGCAGTCTGAACTTCTGAAATCAGCCTTCCTGGCAAATATGTCGCATGAAATCAGGACCCCGCTGAATGCAATCATTGGTTTTTCAGATCTTCTGGTGGAGGAGGAAGATCCGCTTGAAAAGCAAGTATATATTCAGGCAATAAATAGCGGAGCCGACCAGCTTCTGCAAATTATTGACGATGTAATGTATATCTCCCGTATCGATACCGGAGAGGTTGCTATCAGGTTAGCCGATCAGTCGCTCTCTACCGTGTTTTCTGAACTTGAAGTCCAGTTGCGTAAAATTATCCTGAATAAGTGCCCCGAAGGTCACACCCTTGGCGTTTTTGTCGAAAAAGGGAGGAATCAGGATCTGGTGTGCATGGATAAGGAGAAATTTAGTAAGATCATGAATACCCTGTTCGATAATGGAGTTAAGTTTACCTCAGAAGGCAAAATTACTTTCGGATACGGACCCGGTTGTTGCAAAAACCTCGTCCGGTTTTTTGTCCGTGATACCGGAATTGGAATCCAAGAGGATCAGCAGGCATTGATTTTTGAACGGTTTCGACAGGCAGATCACGCACTTTCCAGAAGATTCGGTGGTACCGGCCTCGGCCTGGCAATCTCGAAAAGTTTGGTCGAAATGATGGGAGGTACCCTGGGTGTCATCTCACAGGTGGGCAAAGGTTCGGAATTCTGGTTTGAGCTCCCGCTCCATTCGAATCTTAATTAACATATAAAGGTTAATACATAATTATTAGATTTGATCAGTTTTTATAACTGATGTCAAGGAAATCTATCGGCCGAAAATTTTATACCGGGCTACTCAGTCTCCTGGTATTGGCATTGTTGACTCTGCCCCTCATGGTTCAACCTGCAAGGCAACTGATATTCTTGAAGAACTCGGGTGACCTGCGTCATATGAGCGCCGAAAGTGCCAGGCTGGAACGATTGATTTTTACTGCAGATGAGTTTGCGGCATTGAAATTTGTTCGTCCCGGCCGTGAATTTGTTTATCTGGGAAATCAGTATGACGTATTTTCCATTACCCGTTCTGGTAATCAGGTGTTGGTGACAGCTCTTTGGGATTCAGCTGAAACCTCAATACTCAAGGTTCTGGCACTTCATGACGGTCAGAATGATTCAACACAACCCGGAGTTTCAAAATTTGGGTTTATGCCCTATTTCAGCATCGATCCCTTCCGGGTAAGCTTCTGTCAACCCCGGCCTCTCTTGTCTTACAGTCTTCTTTGTCTTCCCGTCTATAAAAGCCTTTCTCTTCCAGTCTTCACTCCTCCACCGGAATTATTGACACGTTTTTGAGTAGTTTTTTTAGTCAATAATACAATCTTTTTATATGAAGAAAATTTTCCTCGGAGTACTCCTGATGGCTGTCGTAAATATTGTTTCAGCTCAACAGGATACTCTCAGAAAAACTATCGATGAGGTAGTTGTCACTGCCAATAAATTTGGAATGCTGCGTCGGCAGGTTGTTCAGCGAATCGATATTGTTACCAAACGCGACCTGCAATGGATGAATTCCATGAATGCTGCAGATTTGCTGAGCAATACAGGAAATGTACTGGTTCAGAAAAGCCAGGGTGGAGGCGGAAGCCCCATTATCCGCGGTTTTGAATCCAATAAGGTTTTACTGATGGTTGATGGTGTGCGCCTGAACAACGCGATATTCAGAGGAGGCCATCTGCAGAATGTCCTTCGGATAGACAATGCCATTCTTGAAAAAGTTGAAATCCTGTACGGTCCTTCATCAGCCATGTATGGTAGTGATGCCCTCGGTGGCGTGATGCATTTTATTACCAAAAAACCCGTCTTGAACGATAAATTTACCGGGAGCGCTATGCTACGGTACAGTACTGCCACTCAGGAAAAAACCGGTCATGTGGATGTTGGTTTCGGCGGAAAAAGACTGGCTTCATTGTTTAGCCTCTCTTTCTCTGATTTTGGCGATATCATGCAGGGCAGCAACCGAAAAAGCGCTTATCCTACCTTCGGTGAGCGACCCTTCTATGTGGAACGCATCGATGGCAAGGACAGCATTATTGCCAATCCGAATAAGAACAAGCAGGTGGGAACCGCTTACCGGCAATTCGATTTCATCGATAAATATATTTTCCAGCAGAATAGCCGAACCACTCATTCACTTAATTTTCAATATTCTACAACTGGTAATGTTACCCGATACGACCGGCTCACCGAGACTGACAGCAAGGGCATGCCAAAAAGTTCAGAGTGGTATTACGGCCCCGAAACCCGCCAGCTGGCTAGTTATCGTTTCGACAGGAAAATGAGTACCGCCTTTATGGACAAGTTTTCCCTCACCCTGGCTTATCAGAATAACAAGGAGAGCCGCAACAGCCGTAAATTCGGCAGCTCGAAATTAAAGTCACAGAATGAGCAGATCAGCATATATTCTTTTGATATGGATGGCTACAAAAAGCTCAATCGCCAGGAAATCAATTATGGGGCTGAAGCCTATTTCAATGATGTAACCTCCACGGCCTTCTTTACCGACGTTAATTCACTGGTGGAAACTCCTGCCGATACACGTTATCCTGATGGCAGCAATACCATGAATACCTTTGCTGTTTATGTGCAGGATAAAATCTCCCTGATTGCAGATAAGCTGTTCTTCAATGCCGGGGTCCGGTATAACTACTCGGTTCTGAAATCGACTTTTTCCTCAGCAACTTTTTTTGCATTTCCGTTTGATGCAGTGGAACAAAAGAGCGGCGCGTTCAGCGGAACCGCGGGATTATTATATCTCCCGTCCGAAGCCACCAAAGTAACTCTGATAGCCTCAAGCGGGTTTCGTACCCCAAATATCGATGACCTCACCAAGGTGTTCGAGAGCTTGGCTGGTAAACTGATCATCCCCAATCCAAATCTCGAACCGGAATATACAACCAATTTTGAACTCGGACTGGTTCAAACCATTGCCGGGAAAGCTAAAATTGAGGCCGGTGGATATTACACCCTGATTGATAATGCTATCGTCACTGATGTTGACCAGTATAATGGCCAGGACAGTGTGATGTACGGCGGCGTGATGAGCAAGGTTTACAGTAGCCAGAATAAGCGCCAGGCTTATATCGCCGGTGCTTATGGTTCTGCGGGAATCGATCTTGCGTTCGGATTTTCGATCTCCGGTACGATTAACTATACTTATGGCCGCATCCGTGAGGAGTCGGGCGACATACCGCTCGACCATATCCCGCCTGTTTTCGGCAAGGCTGCCCTGCAATATCATAATAACAAACTTCAGGGCGAACTCTCCTTCCTTTTCAATGGGAAAAAGGACATTTCTGATTATCTTCTGAATGCCGAGGATAATGAGATTTATGCCACCCCGGATGGAATGCCGGCATGGAATACACTGAATCTCAGACTGGCTTATCAGGTAAGTCAGTACCTTAATGTTCAGCTGGCTTGCGAAAATATTTTCGATACTAACTATCGGGTATTTGCTTCCGGTGTAAGCTCCCCGGGCAGGAATTTCCGTATTACCCTTCGTACAGCATTCTGATTTACCTCGAACTCGCTTCGTACCAATATTTATATCTTGGTGCGAAGCGGGTTTTTTTTGTAATTTTATTGAAAAACCATACAGATGGAAGTCATTAACCCTCCCGGAACTCTGATTTGCCCGCGCTGCGGAAATCCGAATCATGAAAAGGCCTTCTTTTGTTCAAATTGTGGCGCTGCAATCGGAAGTAAATCAAGTAATTATCACGAACCTGCCCGCCAA
>CAIXHD010000274.1 GCA_903919065.1 uncultured Bacteroidota bacterium
CCCAGTTTCCCAGAACGTGATGCTTCGACCACAGGGAATCAAAAGCAGGGTTGATATTAACATTATGAAATCCGGCATCAAGAACAGCGACAACCATTCCTTGACCCTGATATCCTTGATTATGAAGAATATGGCCATTTAACATGCCAATCTGGCGTGATGCCAGTCCATACTGCAGAACGGTGGTGTCTGTTTGATTATCAAAGGTGGTGGCAGAAAATGATTCCGCAGAAAACTTATTTACCAATGCACCGGATGATTTCAATGCCCGAACAGATTTTAGCTGTTTAACAAAACTCAGCTGCCGGATCTTTTCTAAAAGCAGGGGGTCAGTGGTGGCTATGGTCACCGCATTAAACCACTTCGACCGGTTCAGGACCGTGACACCTAACTTTTTGAGTGAATCGGGGTAGGCAGGGTCCACCGGAAGATCCTCTTCTAAAATGGGAATATGGTAGCGGGCTCGTCGATCAATGGCGCGATTCGACAAAAAGTCCTGAGGCTGGTTAATAACAAAAGGTGTATTAGCCTTATTGGTGAATTGCACCCAGTATTTTCCAGGTGCTGTCTGTGGCGTTGCTTTTAAAGCTAAAAGCATGATAACCAACAAGATTCCTGCCTTTTTCATTTTAAATATATTATCAATATGTGAATATATAATTATCTGATCAGCAATCCCTCAGGATTGTTCAGAAAATCCTGCGGATCTTTAAGAAGCTTACGGTTCTTCTCATAGCGCTCAAAAGTTTCGCGTTGGCGTGCATCGAGAATTTCCGGGTTAAGCAGCTTTCCGTTTTTATAATTCAGAATATAGTCCTTGTCACCATCCGGTTTAAAATAGTCCCATTTTCCCGTTTTCAGTCCGGATTCATAAATGCCCTGAACCTCTGGATTGCCATTTGGAAAAAGCAATTGGTAGGGTCCGTGGATGTTACCGTTCTTATAATTGATTTTCGCCTGTGGGTTGCCATCGGGATAAAAGATCACCTGAAGGCCGTTGAGCTGATCGTTGATCCAATGAGTTTGTTCCAGGAGTGTTCCGTTGCTGTCGAAACGGAGTGCCTCGCCGTGCACTTTGCCCTTGTTGTAATTGATCTTGTATAGCGGTTTATCCTTGCTGGAATAAAACGACCACAGTCCGTCTTTCAGCTGATCAGAATAAATCCCTTCGGCTCTTAATTTGCCGTCATTGTCGTACAATTTTGCTTCCACCCTGATTCCATCGGAGTGATATTTCATCTCCGCACGGGTTTTACCATTCGGATGAAACCGCACAAAGCGTCCTAAAGGCCGGCCGTCGCGGAAAGTACCCTCATAGATTTTCACACCGGAGGGATCCTTCGAAACCCAGTATCCAGTCTTCTTTCCCTTGCTATCGAGCTGGTTCAGGCTGTCTTGCTGACCGTTAACCTGAAGGCTGAGTCCAAGAAGTAATATTAAAATCAGTCGCCACATAGAATTTATACTTATACAAAAATACAAAGGGTTGCGCTCAATTGAACGCAACCCTTCATCAGTTTATTTTATAAAGCTGATATGCTGACTATTTTGAGCCAAGATAATCTGCAACGCCAGCGGCAGTTGCTTTCATAGCCTTGTCACCTTCATGCCAGTTAGCCGGGCAAACTTCGCCATATTCTTCGAAATGATGCAGGGCATCAACCATACGCAGAGCTTCATCAACACTGCGGCCGAGTGGCAGGTCGTTAATTACGCTGTGACGAACCACACCATTTTTGTCGATCAGGAACAGACCGCGGAAAGCTACTGCTCCACCTGTGAAAGCGAGGTTGCCATTATCATCATAATCATAATCTCCGGCCAGTACGCCAAAATTGTAAGCAATGGTCTTGGTCAGGTCGGCTACGATAGGATATTTAACGCTCTTGATTCCACCATTTTTCATTTCGGTGTTTAACCATGCCCAATGTGAGAATTCGGAATCTACGGAACAAGCTACAACAGCTACACCGCGTTTTTCAAATTCAGCCAGTTTTTCCTGGAAAGCGATCAGTTCAGTCGGGCAAACGAAAGTGAAATCCAAAGGATAGAAAAAGAATACTACGTCTTTCTTCCCAATGTACTGCTCGAGTGAAAATCCTTCTACGATATCATTTCCGTTAATAACTGCATTGGCAGTGAATAGCGGTGCTTTTTTACCTATTAAAGTTTCCATAATTAATTTTTATTTTTTTTGATTTGTTTCTTAAACGTCCATTCTCTGGAAAAGTTTGGTCGTTTGTTAATTTATTTTTAATTCTTCAAAGATTTATCTGTTAATAGAAATATATTTTCATCAGGAGTTTTATTGTTTGGTAAGGTAAAATGGAAAATGGAGCCATTCCCTACTTCGCTTTCTACCCAGATTTTACCTCTGTGCTTCTCAACAAATTCTTTGCAAAGGATTAGTCCAAGGCCTGTGCTGGGTTCTCCTTCGGTGCCTTTTTGGCTGGTTTGAACATCCAGCCTGAACAAGTTGTCAACCATAGCCTGACTCATCCCGATACCCGTATCATGAATAGATATTTCAACAGAATTGTCACCGTCATAATTTGCCGAAAGGTGCACTTTCCCACCTTTTGGCGTAAATTTCAAAGCATTCGAAACAAGGTTGCGGATTATCGTTTGAAACATATTACTGTCTGCAAAAACTACTGTGTTTTCCGGAATCGTGTGGGTGATGTTGATTCCTTTATTTTTCGAAGTTTCAAGCAAAACGGCTATGCATTCATCAACCATTGGCTTCAATTGGACGACTTCAGGAGTAAAAGGACTTAGACCTTCTTGTATCAGTGCCCATTTTAATAGGTTTTCAAGAAGACTAAAAAGGTTTGTAGCCGATTTTTTCATGCTTATGGCAAGATCCTGAATTTGAGCCATGGTGAGGCTGGGTAAGTCTTCGGCCATTATTTCGGTTAGCCCCATAAAACTATTGAATGGGCTACGCAGGTCGTGAGCAATGATAGAAAAGAATTTATCCTTGGTCGTATTCAGATTTTGAAGCTCCTCGTTTTTAAGCTTGATTTCGTCTTCTGTCTGCTTGCGTGCACTAATATCCTCGATCATGCAGAGGTGGCGCGGATGTGACTTATCTTCGAAGTAAGTAGGAGCAATTGTCATATTAATCCAGACCTGCTTCCCGTCGTGGTGAAGATAACGCTTTTCCATTTGAAACCCGGATATTTTCCCTGCATTTAACAAGGCCATATTATCCAGATCTTCCTGTACATCATCCGGGTGTGTAATGATCATCCAGTCGATAGTTGACATCTCAGCCACAGTTCTGCCAGCAATTTTGGCGAACATCGGATTAACCTCCAAAATATGTCCCGAAAGTGTATCAATCAAAGCAATGCCTAAGGGTGCCTCTACGAACAGCTTTTTATATTGTTCCTCACTTTGACGAAGTGCTTCTTCTATACGCTTTCGCTCAGCGATCTCCACTCTAAGCCGTTGCGTGGCATGAGCCAATTCAGCGGCCTGAGTTTCAGCCTCGATCCGGAGTCTGGTCTGTTGCAATTGCAAGGCATAATTACGGAGTTGCTTAATTTGTCTTTCAATCACGTCATTATTAATATCCAGTGCGGGCTTTTCAGCCGGGGTAAGGGAAATATTACTTCCGGGAAAATTTTTGGAAAGAAGTATCCGATAAACTTCTTCCATTGAACTTACTTTGGCAACGGCACCCCAGCGGTGATAACAAACATAGGCCTGCTGCCAGTAAAAATGTGCAAAATGAACATTTCCCCATTCCTGCCAAAAGTTACATGCCCGCTCATTTGCTATGCCCTCCCATTGCAAAAAATTACCTTCCCGGGCTGCTTCTATAGCCTTGTCGTATTGCTTAATGGCTTCAGCCGGACGGTCATCAATTCGGGCCAGTTCAGCAGCTGCCAGCAGATATTTATGCTCAAAATTATCAGGACAATTGTCGGCCCAGATGCGAAGTTTGTTCACCATCTTGTCAAGTTCAATGTGCCATTGGATTTGCAGCTCCTTGTCAGCCTTCGAATAAAGTGCAGTGAGAATCAGAAAACGTGCGAAAACATGCTCGGGCCAGGGCAAAAGCCCCTGACTTCCAACGGTATAAATGAGCGGTTCTGTTTCATCAGACAGCGCCAAAGCTTCATTATAGTTTTCGGATAAAATCAGAGAGAAGGTTTTGAGTACTTTGTAAATGCAGGTTACCTGTATGTTATGATGATCCTCAACCCGCTCTAAAAAATCCATTTCCGACCATGCGTCATTCCCATTCATTACAGAACTTTCAGAGGCCAATGCAATGAAAATATTCAGCCCTCCCTCCAACAGGTCAATAGCCCATTGGTTAAGTCGTGTCTGGCTGAATTCCAGGGAGTGCTGTGTCTCCTGAATAAGACTTACTAACGGAATACCCTGGTAGAACCGACAGTACATGTTGTGACCAAAAGCATAAGCTGCGTATTGCAAATTGCCCGAACGCAAGCCGATTTGGTATGCATCCGTATAATCCTGTGTGCCATATTTAAGGTGCTTGAACCAATGCCGGATCGAACTGCCCATCATCAGATAAAATACGCTTTGATCAGAAGGAGATCGGAATGTGTTGGTCATGAGTTGAGTTGCCAACTCACCAAACTCTCGTGCCATACCGTAATCGTTATCGACCCATCCCAACAGACCTCCAAAAGCAGTATGGCTATAACCAACCTGTGGAATGTTACCGTACCGAAGTGTCAGGTTTACTACTTTGGGGGCAATCACACTCCAAAGTCGTTGGTGAGAACGGTAGCAAGGCGGACCCATGGTGATCAGAATTTTCGATGCCATCAACATCTCCGGGTTTGTCATAACCGGCAATTCGACCAGTGTGGAGACCGGGCGGCTTCCGAGTTCCTGTCGCACAAGTGCGATCTCCTTATTACGCAACTCCTCTAAATTATCTCCGGGCAGGCTGACTCCCAGCATCTCAAGTGCCTGTCGTCCCCAGGCAATAGCCTCAGGATATCTGGCCAGTAAAGTGTATTGAACGATAAGAATATTCAGGACCTGAGCCTTCTCAAGTGCAGTTCCGGAATGGGCAACGGCCTCCTGAATACAATTTTCAGCTTCGTTGCGGTCACCTTCCAAGAATTCACATTCTGCTTGTTCTTTAAAAAGGCTTAGGATCATTTCGTGGCGGTCGAGCCACAATTGTTCGGCAAAACCAGGTTTCCTGAGAAAACGGTTAGCAGCCTGGTAAAACTGAAGCGCTGAACGATAAGCTATAGCAGAGTAAGCTTTGCGAGCAGCGGTTATATTCAACTCCACCATCCTGATCTGTTCGGTTGTCTCCTGTATGAGATGAGAACCGGCATTCAAAGCGTTCATCACTTCAAATAATCTTTCGTTAAGCTGTTCGGGCTGAAGGCTGGTAATCAATAGTCTGCCGATTTTCAGCAAAATGGAAGGAAGTTCTGAAGGTTCAATCAGGCTATATGCCGCTTGTTGTACTCTATCGTGCAGGAATGTAAATGTCACTGAGACCTGAAAATTTTCCGTTAGGTTGTTTTCTTTTTCGCTGTCAAAGGGCAGTAACAACGTTTTTGCCGGACCGGTGAAAAGTAGTGTCTGGCACTCTTTCGGTGAATGTCCGCTAATGATGCTCAACGTTGCCAAATCAAAACGGTTACCAAGACAAGCGGCCAATGAGAAAAGGTTCTGGCTTTCCGCATCAAATCGGCGAAGTTTCAGAATAAATAACTCAACCACATTTGCAGGTAAATTAACAGCTCCTTTTTTAACCATGAGCCATTTCCATTGGTTTCCGTCTTTGTCAAACCAGATTAGGTTGAACTCATACAGGAAGCTGAGAAACGAATGCACGAAAAATGGATTTCCAAGCGTCTTGGTATGGATGACCGATGCAAGCTTCTCCATTTTTTCAATGGCCGGGTTAAATGTATCAGCCACGATCTCCAGTACATCGTTTGCAGTGATGTTTTTAACCTGAAGTGCTTCAACAGAAACACCATGACTTCGCAGATCGTTCACAGCTGACAGGAGCGGGTGGCCGGAATCGACTTCATTATCGCGGTATGAAACAATTACCAACAGGTAGCGTAGAGTAATTCCTACCTGTAGCTGCCTGAGCAGTTCGCAGGAAGCTGCGTCAGCCCATTGCCAGTCGTCAATAAATAGTACCAATGGATGTTCAGGTCGGCAGATGACTTTAAGAAAGTTTCGAAAAACGTCGGCAAAGCGGTGCCGTGCTTCCTGTGGACTGATGACCGCCAGGGGTGGTTGTACCCCTATTAAAGATTCGAATTCAGGTACCAGATCAACCAGTACTTGACCAAGATTGCCTATGGATTCAAGGATTTCGGCTTTAAAGCGGGCGTATTCCTGTGCATTTCCGGAACGCAATTCACTGCATAGTTCTGCCAGTGCTTGCCGAAAAGCAAAGTAGGGTATATTCTGCTGATATTGCTCGAACTTACCCCTTATGAAAAAGCCATTTCTGTCCCTGACCGGCATTGAAAGTTCTTGTACCAAAGCCGTTTTTCCTACACCGGAAGGGCCAGGAACCAGTAAAACTTCGCCACGACCGCTACTAATACGATCAAATGATTTCAGAAGTGTTCTGATTTCCCGTCCACGGCCATAAAGCCTGGTTGGTATAATGAATTGACTCATTGTTTATTTTTCTAACAATTCGACAGTCATGAACATGGCTTCGACAGGTAACCGGCTGACTCTTGTGAGCCGGTTACCAAGATTAATAGTGGGGATTCTACCTGATATAATCAGTCGGTGGATTGTATTTTTGGATATGCCATATAAAACAACAGCCCTCGGGAATGGAAATATAAGAGCGAGTATGTATCTTAGCAATAGAGGCGGCACTTTCTTTGAGTATTTGCTGCAATACTTAAATATTCCGGGAATTTTTAACTTGCTATACACCACGTTGTCGCTAATTAATGCTCGATACAAATCGGGTACATATATACCATAAAAAAACCGATTGTAAGTATAGGATTCAATAAATATTTAAAAGAAAACCGCTGTATGTAATTAGCATACAGCGGTTTTTCTGTGGTGGTAATTGCTTGTTAAGGGCTATTTATTTTACCTCTTCAAAATCAACATCAGTTACTTCAGAATCTTTGCCTTTTCCGGCTCCCTGCCCTGGTCCTGGTCCCTGCTGTTCGGCTCCCGGCTGCGGTCCGGCCTGATTGCCTTGCTTGTACATTTCTTCTGAGGCTGCCTGGAATACCATATTAAGTTCAGCGGTGGCTTTATCAATACCATCAATATCCTGAACTTTATGAGCTTCCTTCAATTTTGCAAGGGCATCTTCAATCTGTGGTTTTTTATCGGCAGGCAGTTTGTCCCCAAATTCTTTCAGCTGTTTTTCAGTCTGGAAGATAAGGGTATCTGCATGGTTCAGCTTGTCGATCTTTTCGCGCTGAATCCGGTCTTCGTCAGCAAATTGCTGAGCTTCATCACGCATACGCTTGATTTCGGCATCAGTCAGGCCTGATGAAGCTTCGATGCGGATTTTCTGTTCACGTCCGGTGCCTTTATCCTTGGCTGAAACGTGTAGAATACCGTTTGCATCGATGTCGAAAGTAACCTCAATCTGAGGAATTCCGCGTGGTGCAGGTGGCAGCCCGTCGAGGTGGAACCGGCCAATGGTGCGGTTCTGTGCAGCCATCGAACGTTCACCTTGTAAAATATGTATTTCAACCGACGGCTGACTGTCAGCTGCCGTGGTGAAAGTTTCTGCTTTTTTCGTTGGGATGGTCGTATTTGACTCGATAAGCTTGGTGAAAACGCCGCCAAGTGTTTCAATACCTAATGACAATGGAGTAACATCAAGTAAAAGAACGTCATGAACTTCTCCGCTGAGAACACCGCCCTGAATAGCTGCGCCAACGGCAACAACCTCATCCGGGTTTACACCTTTTGAGGGTGCTTTCCCAAAGAATTCTTCAACAATTTTCTGAATTGCAGGAATCCTCGTTGATCCTCCAACCAGAATTACCTCATCAATTTTGGCATTTGTTATACCGGCATCTTTCATTGCTTTGCGGCAAGGTTCAATGGTCGACTGAATCAGTTTGTCGCAGAGCTGTTCAAATTTGGCACGTGTCAGAGTCTTGACAAGATGTTTCGGAATACCATTAACCGGCATGATATATGGCAGGTTGATTTCCGTTGATGTTGAACTCGAAAGTTCGATTTTTGCTTTTTCAGCAGCCTCTTTAAGTCTCTGAAGAGCCATTGGATCTCTGCGCAAATCAATGCCTTCATCCTTAAGGAAGTCTTCGGCCAACCAGTCGATAACCATTTGGTCGAAATCATCACCTCCAAGGTGAGTGTCGCCATTGGTTGATTTAACTTCGAAAACGCCATCGCCCAAATCCAGGATGGAGATATCAAAAGTTCCGCCACCAAGGTCAAAAACGGCAACTGTCATGTCCTTGCCTTTTTTATCCAGCCCATAAGCCAAAGCTGCAGCGGTTGGTTCGTTAATGATCCTGCGAACATTGAGACCGGCAATTTCACCGGCTTCTTTGGTTGCCTGACGCTGTGAGTCATTAAAGTAGGCAGGAACGGTGATTACGGCATCAGTAACTTCCTGACCAAGATAATCTTCTGCAGTTTTCTTCATTTTCTGAAGAACCATGGCAGAAATCTCCTGTGGAGAATATTTGCGGTCGTCAATTACTACTCGCGGGGTATCGTTCTCACCCTGAAAAACAGTAAATGGTACGCGCTTTATCTCTTTATTGAGATTGGAATACCGTTCACCCATAAATCTTTTTATCGACGAAATAGTTTTTGTTGGATTGGTAATCGCCTGTCTTTTAGCAGGATCACCAACTTTACGTTCACCATTTTCGATGAAACCTACTACTGAAGGAGTTGTTCTTTTTCCTTCGCTGTTGGGAATTACTACAGGTTCATTCCCTTCCATTACGGACACGCACGAATTAGTGGTTCCGAGATCTATTCCTATTATTTTGCCCATGATTTCGGGATATCAATTATTAGTTAATCCAACTATTCAAGCATTGTGCCAATTGGATAATTGTGACAAAAAGACAGAACGTTATCAGAAGCCTGTGTAATAATAGTCGTTCTGACTGTCAGCAAACCTCAGATCCTTGGTGTAGATCCCGTAGGCTAATGAATCAACGGAGTGTTCCGAGAGTGACTTTCCTAATACCGACTGCACATATTTTGCTGAGAAGAGTCCAATGCCATTTGTAATGTTTGTAAATACCGGTTTTTCTTTCGGAACGCCGTTGTCAGCTTTATAAATCTCCATATAAGTGTACAGCTCCTCCGCTCCTACGGTAAAAATAAAATCAATGGCTTTTTTATCAGCAAGCCGTTGAATACCCTCAGGGGGCTTGGTCAGTTTATTACCGATCCACTTATAAAAATTGCGCTGCAGAATATCAACAGTCATCAGCTCCCCGCCTGCCCCAGATTCCGTAATGGATTGTCCGATATTCCAGTCGGCAAAAAGGAATGAGGTATCATTGTTAACGACTTCAAGATAATGGAACCTGATTATTAACTGATAGATACGGGTATACGGTGCTGAAATCCACTGGACCGACTGATAATTGTCGTAGCTTGAGAAAGGCAGATTTTTCTTGAATCCTTCGGGCTTGACAACTTTGAAATCACTGACAGTATGCGTGGTTGCGCTGATTAAAGTATTTGTTGATGGGATTTCTATTTTAAGGCGATATTCCTTGTTGCCCAGAACAGGCTTTGACAGCATATATAAATAGTTGGGATCATTGGTGAAAATTCCGCTTTCCCTTACCGGAGCCTCAACGAGCACCATAGGCAATTGCTCTTTCATCTCACCATCGGCCCAGCGTTCCAGAAAAACCGCTGCCTCTTTATAGTAGATGGAATCTGATTCCTTAGCCATATCATAGGCATTTCCTTCCCCCAGAAAAGATTTTTCGAGACGCAGATACTGAACCGGATCTTTTGGATTGATAACACAATATACTACGGGCACAACCCGGTATGGTGCCATCACAACAAGCTTGTCGTGGCACGACACTACTGTCATGAAAATCAGGACCACCAATATTACCCGGCGTATGCTCAAAATAATCATACCTTTGCAAAGTATAAATTTAGTGAAATTACCGTATCGTAAAGCCGCGCAACATGTCAGTTCATCAGCAGATAAAAAGAGTTACCACGCACGTCCTTCAGGAAATGAAGCTGCGGGGTGATAAAATTGCAATGATCACCGCTTATGACTATTCGATTGCCAGAATTCTCGACAGCACAGAAATCGATGTGGTTCTGGTTGGAGATTCAGCTTCCAATGTCATGGCTGGCTTTGAGACCACCTTGCCGATTACCCTTGACCAGATGATCTATCACGGTGCATCTGTTGTCCGGGGGATTTCCCGGGCCCTGGTTATTGTTGATATGCCTTTCGGTACCTATCAGGGTAATTCAAAGGAAGCGCTGCAATCTGCTATACGTATCATGAAAGAGACTGGTGCCGGTGGTGTTAAACTTGAAGGCGGAGCGGAGATTGTTGAGTCTGTTGAACGAATCCTGTCAGCCGGTATTCCGGTGATGGGGCATTTGGGCCTCACTCCTCAGTCGATTCATAAATTCGGAACCTACGTGGTTCGTGCAAAAGAGGAAGCTGAAGCTGAGAAATTGCTGCACGATGCCAAATTGCTGGAAGAAACCGGCTGCTTTGCCATAGTTCTTGAGAAGATCCCTGCATCACTTGCCGGTCAGGTTACTGGTTCCATAAGAATTCCTACCATCGGAATCGGAGCTGGCTCACAATGCGACGGCCAGGTGCTGGTTTTGCACGACATGCTCGGAATAACCCAGGACTTTTCACCGCGTTTTCTACGCCGGTATCATAATCTGTTCGAGGAGATCAAGGGAGCAATGGCACGTTATATCACCGATGTTAAGGATTTGGATTTCCCGAACGAAAAAGAACAATACTGAAGAAGGTGAGGAGTTTAATGGTGAGGAGTTTAATAGTAAAATAGGTTATGGAGATAATTTACGAGGATAATCATTTAATTGTAATCAATAAGGAGTCGTCTGACCTGGTGCAGTCCGATGCAACAGGTGATGAGATTCTGGGCGATCGGGTTAAGGCATATATCAAAAGGAAATACAAGAAGCCCGGTGATGTTTTTCTTGGAGTGGTTCACCGTTTGGACCGGCCTGTTACCGGAGCCGTTATTTTTGCCCGTACCAGCAAGGCGTTGACCCGTATGAATCAGATGTTCAAGGATCATGAGGTGAAGAAAACATATTGGGCGGTTGTGAAAAACCGTCCGGAAAATGAAGAAGGTGAGCTGGTGCATTATTTGTTAAAAGATGAGGAGCATAATAAGAGTTATGCCTATCCAAAACCAAAGGGCAAAGCAAAAGAGGCCCGCCTTACCTACAAACTGATCGGTACTACCAATAATTTTTTTCTTCTGGAAGTTGATCTGCAAACCGGACGTCATCATCAGATCCGATGCCAGCTGGCTAAGATTGGCTGTCCGATCAAGGGCGACCTGAAATATGGTTTTGCCAGGTCAAATACCGAAGGAGGTATTCATCTGCATGCCCGGAAGATTTGTTTTATTCATCCTGTGACCAAGGAACCCATTGAGATTTTAGCTGATCCTCCGCAGAATGATCAGCTCTGGCTGGAGTTTATGGAACAAACCTCTGCGCCTGTCCGACTTCCTCAGAATAGAAATTTGAGAGGAAGAAGGTAATCCGGCGTATCCATTCTTAACACCCTGTTTTTTCCGGCCATCCATATTTCATAAGGCTTTTCCTGCCGTTCGGCCGATTCCACCATAACCTGCCGGCATGCTCCGCATGGATAAACTGGTGCATCAGTCTGTTTGCCATTATGTTTGGCCACCAGTACCATCCTTTTTATTGGAATGTCAGGATAGTTTGCCTGAACAAAAAAGAGACCCACCCGCTCAGCACATAATCCCGATGGGTACGCTTTGTTTTCCTGATTATTGGATGTAAAAATTTGACCATCATTTAGTTCAATTGCAACTCCTACATGAAAGCCTGAATAGGGAGCATAGGCACGATCTGCGGCTACCAGTGCCTGATTGATAAGTTCCGCCACACCTGTACCGGGAAATTCTGAAATATCATATTCATCGTAAGGTATTCGGATTTCTTTCGATTGCATGGTTTTTGTTTTGTCCAAATGTAAGGAATAAATAGTTTGGCTATCTTGGGACCCAAAATTCAAAGGAAATAAGCTGATGACCCTCCGTAAAACCCTGCCATTTTTAGTTTCATTATTATTTGTATTTCAGTCAGTTGCGGTAATTGCTCAAGCAGATTCCTCCTATTGGGATTATATCCGGAAATGGTCGAGGGCAGCGATCGATGAAATGTATTACAGTAAAATCCCGGCCAGCATAACCATGGCTCAGGCTCTCCATGAATCAAGATACGGAACAAGTGAGCTTGCCGTAAAAGCCAACAACCATTTTGGAATTAAGTGTCAGACCGGATGGGACGGAAGGACATATAAGTACCAGGATGACGATGCAAATACCTGTTTCCGTCATTATGAGTCCGCGGCCCAGTCCTATCGCGACCATTCAGACTTCTTAATGAGCAGGCCCCGCTATGCTCGTTTATTTCAATTGGATCCCTATGATTATGTTGGCTGGGCAAAAGGTCTGAAAGAGTGTGGATATGCCACAAATCCGGCTTATGCAACAATTCTGATAAAATTGGTTGAAGATTACAAGCTTTATCAGCTGGATAACAAGCAGACGGTGGTGGAGCCGATGAATTCCATCTCTGACCGTCAGATTCCGAATTTCATTCCAGACGGGGTTGCCCCTGAGGCGAAAGTCAGCAATCGGAACCGGATAAAATTTGTAGTGGCAGCCAGGGGAGATAATATTAAATCATTGACAAAGAAACTGGACATGAAGGGATGGCAGATCAGGGCATACAATGAAATTCCCAGAAACCAGGATCTTAAAGCAGGGCAAATAGTTTACCTCCAGCCAAAACGCAGGCAGTCTGAGCCATCCTATTCGCGGCATACTGTTGAAAAGGGTGAAACCATGTACAGCATTTCCCAAACCTACGGTATCCGGATAAAATGGCTTTATAAGCGTAATGGAATGAAATTCGGATCGCAGCCAAAACCGGGACAGGAAATATGGCTGAGGGGAATGAAACCTAACCGGCGCTAAGGATTTGTTCGCGGAAACCCCTGAGGAATTCGGCAATTACCATGACTTTCTTCCCGGCTTGCTGAAGTTTTTTGATCCGAAGGGCTCCTGATCCGGTTTGAATCCACAGTTTATTTGGCTTCTCAAAAAGCACCTCTCCCGGATAACCCCACTGTCCGGTGGGATCGATTTCAGTTTCAATGATTTTTATTCCGAAACTATAACCCGTATCAGTAAGGAATTGTGTCCAGGCTCCGGGTACCGGCGAAAGTCCACGAACCTGATTATGTATCTTCTGCGCGGGATCGGTCCAGATAATATGACCGTCATCCCGGCTCAGTTTGGGCGCTTTCTTCAGCAACATCCCGGCTTCGATGATGTCGTTCTGGGGAATGGATTTAACGGTTCCCTCGCTGATTTCCTTTACTGTCTGTAGAAGTAGTTCCGCTCCCAGCACCATAAGCTGATCATGCAATTCACCCGCTAATGTGTTTTCAGTTAAACTTACTTTCGCCTGCTTAAGAATATTCCCGGTATCAATATCTTTTTCAATAAAGAAGGTGGTCACGCCGGTTTCCATATCCCCGTTAATCAATACCCGGTTTATCGGTGCAGCTCCCCTGTATTGGGGCAGAATGGAAGCATGAAGGTTCATTGTTCCCAGTTTTGGCATGGCCCAAACGACTTCAGGCAGCATACGGAAGGCAACCACTACAAACAGGTCACCATTCAATGCCTGAAGATCTTCCAGAAAGTAATCTTCTTTAAGACTGTCCGGCTGAAGGACTAAAAGGTTTTTCTCCTCTGCGTATCGTTTTACTGGTGATAGGGTTAGCTGTAATCCCCGGCCTGCAGGCTTATCCGGAGCGGTCACAACTCCCGCAATGGGATATCCTGCCTGATACAGCGCTTCCAGCGAAGGAACAGCAAATTCAGGCGTTCCCATGAAAACTATGCGGGGGAGGGTATTGCTCATTTTATCATCAGGTCAGATCAGGTTCAGGGTAATCAAGGTGCAAATGTAGAAAATGCCCCATTTTATCACGCTTGGTTTGCAGATAAAATGCATTATGCTGATTTGGTAAAATTTCAAGTGCAACGTTTTCTATGATCTGGATGCCATATCCTTCTAACCCTGCACGTTTTTTAGGATTATTGGTGATGAGCCGGATTTTTTTGAGACCAAGATCTCTCAGGATCTGCGCTCCGACACCATAATCACGCTCATCTTCATCGAATCCAAGGTTGATATTGGCTTCCACGGTGTCCTGTCCTTCCTCCTGCAGCTTGTAGGCTGCCATCTTATTGAACAGGCCGATTCCGCGACCCTCCTGATTCATATAGATAACCGCACCTTTACCTTCGCGATCAATCATTTTCATCGCCCTGTGCAGTTGCGGGCCGCAATCACAACGGTACGAACCAAAAATATCACCGGTTACACACGAAGAATGAACTCTGACTAATACAGGCTCATCATCATCCCAGGTGCCTTTTACCAATGCGATATGTTCTTGTCCGTTAGATTTTTGCCGGTAAGGGATCAGGTCGAAATCGCCATGATCGGTTGGAAGGTTAACCTTGACACCACGGTCGATCAGGCTTTCCTGCTTTAACCGATAGGCTATTAGGTCCTTTATCGACACTATTTTTAACTGGAACTCCTGTGCAATCTTGAGAAGTTCAGGAAGCCGGGCCATGGTTCCGTCGTCGTTCATGATCTCAACCAGAACTCCACCGGGCCGTAAACCTGCCAGACGGGTAAGATCGACCACCGCTTCCGTATGGCCTGCACGGCGGATGACTCCTTTTCCGCGGCTGATAAGCGGGAAAATATGTCCGGGACGGCCGAAATCCTCCGGCTTCGAACGCGGATCCACTAATGCCTGAACAGTCTTTGACCGATCCTGGGCTGAGATTCCGGAGGTGCATCCCTGTCCGAGCAAGTCGACTGAGACGGTGAATGCTGTTTCGTGAAATGATGTGTTTTTCCCGACCATCGGGGGAAGATCAAGTTCCTGGCAACGTTCCTTTGGCAGTGGGGCACAAATAAGCCCACGACCGAACCGTGCCATGAAATTTATGGTTTTCGGGGTGGCCAGTTGAGCAGAGGCTATAAAATCACCCTCATTTTCGCGGTCCTCATCGTCCACCACAATAATTATCTCGCCTTTTCTGATTGCCTCAATGGCATCCTCTATACTATCAAGGCTTTTATTGATGACGTTTGGTTGGTTGCCAGACATTCGTTTTTACCCCTTTCAGATATCGCGCCATTCCTATAATTAGTGCCAGGTTCATCCCCAAAAAATGAGTTACGAACCTCAAAAATCGAAAGTGCAAATTTAGCTTTTTTAGGAGATAATCAGCAGCCGGAATCAGGAGAACACCCAGAAAGGCAAAGAAAAAGAGACGATAGACAGGAGAGAAGACTGACAGAAAGAGAAGAGAGACAAAAGACAGGAAGAGGAAGACGGGGCCAAGCCAGCGGAGGACTTTATGACTCAGAAAACAAAATGCCAGAGCCGGTCGGGCAGGGGACAGGAGCTTAATGAATCGCCTGAGATTCTGAAAGTTGCCGGTGGCAATCCTGATTTTCCGCCGGAACTCTATCGATAAATCATTGGATACATCTTCGTAAACACGAGCGTCCGGATTATTGACTGCCTGATATCCGGATTCGAAAACCTTCATGTTCAGGTAAAAATCATCGACCAGAAAGTTCGGCGGAATAGGTTCAAATAATTTCTTCCTAATGGCAAAACAGCCACCGAAGGGTCCCATCATCACTCCCCAAAGCTGGCTTTCCAGATGCTTGATCCTGACTTCTCTCGAGATATATGCTTTTTCCTGAAAGGATATGCCCTCCTTTTTCATTCCCAGATTAATCATTTGGGTATCCACCAGCCCGACTTTAGCATTGGAAAACGGACCGGTTATTCCGGTAAGAGTGTCCTCGTCGAAAATTACATTGGCATCGGTCAGGATAAGGATCTCTCCTGTGGCTTCGGCAACAAGCTTATTGATTACGTTTGGTTTTCCTTGCCTTTCATTGAAGCTGAAAAATCGGATGGAGGGAAATTCTGTTTTTAGTTTTTCGATGATTTCAGGGGTGCGGTCGGAGGAATTATCGGATCCGATGATCAGTTCGAATTGTGAAGCAGGATATTGCGTGTTATAGACAGAACGGATTTTCTCTTCAATTACATCCTCTTCATTATAGGCAGAAAGCAGAATGCTCACTTTAGGCGGTTTTGCTGTCGTATCCCGTTTAATGGGCACTTTCTTGTGAAATAGGGCAATCGTTTTAAGGATCAGTGGAAATAACACATAACTGTGAAATATTGCCAGAACGCATACCCCGAATAATATGTTAGCTGTTGTGATCAATAGTTCGTAAAAAATCAATTAATTGACTTATTAACAGCTTATTGTCGAAATTAGTTCTGATAAATTCCCTGGCATTCTTACCGATTTCGGCGCATAATTCCGGATTTTGTACGAGGGAAATAATCTGTTTTGCAAAATCTTCGGGCTGGTCGGCGATAAATGCTTCCCGGCCTTTGGTAAGGTGAATTCCCTCGGCTCCGATGGTTGTTGTTACAGTGGCCCTGCCAGCCGACATATAATCAAGCAGCTTGATGCGGAGTCCGCTGCCAGAGAATAAGGGAACAATAAAAATCTGATGATCTTTAATAAAGGTTGCTGCGTCTTCGACTTCTCCGTGAAAAACCACGCCAGGTGCTGAGATCTGTGCTGCAAACCTTTCCGGTGCATTGCGGCCAGCCAGATGAAACTCGATACCTGGCAGGGCACTTCTCACAATCGGCCAAACCTGGCTGATGAACCAGCGGACACCATCCTGATTAGGCAGCCAGTCGAGGGCACCAAGATGGGCCACTGAAATTGCTTTTGAGTGAGATATTTCCGGCATTTCCAGAAGGTCCATCCCGGTAGGCAATACATGACAAGGTTTGGTGTTGCCAAATTTCATAAAATGATCTGCATCCCTTTTGGTTATTGGGACGAGGGCATCGTAACGGTTAATCAGGGAAAACTCGTAACGGCGAATCCGGTTTGCCAGAATGGTTAGATACAGGCGTTTTAATCCGCTCGAGGATTTTGCCGTCCGCGCCCATATTTCATGTTCAATATTATGAGCCCGTAAAACTACCGGTGTCGTTGTGGATTCGCGGATGTCATCGAGATAAAGGCCGGTATAAATCTGATCAAGAATGATATAATCGAAATCGTTTTCGGCCAGAAGAATTTTCAGGTTGGTTCGATAATCTTCAGAAATAAACCGGATGGCGTTATAAGGTAGCCGGGAGAAGAACAGATTGAACAAAGCATGCAGCCAATTTACACGGGTGTCGACAGGAACGATATCCACTCTGAGTCCGGATATTTTGATGGACGGTATCTGATCACTTTCTAAAAAATGCTTGGATGTATTCATGGCAAGCACAATCACTTCATGACCGGCATTTGAAAGCTCCCTGGCCAGAGTTAGGCTGGCAATTGCACCGCCATCGCGCGGAGGGTAGGGAACTTTATTAGTGAGCTGAAGGATTTTCATGGGAGAGAATTCCGTTTTGACGGCCAAATCTAAAGAATTTCCGGATGATTAGAATGTAGGTGTCACCCGACAAGACGGCTGAGTCACGGTTCGATTTGATGGTGAGGTAAATTCCGATAAACAGAAGAATCAAGGTGGAACCCCACATTCCGAGCCAGACTGGCATGATGCCCGCCTTGGCATACTTTTCACCGGCAAGCGATATGATATGGTAGAAAATGAAGAACATAGTGGATACCACGACAGGAGTGCCCAGGCCTCCCTTGCGGATGATGGCACCGAGCGGGGCGCCAATCAGGAAAAACAGCAGGCAGGCGATGGACAGGGTAAGCTTTCGATGCCATTCTATCTGGTATCGTGCCATCCAGGCCTGATCACTTCTAAAAACTTCTCCGGCTGTTTTTATCATGGTTTGTGAGGTCCGGGCCAGGCCAAGTGCCACATCGATGACCTTTGCCTTTTCAGCTGAGGACAAAGAATCGTATAAGCTCATTGCATTTATCCGGATTTTTGCCAGCTCTCTCTGGTGATCGTTCAGTGGAGTGATGGTATCTTTTTTATCTTCCATCTTGAAATACTGGTTTCTGAGCAGTTCCTCTGTTACCCGGTTTCTTTTTTTATAAACTCCTGGCATATAAGCGGCCACATATTTGGAAATCTCTGACATGTTCTGTCGCTTGTAGTTGTCTTTGAACAGATCCTCTTTAGTACGGTTTAACTCGTTTGACGGAATCTTGAAAAGGAACTGCTGCATACCGAACTGATCGCGGCGGAAAGGCCTGGTTTTCTTCATCTGAAGGTTATCATCCAGCTGCTCAGAGTATCCATATCCATTATAGAGGGTGAGCATGATATTAAGCTTGTCCTCGGTTTGCACAAGAAAACCTGAATCGGCAATAGTTACGGATACATTTCCCTGTTTTGCCGTATGGTCGTAAATCATGAGGTCGTAAAGCATGCGGCTGTTCTTGGACCGCTTGCCTATTTTCATGCTGTATCCTTCCAATCCGTTATAAAACTGACCCTCCTTGATATCGAATTCCGGACGCGCATTCCGGATATCCATTAGGAGAGTATAGAATTTCATATTTGTTTTCGGGATAGTATAATTGGAGAACAGGAAGGCACCGATAACAATGGCGACAGCCAGGTAGAACAATGGAGCCATAATGCGGGTGAGGGAGATTCCCGAGGATTTGAGAGCATTGAGTTCTGAGTGTTCCCCCAAATTGCCGAAGGTCATGATGGAAGCCAGCAGAATTCCAAGGATCAGGGCTAATGGTATGAGGCTGGCCGAAACATAGGCGAGCAGTTCGAGGATAACCGATGTGGAGAGTCCTTTGCCAACCAGTTCATCTATATATTTCCAAACGAACTGAAGAATCAGCACGATCATGGCAAGGCAAACCGTCATTACCAGAGGTCCGATATACGATCGGATCATATAGCGGTGTAATCTTTTCAAGGGCTATGGGTGGATCAGGCAGATCCTAATTGACTGAATAGCTGTGAAATCTGTTTATCCCACAAACCTTTGGCATCTTCAACGTCACCTTCTTCGGCGAAGTCGGTAATAGTCAATGAAACGTCGCTGGTCAGGGCGTCCTGGGAAATCCGAAATTCGAAATAGGCTTTTGGATCGGGATCATCGAGCCATTTATAGCGGACAGTACGATTTTCTTTCATCCAGACTAATTCTGCTTTCTGGGACGACTTATCCCAAATGAATGTAAGGGTGGATCCTTCGATATTCACGTCATCTGCAAACCATTCCGAAAGGCCGCCAGGAGTGCTTAATCTGGCGAAAAGGACCTTTGGTGATGCGTTGATCACATATTCAAGCTCGTATTTTTGTTTAGCGGACATTTGTTCAATTTGTTACAATTCCGGCAATATATGAAATTTTTACCTACAAAGCAATAATTACTGGTACATGGTTCATTCGGTTTCCAAAAAATACTATATTTGCGTCCTCGAAAAATGGCGAGGTAGCTCAGCTGGTTAGAGCGCATGATTCATAATCATGAGGTCGCCGGATCATCCCCGGCTCTCGCTAC